>CAMZDZ010000095.1 GCA_947305535.1 uncultured Fibrobacter sp.
CGGCCTCGAACGCGAGAGCGAGGCAGCGGAACTTGTTGAAGTCCGGTTCGAAGAACGTAAGCTTCGCGAGCGTCGGCAAGTCAAGACGCTTGGTCTCGAGCGGCAGGCGGTCGGGCCAGGTAAGCGCCACCTGGATAGGAATGCGCATGTCGGGAGCGCCGAGCTGGGCCATGAGCGAGCCGTCACGGAACTGCACCAGCGAATGCACCATCGACTGCGGGTGCACCACCACCTTGATCTGTTCGTACGGGATATGGAACAGGAAATGCGCCTCGAGCACTTCGAGGCCCTTGTTCATCATGGACGCAGAGTCAATCGTAATCTTCTTGCCCATGCTCCACACCGGGTGATTGAGCGCATCGGCAACGGTAATCTGTTCGAACTTCTCGATAGGCCATTCGCGGAACGGGCCGCCGGAAGCCGTAATCTCGAGGAACTCCACTTCCTTTTCGGGGCGGCCGGAGAGGCACTGGAAAATGGCGCTGTGCTCGGAGTCAATCGGGGTGATAAAGGATTTCGGGTTTTCTGCAAGCTTGTCCCAAATGACCGGGCCCGCCATGACCATCGTTTCCTTGTTGGCGAGAGCCACATGCTTGCCGTGTTCGATAGCGGTAATCGTCGGGAGGCAGCCCACGGCACCCATCAGGGCGTTGATGATGATGTCGGCCTTCGGGTCGGCGGCCAGTTCGCAAAGGCCATCCATGCCGGCGAGCACGGGCATGCCAAGCACCTTCTCGAGTTCCTTCGCGGCAGCCTCGTTGAACATGCACACGCGTTCCACCTTGAACTTGCGGACGAGTTCGGCGACCTTATCGACACTGCTGTTCGCGGCGACCGCATAAAGCTTAAAGATGTCAGAATGTTGCAAAATGACATCGACACTCGAAGTGCCGATAGATCCGGTAGCACCGAGAAGAACGACGTTTTTCATGATTAAAGCCTCTCTTAATTCTTTATTATTTCAAAAAATAGAAAAAAAAATAGCACGCTATTTGACCCTGTTTGTCCACACGTCTCCGAAAATTTACATCCCGATCCATTTTTTCAATTTATATTGATATAATAGGTTATTGTGGTTTGGAGTCGCATTATGCGAGTAAATTTTTATGTCCTGGCTGCGTTCCTGTGCGCAGCCTGTGTTTTTTGGGGGTGCTCGGAATCGTCGGAAAGCGACGTTTCTAGCCCGGAATACATTCCGTCGTCCAACGGTGAGGATACGGGAAATCCGGGAGACCAGTCTTCCAGCGCCAAGGATTCAACAAGTTCACCCAATTCGGCAAGCGGAGATGCACCCGCGGGCGACTCGTCGCCTAGTTCCTCGGGAAGTCCCGGAAATTCCGGTGGCGCAGATAAAGTAACAAATTCCGCAAACAGTTCTGGAAACACCTCCCCTACACCAGGCGGCGAGACGCCCAATAGCAGCGGGGATTCCGCGCCCACATCCAGCGCGGACGCCTTCACCTACGTTGCACCGGCCGACTTTGTCGACACGGTAAACGGCGCCTCGTTCAGCCTGGTATACGTCCCCGGCGGAACTTACACGCGCGGCTGCGACAACTGCGCCGAGCAGGACAAAATCTACGAGACGCCTTCGCACAAAGTAACGGTGAGCGACTATCATATAGCGACAACCGAAGTGACCATCGCGCAGTGGAACGCCGTGATGGGCGGCAAGAAGAGCTCCTGGGAATCGGACAAGGCGCCCAAAATTGGCGTGAGCTGGTTCGACGCGAACAATTTCGCCTGCAAGCTGGGCCAACTGACCGGTCACCAGTACCGCCTGCTGACAGACGCCGAATGGGAATTCGCGGCGCGCGGCGGCAAGGATGGCGTTGCCGACAACTTCAAGTTCTCCGGCAGCAACACGGCCGATGACGTGGCATGGTATTCCGAGAACAGCGGAGGCAAGGCTCACGACGTGGCGACCAAGAACCCGAACAAGCTCGGGCTCTACGACATGAGCGGGAACTCGTGGGAATGGGTGTATGATTGGCTCGTGGGCTACACCTCGGGCGACAAGGTGGACCCGGTGCAGCTTACCGGTTCGGGCAACAAGACGCGCCGCGGCGGGAGCTACGGCGAACCCGCCGAATTCGCGCGAGTGAGCCGTCGCGCCATCCGAAGCCGTGACGGAGCCGCCGACATGGGATTCAGAATCGGCATGTCCGCGAAGCTCCCGCAGGGCATGGTCAGCCCCTGCGAGGCCGCCAACCCCTCTGCCGCCGTCTGTGAAGGCGACAAAAACCGTGACTGCCGCCTGATTACCGCCACAGACGAAGCCTGGATCAGCGACGACTACACCGTGGTCATCGCCGACGACGGCAACGCGGCCGTATCCGGCTTCCCGAACGTTTCGGGACAGTGGTACACGCTCAACAATCGCAGTTTCAACGTGGTCACCAAGAACGGCACCAAGACTTATGCCTACTACGTGTTCAGCGAAGACGAACTCACCATGATCAGCGACGACGGCATTCCCTACCGCCTCTACCGCCGCGCCATGAGCGAGGCCAAAAACAAGGTCACGCTCACGTCGGCCACGAACCCGAAAACGCTGGCCGAACTGATCGCCGCCGTGGAACCCGAGCGTCTCGTGACCGACGAGCAGATCGCGAATCCCGACACGAGCGTGCGCGACCCGCGCATCGCCGCCGAAAGCGGATACACGTGGTTCTTCGACGGCCGCTGCTGTGGCGGCAACCACAAGTACCGTTTCCATCTTGACAAGAGCGGTGACGCCGAATTCGTGGTAATGGATTACGACGACACACACCACGAGAACATCCTCGCGAAGGGGCGCTGGTTCACCGTGGGCAACATCGGGCTGCACATCGTCTTGAACGGCAAATATTTCAACTACCTCTACACCTCGGGTAAACGCGACATGAGCTACAGCGAGTACATGCCGGCAGGGCCGATTTTCTGCCACATCTCGTTCCAGAGCTACGAACGCGGGGACTTCCGCATCTTCAACAAGACGGTATACGACGACAACATCAAGCGTCCGCGCGGATTCAACGGCGAAAATCCCGTTTACGATGCGGGCGAATACCAGTGGGGTTCGTAATGCGCAAGCCCATGTTCGGCACATTCCGCGCGCTCCCGGCGGCCGCAGCGTTTGCATTCTCGGCGCTTCTCGCAGCATGCGGGAACGACTCAGAATCTGTATCGTCCCCAAGCAACACGGCGACAAGCCAGGAGTCCGTTCCCGCATCGTCCAGCCAGGAGGAACCTCCCCCGGCCTCGTCCGGCGAGCAGACGGCAGCAAGCGCGGATACGGCATCCCCGGAAACACCGGCACAATCTTCTGCAGGACCGGAGTCAGCACAGCCTTCGTCCGCGACGGGCCCCTCATCCACCGCCTCACCGGAATCGAGTGCCCACGGCACCCATCCCGAATCGAGTACATCCGTCGTCACGCCGGAACCGTCGTCGGCGCAGTCCCCGTCTTCAACAGAAAAGCCGGTAGAAGTCACGCTCGACAAGGACGGCTTCGCGACCGTCGCCGACGTGTACCACAGCCTCGCCCCCACGGAAAAGGCCGTGTTCATCATCCGCCACTCCGAACGTGAAGACGCCGTGACCATCGAAACGGAACTCACCGCGAACGGAGTCAAGATGGCACAGGATTTAGGGGCATCCCTCAAGAGCGACGAGGAATTCTCTTACATCACTTCGGGATTCGTGCGCACGAACGAGACGGCGAACAACATCTCCATCGGCCGCGGCGAGGCCAGCCTCCCGAAACTCATCACGAATTACGACATCACGGGCAACTGGTTCCTGAAAATCTCGGCGGATTCGCTCGCTCAGTATGCAACCGCGCTGAACATGAAGGGCAGTTCTGTCGAGCTCATGGCGCACTGGGCCTATGGCGAAGCCTACCCCGACGCGCTATACGAACTCGAGCCCAAGGCGGAAGAATTCATGCAGAATGTCATCCTCAAAAACCTGCCCAAGTGGAAACGCGTGAGCATCATGGTCTCGCACGACATCTTCGTGATGCCGCTCGCCGTATACGGTTCGCAGAAGAAGGTCGCCCTGAAATACCACGAGGATTACCACTGGATCAACTACATCGCGGGCCTCGCCATTATCGCAGACGAGCAGAACAACCTGCGCTACGTTCCCGTGAAGGGCGCGGAATCCGGCGTCATCGACTACCTCGCGATGTACATGGAAGAGTACAACAAAAAAAAGTAGGAGCCCCCTAGAGGGCTCCAAGAAAGTTCGACATAGGAGAGGCCTACAAGATCTTCTGCAGGAATTCCAGGACCAAGTAAAGGGTCGGGGCAGCAAGGAAGAACGAATCGAAACGGTCCAGCACGCCGCCGTGACCGACGAATATCTTGCCGGAATCCTTCGTCCCGCTCCAACGCTTGAGCGCGCTCATCAGAAGGTCGCCCGCCTGGCCGGCGGCAGCGATCAACAGACCCAGTGCAGCACCCAGCGGAAGCGTTATCTGCACATCGAAATTCGCGAATGCGCCCGGCGCAAAGAAGGCGACAAAGGCCACCGTAGTGATGGTGCCCGCGACCGAGCCTTCCCAAGTCTTCTTGGGACTGATCGAAGGCGCGAACGCATGCCTGCCGAACGGGCCCTTGCCCGCCGCAAACTTTCCGAAGAAGTACGCCACGGAATCGCAGATCCACATGGACAGAAGCACCAGCAAGAAGGCGTAGCAATGCTCAAAGCCCTGGCCGGAACCCAGCAGGAGGATGCTCACGCCGCCCCACAGGCCAAGATACAGCGGGGCACCGAGGTGCATCACCAGCCACGGGAAGAGATGCGCGATGTCGACCTTCGCAAAGCCGATCGCGATATAGATGCCGAGGATGATAACCACCGTGGGCCCCATGATCGCGGGCACCGCGGCATAGCCAAAAAAACCGCCCCTGGAGAACACCCAAGCCAGCATGAGAGCCACCGCCGACGCCAGCGAGAGGTAGCGCATGTCCGGTCCCTTGTACATCTTCCCCGCCATGCGGGCCCATTCCCAGGCGCCAACGCCACCCAGGAAGCACATCAGGAGGATTCGCGAGAAATCACAAAACCAGACACAAAAAAGAGCAGCAGGAATTGCCACTGCCGCAAACAGGAGGCGAACAGCCAAGTTATTCATCAAGGACCTTCCCAAATCTGCGCTGCCGCGTCTTGTAGAACTCGACAGCCTTCAAAAATTCTTCTTGAGTAAAGTCGGGCCACAGCGTATCCGACACGTAGAACTCGCTGTAGGCGGCCTGCCAAAGCAAATAGTTCGAAAGCCTGAACTCCCCACCCGTACGAATCACCAGATCCGGGTCAGGAGCTCCTTTCAAATACAAATTCTTCGCAAATAAATTTTCGTCGATATCTTCGGGCTTGAGCGTACCCGCTGCAGCCTGTGCGGCGATGGACTTCGCGGCATCCACGATTTCTTGCCTGCCACCGTAAGAAATGGCGAGGTTCAGCTGCATGCCCGTATTGTTCGCCGTCTTGTCGATGGCGGACTGGAGCGATGCGCGGGGCTTTTCGGGGAGACGGTTCATGTTGCCGATGACCACGAGCTTCACGTTCTTTTCCATGAGGTCGGGGATTTCCTTCACCACCATCTCGATGAGGAGGTTCATCAGGTAATCCACTTCCTTGGAAGGGCGACCCCAGTTCTCGGAGCTGAAAACGTACAACGTCATGTGCTCGAGTTTCAGGTTCACGCCCACTTCGACGGCATCGATTGTCGCCTGGGTACCCTTGCGGTGTCCCAGGAAACGCTCGAGACCACGGCTACGGGCCCAACGCCCATTGCCGTCCATGATGATGGCCACATGTCTAAGCTGATTTGCCACGCAGCCCCCGGACTACACCTTGAGGATGTCTGCTTCCTTTTCGGCGAGCAGACGGTCGATTTCGGCGATAGCCTTGTCGGTCGCCTTCTGGACCTCGTCCTGCTGCTTCTTGACTTCGTCTTCCGGCAATTCCTTGTTCTTCTTGAGCGCATCGTTCGCGTCGCGGCGGATGTTGCGGATGGCCACGCGGCCTTCCTCGGCATGCTTGCGGGCGAGCTTGGCGAGTTCCTGGCGGCGTTCCGTCGTGAGGATCGGGAGCGTCACGCGGATGCAGTTGCCGTCCTTCATCGGGGTAAGGCCGATGTTGGCCGCGAGGATGGCCTTCTCGATCGGGTCGACCATCGTCTTTTCCCACGGGGAAACGAGCAACATGCGCGGTTCGGGAACGGAAACCTTCGCCACCTGGGAAATCGGAGTCGGCGTGCCGTAGTAATCGATGCGCACATCGTTGAGGATGGCGGGCGATGCCTGGCCGGCACGGATCTTGGAAAATTCACGTTCAGTGGCCTCGATGGCCTTGCTCATTTTTTCGGAATAATCAGACATAATAGTGATTCGTTGTTAAAGGTTATTTCTGAAATAAATATAAGTAAAAATCCCTAGCAGTGCACCAGCGTACCGAGGTCGCCTTCGATGGCGGCGCGGGTCAGATTTCCCTTTTCCATTTTGAACACGAAAATGGGCATGTTGTTTTCCATGCAGAGGGCAACGGCAGCCGTATCCATGACCTTGAGGCCGCGGGAAATGACTTCCTTGTAGCTGATGTCGTCGAAGCGCGTGGCGGTCGGGTCCTTGACCGGGTCGGCCGTGTAGATGCCGTCGACCTTGGTGGCCTTCATGATCACGTCGCATTCGCTTTCGATAGCGCGGAGAGCGGCGCAGCTGTCCGTCGTGAAGAACGGATTGCCCGTACCGGCAGAGAAAATCACCACGGAGCCAGCGGACAAGAGCTTGAGAGCCTTGCGGCGGTCGAAGAATTCGCAGACCGGTTCCATGCGGATGGCAGACATCACCACAGAATCCACGCCCTGCTTGTCGAGAGCGTCCTGCATGGCAAGGCCGTTCATCACGGTGCCGAGCATGCCCATGGCATCGCCCTGGGCGCGGTTCATGCCGCCTGCAGAAGCAGAAATGCCGCGAACGAGGTTGCCGCCGCCAATCACGAGCGCGACCTGCACGCCCTGCTTGACGATGGAGGCTATTTCAGATGCCATGTCGGAGAGAATAGTATTGTCGATACCGTGGCCCTTTTCGCCTGCGAGGGCTTCGCCACTGAGCTTGAGAAGAATACGCTTGAATTTAGACATAATATTTAGAGACTAAAGGTTAGTGACTAGAAACTAGGGGCGCAAGAAGCGCAACTATTTTAGGGTAATTTAACATTTTTCTATGGAAAAGCACTTTTTGTGTATAAAAAGTATTGTTCAATAGCGTTATTTCATGCCAATAAGCACTATATACTATCAATTTTCCAATTATGGAATGCACGGCGCATTTCTTACAAAGCTATCACGTTTTTCTTACGCAAATTTTACTGTAAAATCTTGCGTTCCCCGGTCCTGCGGGTTGGGTCGGGGGTGCAAATAATTTTATCTTATATGCCGTAAATTTTGCAAAGTAGCAGAGTTTCAACTAAACATCAATTAAACCGTTAAAGAAATATGAGTCTTAAAATCGTTGTGCTTGCCAAGCAAGTACCTGACACACGAAACGTAGGGCCCGACGCCATGACGCCGCAGGGTACTATCAATCGTGCCGCATTGCCCGCGGTCTTCAACCCCGAAGACCTGAACGCCCTGGAGCAAGCCCTTCGTTTGAAGGACCAGTTCCCGGGTTCCACCATCTCTGTGCTGACCATGGGTCTCCCGAAGTCTGCCGAAGTCGTCCGCGAAGCTCTGTACCGCGGTGCCGACTGCGGTTACGTGATTACGGACCGTTCCCTCGGTGGCGCCGACACGCTCGCTACAAGCTACACGCTCGCCCAGGCCGTCAAGAAGGTCGGCGACTATGACATTATCCTCGGTGGCCGCCAGGCTATCGACGGCGATACCGCACAGGTCGGTCCGCAGATTGCAGAAAAGCTCGGCCTCACCCAGGTGACCTACGCCGAAGAAATTCTCTCCCTCGACGAAAAGGCCCGTAAGGTCGTGATCCGCCGCCACATCGACGGTGGTGTGGAAACGGTGGAAGCACCGCTCCCGCTGGTCGTGACCGTGAACGGCAGTGCAGCGCCCTGCCGCCCGCGCAACGCCAAGCGCATCATGAAGTACAAGAACGCTACCGCCGTTGCCGAACGCGCTCCGGAAGCCGCCGAAAAGTACGCCGCCCTCATCGCGAAGAAGCCCTACCTCGACATCCCGCAGTGGGGTGCCGCGGACATCGACGCCGACCCGACGCAGATCGGTAAGGCCGGTTCTCCGACGAACGTGAAGGCTGTCAAGAACATCGTGTTCAAGGCGAAGGAAAGCCGCACGCTCACCGCAAGCGACGCCGACGTCGAAGGACTTATCAAGGAACTTTTAGACGGGAAGATTATTGGCTAGCCTATGAATAACGTATTTGTATATTGCGAAATTGAGGGCACGACCGTTGTCGACGTTTCCCTCGAACTTTTGTCCAAGGGTCGCAAGCTGGCCAACACGCTCGGCGTTCAGCTCGAGTGCATCTGCGCCGGCAAGGGCCTCGATGGCATTGAAAAGCAGGTTTTCCCCTACGGTGTGGACAAGGTTCATGTGTTCGACGCCGAAGGCCTGTTCCCCTACACCACCAACCCGCACGCTTCTCTCGTGGTGAACCTCTTCAAGGAAGAACAGCCGCAGATTTGCTTGCTCGGTGCAACGGTGATTGGCCGTGACCTCGGCCCGCGCATTTCTAGCGCCATGCACAGCGGCCTTACCGCCGACTGTACCGAACTCGAAATCGACAGCTTCGAAATGAGCATCGGTGGCGTGAAGAAGTTCTACGAAAACCAGCTCTGCCAGATCCGTCCGGCATTCGGCGGTAACATCGTCGCAACGATCGTGAACCCGGAACACCGCCCGCAGATGGCAACCGTCCGCGAAGGCGTGATGAAGAAGGAAATCGTGGACCCGAACTACAAGGGCGAAGTCATCAAGCACGACGTGGCCAAGTACGTGCCGGAAACGGAATACGTGGTCAAGGTGCTCGAACGCCATGTGGAAAAGGCCAAGCACAACCTCAAGGGCGC
>CAMZDZ010000096.1 GCA_947305535.1 uncultured Fibrobacter sp.
AAATACATTCGTGTGTTTTTTATCTTGAACAATCATGTTATTGAGTTGATGCCAGCGCCACTTTTCGCAGGTGAAATCCACGACGAAGTTGCTGGACAGTACTTGCATTTTTGAGCACTATTTGTTATATTAGTGTTCAAAGGAGCAAGTGAACGGATGGACCTGCGTGAAAAGTTGAATATTCTGGGCGATGCGGCCAAGTACGACGTGTCGTGTTCCTCGAGCGGGTCGTCCCGCTGTGCGCCGAAGGGTGGCTTCGGCAGCGGCTGCGAGGCCGGCATCTGCCATACCTGGGCGGCGGACGGGCGCTGCATTTCCCTTCTGAAGGTGCTGTTCAGCAATGCCTGCAAGTACGACTGCGCCTACTGTGTGAACCGCCGCAGCAACGATATCCCGCGGGCGACGTTCACGCCCAAGGAACTGGTCGACCTGACGATGGAATTCTACCGGCGCAACTACATCGAGGGGCTTTTCCTCAGCTCGGCGGTTGTCGGTTCGCCGGACAACACGATGGAGCAGCTTGTCCGGGTGGCGAAGGATCTGCGTACGGTCCACCATTTTGGCGGTTACATCCACTTGAAGGCGATTCCCGGGGCCAGCGCGCGTCTGCTTTTCGAGGCGGGCCTCTATGCCGACCGCAGCAGCGTCAACATCGAGATTCCCTCCGATTCCGCGTTGCAGTACCTTGCACCCGAAAAGAACTTCGATTCCATTTACCGCCCCATGAACTTCCTTGCCGAACGAAAGATCGGCTACGATTCCGACCATGCCCGGCATTCCCCCAAGTTCCTGCCGGCGGGGCAGAGCACGCAGATGATTGTCGGTGCGTCGGGGGAGACGGACTTGCAGATTTTGAGGCTTTCCGCGGGGTTCTATCAGCAACAGCAGATGAAGCGCGTGTACTTTTCGGGGTACATCCCCATAAACGCGGACAAGCGCTTGCCCGCGATTACGAGCAAGCCGCCCCTGCTGCGCGAGCACCGCCTCTACCAGGCGGACTGGCTCATGCGTTTCTACAATTTCCGCCACGACGAAATCCTGGACGAATCCAACCCCAACCTGGACGTGGACCTCGACCCTAAAGCCATGTGGGCGCTCCGGCATCCGGAATTTTTCCCGGTCGACCTGCAGACGGCGGATTACGAGTCCATCCTGCGTGTCCCGGGAATCGGAGTCAAGTCGGCCCGGCTCATCGTTAGCGGCCGTCGTTTTTCCCGCATCCGCCTGGAGACCCTCAAGAAGATGGGTGTCGTGCTGAAGCGCGCCAAGTACTTCATCTACCATCCCGACACGCCGGCGAGCCTGCGCAGGCTCTACCCCGAGATGGTGCGCCCGCTCCTTGTGGCCAAAAGGAAGCCCGAACAGCTCGGCCTGTTTGACAACTACGTTCCCGCCTTGCCGGCGGCGATTTCCCGATAGGTATTTGCCATGCTCGCGATCCATTACGATTCTTCTTTCGACGGTTTCTTGAGTGTCGTGTTCGAGATATACCGTCAGCACCTCGACGTGGGCGACATCGTCCCTGTGCGGCCCTATGCGGCGGAGGGCGCCGCGGCGCCGGACCTTTTCTTGCAGCCGTTCCGGGTCGAGACGGACGAGGAATCCGCCCGCAGGTTGCGTCGTGCCATCCTGAACATGGCGGGCGAGGATATCTTGAGTCTGCTCGATTGCGCTTTTAGGTCCGAGGAGCCGGGAATCGAGATGAAGATATTCGCTTACCTGCGCAAACTCTTCGCGGGCGACAGTCGCGGATATGCCAGGAACCCGACGAGCGACGAGATGCTGCCGCTGTTTACCGTGGCCCGTTCCGTCCGCCGGGAACAGGGGTTCATGCTCGGGGCGGTCCGGTTCGGCAAGGCCCCGGACGGCATGTACATTTCCGCGATCGAGCCCAGGTATAACGTGGTCGACATGCTGGCCCCGCATTTCCGTTCCCGCTTCCCCAACGGCCGCTGGGCCGTTGTCGATGTGCATCGCCGCTACGGCGTCTGCTACGAAGGGGGACAGGTGCAGCTCGTGTCGGTCGACGACCCGGAGGCGATTGCCGGGGTCGAACGGTCCGACGAGTTTGCCCGCATGTGGAAGTCCTACTACGACTCCATGGCCATCAAGGAACGCCTGAACCCGGAACTCCTTAAGCGCTGCCTGCCCGTCCGCTACTGGAAGCACCTGACCGAGCGCCAGGTGGACGCGTCCTCGCTTACTATCGGCGGCAGGAATTCGGAGAAGCGGGGCGCCGACGGTCTGGGCGGGGCCAACTTGCCCTCCGCCGTGGCGCGCAGCCGTTCGCTGGCCTTGGGCCATGCCGGGGTGTGATTTCTGTCACACGCTAGTTTGTAAAAAATCCTAGTGCGTCCGGGCTTGCTTTTTTTCTGTCTTTTTTGACGTTTTTTTTGTATTTTTACGAAGTAAGTTTTTGATGACATGCTCCTCGACATTGAGGATAGTTTAAGAATAGAGGTTTTTTAGTAATGAATAGGGCTCCTGCCAAACCTGGATTTTTTGTACAAGACCGATTCCTTTACAGCAAGGACAACGAGAAGGTTGTCTTGCGCGGTGTGAACCACATGTTCATTTGGACCGACCGGGACGGCAAGACGATTCCTGAAATTGCGAAGACTGGGGCCAACTGCGTCCGTATTGTCTGGAATACCCGTGGCCGTATTAGCGACCTCGACAACATCATCGGCCTTTCCATTGCGAACGGGATGATCCCCATCGCCGAAATCCACGATACGACGGGAAACTGGCGCCGCCTGCCCGACGCGCTGGATTTCTGGCTCCGCGACGAGACTCTCCAGGTCATCAGCAACCACCAGGAATACCTTATCGTCAATATCGGCAACGAGCCCGGCGATGCCGAGCAGGACCCGAACGACTTTTTCGAGGCGTACAGCACCATCGTCATCAAAATGCGCGCTGCCGGAATCCGCGTCCCCATCATGATCGACGCCGACTTCTGGGGACAGAGCGAAAAGAATATCTTCCGCATGGGGCATAAGCTTTTGCAGGCCGACCCCGAGCACAACCTCATTTTCTCTATCCACATGTGGTGGCCTTCCGAAAGGCACGACGTTTCCAGCGGCTACGATTCGGTGGAGGCGCGTGTCACGGGCGTCCTCGAGAAGTCCGTGGAACTCAAGCTTCCCCTTATCGTCGGCGAGTTCGCCCCGGTGGCGGCCGGCGATGTCAAGGAAATCCCGTACAGGCACATCATGGCGGAATGCGAACGCCTGAACATCGGCTGGCTCGCCTGGAGTTGGGGGCCGGGCAACTTCGACAGTCCCGAAATGGACATGACGGCCCACGGTTCCTACAACACCTTGATTGGCTGGGGCAAGGAAGTCGCGGTGGACAGCCCGCTGGGCATCCAGAACACGAGCGTCATCCCGGCGTTTATCCAGAACAAGAACTACACCACGGGTTCCCAGGGAACCGGCGCGAACCTTATCGAGAACGGAGACTTTTCCGCCGAGCCGCCTCTTCTGGGCTGGACCACCGATTTCTGGGGCGGCAAGGCCGACGTAATCGTCAAGGGAGGCGAGGTCCGCTTCGACGTGAAGTCCGCCGGCAAGGAAACCTGGAGCCTGCAGTTCAAGCAGAGGCTCACCTTGCGCAAGGGCCTTACCTACATATTCAGCATGCGCGCCAAGGCCGACAAGCCGCGCACCCTGAACGTGAATATCAAGAAGGACAGCGAGAGCTACGTCCCTTATGCGAACGGCCGTATCCTCGACTTGAGCACGAGCTGGCAGAATTTCAGCTGGAAATTCACGATGAAGGAGGACTCCGATACGGATGCCCTGCTCATCTACGACATGGGCGGCGTGCCCATTTCCTGGACCCTGGCCGACATCTCGCTCGTCCACGCCCGCAGCGTGGCCGACCGCCTGAACCGTACGTTCCAGCGCAACGTCCAGAAGAATTCCGGCTTCTTCAACGCGCCCAACGGCCCCTGGCAGCTCCAGCTGTATTCCGCCGCCGGCGACCTCCTCGAGGTCCTCGATTCCGGCAAGGGCGGGGAAGGCATGCGCCAGTATCCCAAGATCGAGCGCAGCGGTATCATGGTCATCAAGGACATCTAGCCCCCGCGATACCTGTTTTTCTGTATCTTTGCCCCCGTTCCGCGTGTTCGGGGGCTTTTTTTGCGTTTTCTCACGTTTTTTCGAAGATTGCGCTATTAAACGGAATATTCCAGGTTGTGCGAAAAATCACGTTTTTTCTGATTCTTGTATCATAACTTTTTTGGCGTTTTTGCTGAAAAATCGGCAAAAATTGCTTTTGTGTTTAAAAAAGTTGATTTTTGTATCATGAACCTATTGCTTTTTGAAAAAGATGAATATAAATTAAGAGACATGAAACCCGTGATGGAATACAATAATTTTCGCATTTACGTGCGCGACTTCTATTCGGAGCGTAAGGATCGTTCCGGGTACACCTGGCGTGACTTCGCAAAGGCTGCGGGATATTCCTCCCCGGTGTTCCTGAAACTCGTTTGCGATGGCAAGGCGAACTTGAGCGAGGTCGGCGTTGAACGCGTGGCCGCCGCGATGGGCCTTGTCGGTGTCGATCTTCAGTATTTCCGCCTGCTGGTGGCGTTTAACCAGAGCAAGGATTCCTCGGCGAAGAAGAAAATCTACAGGCAGATGCGCTCTGTCGCCGAAGAGAACTCCGTGAATCTCGTCGGTGCGGAACAGTACGACTATTTCGAGACCTGGCACAACCCGGTTCTCCGCGAACTCGCCCCGAAGATGAAGGGCGCCACCCCGGCCAAGATGGCCGAACAGGTCAAGTTCGGGGTCACTACCGCCGACATCAAGAAGTCCCTCGCCATGCTGACCGAACTGGGTCTCCTGAAAAAGGACGACGAAGGCAATTACGTCCAGGCGAGCAAGTCCGTGACTACGGGCGATATCGATGTCACCGCGCTTGCCGTGCGCGACATGCACCGCCAGATGGGCAACCTCGCCGTCAAGGCCATCGACGAGGTCCCCGTGGACGAAAGGGACATTTCCGGAATGACCCTCGGTGTTTCCGAGGTGGCGTTCCACAAGATTGTGAAGGAAATCGCCGATTTCCGCCGCCGCATCGGTGCCATTGTCATGGACGATTCCGGTGCCGAACGCGTCTACCGCATGAACATCCAGTTGTTCCCCCTGACCAAGGACTTTATCGAAGTCGAAGGAGGGGACCATGAATAAGAAGTTTATCTGCGTGCTGGTGAGCTGGTGTGTCGTTGCGGCGATAGGTTTCTTCGCGGCCTGCACTCCTGAAGATACTGCGGGTGGTTTTGGAGAAGAAACTAACGCTCTGGCCGGTGTCCTCGTGAACGAGAAGGGCGAGCCGCAGGCCAATGTCCGCGTGTTTGCCCGCCATACCAAGGCGAACATTTCCGACCTGGTCGACACGACGGATTCCGAGGGCCGCTTTGAGTTCTCGCTGGTCCGCCAGGGCGCCTACGGCCTTTCGGCCACCAAGGGCAAGTCCGCCATGTACAAGAGGGTCAATTACTATGGCCAGAACGTGGAAGTGACCGCCCGCCTGGTTGCCTCGACGGACGTCTCCGGCAAGGTCTACCTCCGTGACGATACGGTCGCGACGGAAGTGGTTGTCTATATTCCTGGCAGCCCGTGGGAAGCCAAGACTTCCGACAAGGGCAAGTTCAGCTTCAAGAAGGTCCCCGAAGGCACTTATCCGGTGCTCGCGAAGTCCCCGGATCCGGTCCGCTTTATCGACGCTTTCTACGTGGGCGAGTTCAAGGACGGCAAGGCCTCCTTCAATGGCCCCTATCCGGTGGACCTGATCGACGCCGTCATGGCGAAGGTCGCTCCTGATTCCGGAATCTCCGTGTCCGATTCCGTCGAGTCCGACGATACCGCCGACGTCCAGGTCGTGAGTTCCGAGGCGACGGAGGACATGTTCCTGCCGCTTTCTCCGGAATACGGTACGCTTTGCCTGTGGCCGCTGGATTACCTCTCCGACGGCGTCCCCGACACGAAGGTCTCTAGCGATGCCCGTGGCCGCACCGAAGGGGTGCTCTTCTATGGATATCCCGAACTTACCGAGGGCGTGTCCCGCAACGCTATCGAGCTCAAGGAACATGGCCAGTATGGTATCGTCGAAAACGACCGCAATGCTTTGGACGATGCGACCGAGCTGACGCTTGAAGCCTGGGTCAACGTGTCTGAACTGCCGCCGAGCTCCATTCACCGCGCAAATATCGTGGGCAAGCTCGGGTTCGGTTCCAGCGGCGACCAGGATGTGTTTAGCCTTTCTGTTGTCAGGGGCGAATGTGGCGTGAAGAAGCCGAAACTCGCATTCTTCATCGCCGAAGGTTCCGAAGAGGACTCCCTGGGCTGCGAGAACGCCGTGTTCTCTGAAAATATTGAAACGGACAAGTGGATGTACGTCGCGGTCGTGTGGAACGGTTCCTCGCTCTCGATGTACGTGGACGGCCAGCTGGTCGATACCGTGAAGACGTCCGTCAAGAAAATCAAATCTTCTGCCGAACCCATTATCTTCGGCAAGCAAGACATGGAATTCAAGTTAGACGATGTACGATTGAGCAAGAACGCCATTAACGCTGTGGATGTGCTCTATCGCTACTATTTCAAAGGAGGTGCACTATGATGGGCATGGATCTAAATTCTCTGGAAACGGCCTGCTTCGAAGTCAACGAACATGGTCGCCTTATCAGCGGAAACAAGCGCTTCTGCCGTATGTTCGGCTTCAAGAGCGAAGACGAGGTGATGTGGCACTACGTCACTGACCTGTATCGCCACGAAAAGGAATGGGAAGAGTTCCGCAACTGCAACAGCACTGCGCAACACCATTTCGTTTCCCGCATGCGCAACCGCAAGGGACGCAGCTTCAAGTGCAGCATCGTCCGCGAAATCGTGCAGGACGCCGAAGGCCGCATGATCTTCCGCAACACGATTCGCCGCCTTGGCGACAAGGAAGTCGCGCCCGTGGTCGAGGAAAACGAGGTCAAGACCTCCTCGGTGGTGTTCCTGGCCAAGTGCGCCCACTGCGGCGAGCAGATTCGCGTGTCGACCCTCGCGGAAACCCGTATGCGCATGCTTTGCGGCTCTTGCACTGCCAAGGCTTATCCCGAAGCTTTCCACATTTCTGCCGTAGCTGCGCAAATGTAGTCTGTTTGGCGTAAGCCTCTGGTCTCCATCTAGTTTTAGTACTTCATCATATCTCCTAATCCGCTGCGGTTGCAGCGGATTTTTTGTATGAAGGAATCTGCCGGCCGTGCCGGTAGTCGCGTGGATGTTCAGGAGTCGCGGTTTCGGGGGAGTGGGAGGATAAAAAAAAGAAAGGTCTTCCGAAGAAGACCTTTCTTTCGCGGGATAGACGAGGCTTGAACTCGCAACCTCCGGCGTGACAGGCCGGTGCTCTAACCAAAATTGAGCTACCACCCCATTGGCGGTTGTCAGGCTAGTTTCCTAACCGAACGAGCCAAATATAACAACATCTTTTTGCGTTGTCAAGGGTTTTTGTGCATTTTTTTGCTAAAAACGTTCCATTGAGGGAACATCCGCGCTGTAGTCCACGCCGTCGATGTCGAAGCCGTTCGCGGCGAGGAAGTCGTGACGGTAACCCTTGAAGTCTCCGACCTGCGCGAAATTTTCCTGCGTGATGGTCGCCATGCGTTTCCTGACTTCGTCCTGGACCTTCGGGTCCATTTCGAGATCGTCGATGCGGATGAGCCCGTTCCCGTCGGTGGGGACTGGGCCGCCCGTGTACAGGCGTTCGGCGAAGAGGCGGTCCATCTGTTCGATGCATCCCTCGTGCGTGCCGCGTTCCTTCATCACCTTGAAGAGCACGGAAAGGTAAAGCGGGATGGTGGGGATGGCCGCGTTGGTGCGGGTCACGGCGCCCTTGTTTATGGAGACGTAGGCCTCGCCCTCAAGGGTCGCCCTGAGTTCCTTGTCGAGCGCCTTGGCGGTCTCTTCGAGGTGCCTCTTGGCCTCGCCGATTGTCCCGTCGCGGTAGATGGCGTGGGAAAAGGCCGGCCCGTTGTAGGAGTAGATGACCGTTTTTACCCCGTTGGCGAGTACGCCCGCATGGGCGAGCTGGCGCGTCCAGAGCGCCCAGTTCTCGCCGCCCATCACCTTGACGGTGTTGGCCGCCTCTTCGGCGGTGGCGGGCTCCGCGCTGACGGTGCTTATCTTGCCGGTCGCGTAATCGATTGTCTCGCCGGTCAGGGCTTCGCCGATGGGCTTGATCGCGCTGCGGTACAGTTCCCCTGTGTCCGGGTCCACGCGCACGGCGGAGGCGACGCTGTAGATGACGAGGTCGATCTTTTTGCCGGCCTGCTTTACGGCGTCGACGACCTGCTTGCGCATGGCGTGCGAGAACGCGTCGCCGTTGAACGTGACGGATGCGAGCCCGGCTGCTTTTGCCGCGCGGTCGAACGCCATGTTGTTGTACCAGCCGGGGGTGCCGGTTATCTGGGTGGGGTAGTCCGAGCCTTCTTTCTCGAGCGATACGCCGATGGTGTCGGCGCCAAATCCGAATGCGGCCGTGATGCGGCTTGCGAGCCCGTAGCCGGAGGATGCGCCGACGACAAGCACTGTCTTGGGGACTTCGCGGGGGGCGGCCCTTCCGGCTCTTTTCTCTTGCGCGTACTTAATCTGGCTTGCAACGGCGGCGGCGCACCCGACGGGGTGCGCGTTCACGCATATGTTGTTCCGAATTAATGGCTGTACGATCATTTTCCCCCTCCTAGTATTTTACAAGGCCCCTATTCCTTGTATTTCCTGATGACAACGACGCCGTTGTGTCCGCCGAAACCGAGGGAGGCCGAGACGGCCACGTCGATGTTGCCGGAAACGCCCTTGTGCGGGACGTAGTCGAGGTCGCATTCCTCGTCGGGGTTGTCGAGGTTGATGGTGGCGGGGTAGAACGAGTCGCGGATGGCGAGTGCCGAGATCATGGCCTCGATGACGCCTGCGGCGCCGACACAGTGGCCGGTCATGCTCTTGGTGCTCGACACCTTGATCTTGTAGGCGTGTTCGC
>CAMZDZ010000097.1 GCA_947305535.1 uncultured Fibrobacter sp.
TCTACTTCAACCCGACCTACGGTGCGTTCTACAACACCATCATCTTCCGCGAAGGTACGCTCAACAGCCACCAGAGCCTGAAGATCGATAACCCGATCATCAAGAAGAAGGTCGAGGAATGGTGCAGCAAGACCACGAATCTGGACTACCGCTTCGTGTACTACCTGCTGGGCGCGAAGGGCATCTGCGTGGTGCCGAGTACGAGCTTCTGCACCGACCTGAAGGGCTTCCGCGTGACTCTCCTGGAAGAGGACGAAGACGAACTGCGCAGCGTGTTCACCACGATCCACGACGCGATTGTAGAATACCTGCATAGCTAGGCCCATGAAAAAGTTCGACCTCAAGATAAGCGGCATCAAGAAAAGCTTCGGCACCAAGCAGGTGCTGAAGCAGATTGATGTCTTTATCGAAGACGGTCAGTTCGTCACGCTGCTCGGCCCGTCCGGTTGCGGCAAGACGACGCTTTTGCGCATTATCGCCGGTTTCGAAAAGGCCGACGAGGGCGAAGTCATTCTCGGCGGCGAGGTCATCTCGAACCGCTCCCCCAACAAGCGTCCCATCAACACGGTGTTCCAGAGCTACGCTTTGTTCCCGCACCTGAATGTCTTCAACAACATCGCGTTCGGGCTCAAGAGCAAGAAAGTCGCCAAGGACGAAATCGAACGTCGCGTGAACGAGATGATGGAACTCGTCAACATCACCGACCTGGCGAAGGAAATGCCCGCGACGTTGAGTGGCGGACAGAAACAGCGAGTGGCATTGGCCCGCGCACTGGTGAACGAGCCCGACATCCTTTTGCTGGACGAACCGCTTTCGGCACTCGATGCGAACCTCCGCAAGAAATTGCAGACCGAACTCCGCGAAGTCCAGCGCAAGACGGACACGACGTTCATCATGGTGACGCATGACCAGGACGAGGCCATCGCCGTTTCCGACCGCGTTCTCGTGATGTACAACGGAGAAATCATCCAGGACGGATCGCCCGAAGACGTCTACGAGCATCCGGTGAACCGTTTCGTGGCCACGTTTATCGGCGAAGCGAACATTCTCGAATGCGAAAAAATTTCGGACAGCACCGTCCGCGTATCCTTTGGCGACCTCGCTGTAGAAAAAGCCCCCGAATGGAAGGATTCCGACGGGAAGTGCGGCGGGATTGCCATCCGAATGGAAGATATCCACGTTTGCACGCCGGACGAGCATTTTGAGGACAACGTTTTCGACGCCAAGATCCTGGAACGGATTTTCCGTGGCGATTACTGGGAACTTATCGCCGAATTGCTGGGCGTAAACGGCCGCGAACCGCTCAAACTCCGCGTCATGACCGACCCCGACGAGATATACAATGCTGGCGACCAGGTAAAGCTTTACATGGAACCGCAATATCTCCAGGTCCTGGCCGACTAAATTCCAAACCATCCCTGCCCTAGACAATACGCTGCATGGTCGTTGACGATAGCGTAATAATTTTGTATGTTTTTTTATGCATTAACTAAAATGGAGATAAGATGATGCAGGACACAAGGAAAAAGAAACATATCCATTGGATTTTGCCAATTTTCATGGCTTTATTCACAACAGCAACAGCTTTTGCTCAGGATTCCGCCTCAGTCGCCAATCCTGAACTCGCCATCACTGAGCAGCCGGCAGCGATTTCCATTGCAGAAAAGGACAAGCCGGTTACGATCACTTTCGCAGCCCAGAAGGGTGAAGAAACTGTCTCGTACCAGTGGTTCAAGTCTGCCGACGGCTCTACGGAAAACGCAGAAGCCATCGAAGGGGCTAACGAAGGCTCGTTCAGCACGGACGTGTTTACCGAACAGGAAATCCGCTACTATTTCTGCGTCGCGACGGTTGGCGAAGAAACCGTGACATCGGATGTCGCGGCCGTGGCCTACACGGGCCTCCCGGTGCTCACCATTAACTCCGGAACGGAAATCGACAGCCTCAATAAGGAAGATTGGCAAAAGGCCACGCTGACTTTGGCCGGTGCCGAAGACGAATCCTGGGATTTCGAAAAAATGGCCACCTCGATTCGCGGCCGCGGAAATTCCACCTGGGAACAGCTCAAGAAGCCCTTCGCCCTCAAATTGGACAAGAAAAACGAAATCATGGGCATGCCCAAGCACAAGCGCTGGGTCCTGATTGCCAATTACCTGGACAACAGCTTCCTGAAGAATCACATGGCGTTCTTCATGAGCGATAAGCTGAAAATGGACTACACGGTCCGCGGAAAATTCGTGGACGTGGTCTACAACGGCGACTACAGGGGCCTGTACTGGCTGGGCGAAGCCATCAAGGTCGACAAGAAGAGAGTCAATATCGACGACGGTGACGACGATATAACGGAAGACATGGACAAGGACTACCTCATCGAGATGGACAGCCATTACGACGAAATCGTCAAGTTCACGACGCCGATCCGCCAGATGCCGTACATGGTCAAGAACGACGACTATATGCTCAACGAAGAGGAAACCGACATTTCTGCCGCCGGTGAAGCCAGGTTGCAGCGCTTCAGCTCCAAGATCGAAAAGCTCGAAAAGTTGCTTTACCCCGATTTTGTCGAAGGGATGAACACCAACGACTGCTCCGCTCCCGACGAAAGCTACACGAAGACTATCGATCTCGAATCCTGGGCAAAGTTCTGGCTCATCAACGAGATCATGGACAATACGGAATTGAACGAGCCCAAGAGCGCCTATTTCACATACGAAAGCAAGAAGGACCTGTTCAAGGCGGGTCCGGCATGGGATTTCGACGCCGGTGCATCGACCAACAACGCCCCCGTCAAGCTCGACACCAGCATCTACTACAACGCCCTGTTCAAGTCCCCGATGTTCGTCTCGGCTCTGGAAAAGGTTTGGGAAAATTATAAGTCAAAAATTGACACGACCAAGATTAATGCCGAAATCGACGCTATGCGCAATGCTTTGATTGTGGCCGCGAAGGTCGACAGCCTCAAGTGGGGCGTGCACCTGGACCTCTCTGAAGTGGAAAGGGAAAATTATGACGCCTATGTAGAGTTCCTCAAATCTTCGTTGGGCAACAAGATTGGCGTCGTCAAGGATTATATTGCCGCTCTGCCGCAGAAGCAGACCGTTTCTCCGAACTTGGCCCTTTCTGCCGAAAGCTTTGTGTACAACGGTGCCGCAAACGAGCCGGCTGTCTTGATTACGGACGAAGGCAACGAACTTGTCGAAGGTGAAGACTATGTCATCTCTTATGTCGACAACATCGATGCCGGTACTGGTAAGGCTATCTTCAATGCTATCGGCGACTATGCCGGCTGGCAGGAAGTGCCCTTCACGATTGCTCCGAAGCCGGTTACCTTGACTGTTGCCGATACGTCGAAGATGTTTGGCGAAAGCGACCCCGAATTTGGTTTCGCTGTCGAAGGCCTTGCCGAACGTGATGGCGCTGTGGAAGTGCTCAAGGATGTGGAACTCGCCCGTGAAGAAGGCGAAGACCTGGGCGAATACGCCATTAGCGCGACCGTGAATGCAGAATCCAACCCGAACTATGCGGTAACTGCAGAAAACGGCAAGTTCACGATTGCTCCGAATACTACGGAAATTGTCGTCACGATTACCGGACATAAGGATTCGGTGGTGTATGACGGCGAAGAACATTCTGTAAGCGGTTTCGACATGGCCTCCAGCGTTGAAGCCTACTCTGTAAATTTCGTCACCTTTAATGGCGAAGCCGTTGCAGCCGGCACCGATGCGAAGGTTTACTCCATGGGTCTTGCCGACAGCAACTTTGCAAACACCTCCAAGAACTACTCGAACGTCACGTTTGTTATCGACGACGGAAAGCTCGAAGTTCTCCCGAAGCCGGTGACCTTGACCATTGCTAACGCCTCCAAGACCTACGGCGAAGAAGACCCCGAATTCTCCTACACGGTCGAAGGCCTCCTCACGTTCAACGAAGTCGAAGACTCCCTGAAGAATGTGAAGCTGGCACGCGAAGAAGGAACGGATGCGGGCGAATACGCCATCACGGCCAATGTCGACGCCGACTCCAATGCCAACTATGCCGTGAAGGTAAATAACGGCGTGTTCACGATCAAGCCGGACACCACGAAGATTGTCGTCACCGTCAAGGGCCACAAGGATTCCGTGGTTTACAACAGCAGCAAGCAGTCCGTAAGCGGCTTCGACATGGTTTCGAGCCTGGAAGCCTACTCTATCGACTTCGTTAGCTATACCGGCGATTCCGTCGCCTCCGGAACCAACGTCAAGACCTACGCCATGGGCCTCGACGCCTCCAAGTTTGCGAACACCTCCGTCAACTACACGAACGTCGAGTTCGACGTCACCGACGGTTCGCTCAAGATTTCCCCGAAGGCAATCACCCTGACTGCCGACAGCATCACCAAGGTCTACGGGTCTAAGGATCCTGAGCTAACCTACACCGTCGAAGGCACCGAAGACACGCTGAAGAACGTGACCCTGAAGCGCAGCGCGGGTGAAGACGCCGGCGAATACGAGATCAAGGCCTCCATCGAATCCCACGCCAACCCGAACTTCGTCGTGACCGTGAAGAATTCCGCATTCACGATCAAGCCGTACAGCGAGAAGATCGTCGTTTCCGTCATCGGCAACAGGGACACGGTGGAATACGACAAGCTGAAGCACCACGTGGACGGATACGAACTCTCCACGAGCAACGACCTCTATTCTCTCCAGTTTGTGAACTTCAAGAACTATGCGACCGTGTCCGGAATCGAAGCCGGCACCTACCCCATGGGCCTCAAGGCCGAAGACTTCAGGAACACCTCCTCCAACTTCTCCAACATCGTCTTCGACGTTGTCGACGGCGGCCTGACCATCGTCAAGAAGGAAGAAGAAAAGCCGATCGAAAAGCCTGAAGAAGACAAGGACAAGGATAAGGAAAAGGAAAAGGAAAAAGAAAAGGATGGCCTGTTCGCATCCCGTGTACCGGCCAGCCTGCTGCATGTTTATGCAATGGACCGCAACATCCAGGTGAACAGCACCATGGTCGGCAAGCCCTACGCCGTCTTTGACATGCAGGGCGTGGTCGTGCGCAAGGGCCGCGTGGAATCCGCCAGCTTCGAAATCCCGGTCTCGAAATCGGGCGTCTACATGGTCCGAGTCGGCACCCTGACACAGAGCGTCAGCATCCGCTAACCCGGCGACGCATCTAGAGCATAATTAGAACAAAAAATTAGGCCATCCACGATGGCCTAATTTTTTTTTGTCAGTCTTGATTTATTATAGGAGCAGCGTCATGCATGTGCAACGTTCGCTGCGGGAATGGAATGGTGATGCCCGCCTTGTCGAAGCGCTGCTTCACCTCGTCCGTATATTTCCACAAAAGCTCAAAGTAGTCCGCATTCTTGGACCAGGCCCTGAACGAGACATTCACGGAACTGTCCGCAAGCGCGGCCACGAAGAACTGCGGTGCCGGAGTCTTGAGGAATCGGGGCTCCTTTTCAACCATGTCGCGCAAAATAGCAAGCGCCTTGTCCGTAGAGTCGCCGTAATCGATGCCAACGGTAATTTCCAGGCGGCGGGTCGCATTCTTGCTGAAATTCACGATGGGGTTCCCCGACAAAGCACTATTGGGAGCGGAAACGTACAACCCGTCCAACGAAACAAGCGTCGTGTTGAAAAGCCCGATACCCTTGATTTTCCCCTTGATAGAGCCGCACTCGATATAGTCCCCCGCCTTGAACGGCCTCAGGAACATGAGCAAAAGCCCCGACGCGATATTGGAAAGCGTATCCTTGAGCGCAAGGCCAACAGCAAGGCTCGCCGCACCCACCATGGCCACCAGGCCCGCGGTGTTGACGCCTGCGATATGGAGCACAAGCAACAGCGTAATCACGTATATCGTGTAAGACGCCAAAGAATACACGAGAGGGCTTGCCGCAGGGTCCATCCTATGATGGACTTCGGCTCGGGCAATGAGGCGCTTCAAAAGGATGAGCAGGACCTTGGCAAGGCCAAGTACCACCAGCGCCAACAGGAGGCGCTGCAAAAGGGAATGCTCCATCAGGGAGGTCATCCCGTTACGAAAAAAATCTATGCAGGTATCCATATTCGGAAATATAAAAAATATTGAACTTGTTAAAAACAGGTGCCAACGTCCATAAAAAAATATATACTTAATATGAAAGGGTGTCCGCTTTTTTCTGGTTCAAGGTGGTTGAAGGATGTTTAAAAGATCAAGATTCGCGGTATATTGCATGCTAGTCTTTTCTTGGCTGCTGTTTTGCGCGACGTCATGCGATGAAGATTGGTATACATCCAAGTACTGGACATCTGTTTGCGTCTACAAGCCCGCCAATGTCGACTCCCTGAAATTGCATATTACATACCAGGCGGGCGATTCCATCTGGACAGATTCGACATCACAGCCAAAAGTGCCATATTCCTATACAGACCGCAACAACGTGTGCATCGATTGCCTAGACACATGCGACAGCCTGTTCTCCCAGGGCAAAAAAAACAAAATATCAATCGACATCTCGTTCAATTGCGACGACAAATCAATTTCGTTTCCCACATACGTAATCGACAATTCGTCAATCCACTGGGGCGATGACAACATCAATTACCGCTTCGTAGAACTGGACGAACGGAACATTCACGGGAAATACACGGTAGAGACCTTCTTGCCCCCAGACGATTCTTCATGCGGCAAGTTCGTGAATTTTGCAGTCTTGAGGTTGCCATGATTCGCGTCCTGTTCTTGCTACTTTGTCTGACATGCTATGCAATAGGTGGCACGTACGACTTCAAGCCGTACACAAAGAAACGGCATTCCGCATCGGAATTTGTCTATCCTTATTTCGAATTATCAATCGGAGTCGAACATTCCTCTTCCGAAGTCAAGACGGAATCCTACACCCATTGGTACCACGACAATGAACGTGACGAAATGATTTACGATGAAGACCTCTATTACGATATTTTCACGAATGAAGGGGTCGGACCGATGTTGGAAACGAAAATAGGGGCTCTCGTATTCCAGCGGGGAGTACTCTTTTTACACTTGGGCCTCATGCGACTTAAAGGAACTTCCCACTACAAGTATTACTCCCTCGACAAGGAAGAATTCAAAGAGAGAGGGCATACGCTTCAAATTCATTGGGGATTCGGAACCAAGGTATATCCGCTAGTGAAATTGGTGCCTATCCTCGACGGCCTATTTATAGGAGTTTCGCTTGCTTTCATACACGATGACTACAATTGGGATGATTACGGAATGTCTTATCAACATGATGAAACCGGTTTTAAAGTAGAGGCCGGACATCTTTGGAACATCTCGCAGCATTACTTTGTAGGCGTCACCGTGCACGCCGCCAACTATGCAATCAACATTGACACATCACACGAATATACCTACGACACCTTTGAGATGAACAAGCCCCCTGAACGCGAGCCGATTGACGACAGCAATACCGTGCAGTTCGGAATTGCCATAACCGTCGTGCGAAAATAAAGGACATGGGAAAGATGTTCACATCTGCCGGGGAGCACGCTTTAAAAATCGCATCGGGGCTGGTTCTGGCCGCCGCACAGGCGTTCAGTGCCGTGTATTACGTGGCACCCGACGGCAAGGACAGCGAAGCCGGTTCGGAAAGCAAGCCCTTCGCGACACTCAACAAGGCGAACGAGGTGGTCAAGGCGGGCGATACCGTGTGGATTCGCGGCGGTATCTATGACCTGAACGACACCGTCTTTTTCGCACGGTACAAGATGACAGCGGCCATCCTGCTGACCGCGAGCGGCGAGAGCGACGACAAGCGTATCCATTACCTCGCCTACCCCGGCGAGCGCCCGATCTTTGACGGGGCGAACCTCCCGGTGGCCATAGGCGAAGAGCATAGCGACGGCACGCCCGAAGGCGCTATGTACACCTCGCCCATCGTAATTTCGGCAAAGTTCCTGCACCTGAAGGGTTTTGACGTCCGCAACACGCCCATGGTTCACAACTCGAATTCCGGCGTGTTCCTCTACGCGAGCAAGCACATCTTCCTGGAAGAGATTGACAGTCACCACAACGCGGGTCCGGGATTCTTCGCGAACGACGGTGCCGACGATGGCGGCGGACACATCTTCTTAAACTGCGATGCGCACGACAACTACGACCCCACAGGTTGGCAGGGCGACGGCGAGAATGCCGACGGTTTCGGCGCGCATTACCAGAAGCCCGGCCAGGGCGATACGACCCGATTCATCGGGTGCCGCGCCTGGTGGAACAGCGACGACGGTTTTGACTTCATCAACCAAGAATACCCCGTGGTCCTGGAGAACTGCTACGCCATGGGTAACGGCTACAGCGATTACGGGCGTGGCAACCCGAAAAACGGAAACGGTTACGGCATCAAGATGGGCCAGAGCACGTATGGCACCGGGCACCACATCATCAAGCAGTGCGTCGCCTGGAAAAACAAATCTTCGGGCTTTTACGCGAACTACACCAATGCCGGCAGCCAGTGGCTCAACAACACGTCTTACATGAACGAAGACCGCGCCTACAGCATGGCATCGACGCTCTACGACGAAGACGGCAAAACTCGCCTTGCCGAGGTGGCCCCGCTTACGGGCGACAACGCGCACGTGCTCAAGAACAACATTGCCTTCCCGAACAAACTATCGCAAATCGGGACATGCTGGGAAAAGATATCGAGCCAGGATATCGACCATTATGTGGATTGCCCGGCCGGCGAAAACAACACTTGGAACTTTGATTTGGACTTGACCGAAGACGACTTTGTGAGCCTCGATGACCCGAGCATGACCGTGACCGGCGAAGACCTCTCGACGATTCCGGGAATGCTTGGCCCCCGCAATGATGACGGCAGCCTCCCCGACGTGGACTTCCTGAAACTCAAGAAAGGGAGCCGCGCCATCGACCAGGGCGAAGATTTCGGGTTCCCGTTTGCAGGCGAAGCGCCCGACCTCGGGGCGTTCGAATACGGCATGTCTTCTAGCAGTTCCAAAGCAAAATCGAGCAG
>CAMZDZ010000098.1 GCA_947305535.1 uncultured Fibrobacter sp.
AGCTTCTTCTGGATCCACGGACGGCGGAGGTCGAGGTAACGGTACTGCAGGCGCAGGTCGTCGTTTTCCTTGCACTCTTCGTTCGGGTCGTTGATGGCGAGCGGGGAGGTGAGGGCCGCGTTCAGGATTTCGATGGAGTCGATCTTGACTTCGATTTCACCCGTGGCGAGCTTCTCGTTGGTGTTGCCCTCTTCGCGGGCGTAGACCTTACCGGTAACGGTGATCACGTATTCGTTGCGGAGCTGCTCGGCGGTCTTCATCACGTCGGCATTGTAGTCCGGGTTGAAGACGATCTGGGTCTTGCCATACTTGTCGCGGAGGTCAACGAAAATCACACCACCATGGTCGCGGCGGCGATCCACCCAACCGGCGAGTGTTACGGTCTGGCCAACATCTGCCTTGCGCAGCTGGCCGCAGTTATGAGTACGTTTCATAGTTTGCATCCTTGAAGATAATTTTTCGGGGCAAAATATAGAAATTAGACGAGAGACGAAAGAGAAAAGGCGCGAGAACGTTCGGAAAAAAGGCTTGTATTGATAGTTTTTTCTTTAGTCTTTCGTCAAAAATGGGTAGGAACAGTGAGGTCGCTCCCTTCGGCACCCTCGCACCCCGAGCCTCGAGCCTTGAGCCTGGATCCTCGCACCCCGAGCCTCGCATCTCGAAAATTGCTATATTACGTCTGGACTTTTTAACTTATTCGCAGGTTATCATGAAAAAAAGAATTATCGCATTGGTTGCCGCTTCTCTTGCCATCGTCGCGTGTGACTCTCTGAACACTACCCAGAAACCTCTGGAACCCAAGGTGCGCGTCGACGCGTCCACCACGGACGACCAGAAGTTCTCGTACATGCTGGGCGTCCAGTTCGGCGGTCCGAGCTTTAGAAACATCGCTATACAGCTTGGCGAATACTTCGACGTGGACTACCTGGCGCAGGGCGTTGTCGATAACGCCAAGGCTCTGAAGGATACGAATTTCAAGGTGCAGATGCCCATGGACTCGATGAAGGTCCTGGATTCCCGCTTTGCCGAGGTCTCTGCCGAACGCACCAAATTGGCCCGTCCGGACAGCGCGACGGAAATGTCTTTCAAGGGTGATATCATGAAGCTCCGCGCGTATGTGGATTCCGTCATGAATACTCTGCCTGTCAAGCGTCCGGCCGTCGTCACTTACGGCGAGGTCAAGCTGAGCGGAAAGTCCACGGACATGCAGAAATATTCCTATGTCATGGGTACGCAGCTCCAGACCATGTTCCACGGCGTCGAAAAGCAGTTCGACCAGGATTTTGACGGCGACTTCTTCTTGCAGGGTGTCCGCGACGCTTGCATGAACGTTCTCGATACGAATTTCGCCGTGCAGATGTCGAACGATTCCATCAAGGCCATCAACGACCGCTACGTCGCGAAAATCCGTGAACTGATGCAGAAGAAGCGCGAAGAACTCATGAAGCAGCAGGCCGAAGCCGCTGCGGCGCAGGACTCCACGAACGCTCCCAAGGACTCTGCGAAGACTGCCGAAACCAAGGCTCCGGCCGAGGCTGCTGCGGACAAGAAGTAATCCTGGATAACCGGGAATGAAAGAAAGGGCGGTGCCGAGCACCGTCCTTTACAATATCTGCTCATATATTTAAATTTTGGGCAAATAGTTTTTGTGCCCCGAAAAGCTCGGTCGGGCGTATGTCCGGCCGGAGAGAATCCGGTGAAAATCCGGAGCGGTCCCGCCGCTGTTAGGGAGGACGAAACCGGCAGAATTTCAAAACCAGTGTGCTTGCATGCGAAGGAGCCGGCGTAGGACGATCCCCGAGCCAGAAGAACTGCAAAAACGGTCTATTAGAGGTGTGATGCGAAAGACGTCCTGCTCAAGAAGCGCCTTTGTAGGCGTTTTGTGTACGTGTGCCTGTGTTGGCGCTTTGGCGCAAGGCTCGGATGCCGTCGTTGTTTCGGCGGATAGCGAGCCCGAGGTGGTCAGTGCCACTGGATATTTGCCGGCAAAGGACGTCAGCTATACCGAAATCAATTCGTCGGCCTGGGAGGGCAAGTCTCTGACGGCGGCGGACCTCCTTTCGACACTTCCCGGAATCCAGGCGTACAAGCAGGGCGGGCTAGGGAGCTTCCAGTCGGTGTCCATCCGCGGTATCGCGGCGAGGAACATCTTGATCTGCGTGGACGGCGTCCCGCTGAACGATGCGAGCGGCGGCGCGGTGAACCTTGCTTCCATCGACCTGAACCAGATGGAGAAGGTCGAGGTGTACAAGGGGAACGTTCCCGCGAAGTTCGGCGTGACGGGCCTTGGCGGCGCGGTCAATTTCGTGACGAAGAATGCCGTGAAAAAGGGCGGCCGCGTCTTGCTCGGTTACGGTAATCACAATACGTGGGAAGGCGCTTTCCAGGTGAGCGCACCGGTGACCGACAGCATCATGTTCGCGTCCTCGTTTGCCACTAGGCATTCCGACAACGACTACGAATACACAAACCGCAACGGCACCCAGTACAACGATGACGACGATTACACGGCAACGCGCCAGAACGCTGAATATACGGACGTGTCGGGTAACGCGCAGTTCCGCATGCTGCACGGGAACGGCTCCTTTTCGACTTTGTCGGTGACGGCTTCCCGATATGAAGGCGGGAATCCCGGCAAGGAGGAACAGCAGACCGTGGTGGCCGATTTTGTGGGGGAGTCCGCGCTCCTCCGCTATGGCCTTGAATCGCCTGGTTTCTTTGACGATGCGCTTTTCTTGTATGGCGGCCTTTCGTTCCGTTTCGACAAGAACGTCTCCAGTTCTTATTACCCGTTGGACCATTTGGGGTATTCCGTCAACGAATACCTGGAATACGGGGCGGCTGTCTACAAGGTGACTCCCGAGGTTTCGGCCGAGTGGGCGATATGGAACCGCCTGAAGGGCTTTGCCCGTGTGGCAGCGGAATGGGAACGTGCCGAGGAACGCGGAGTTTCTAAGGACTGGGCCCTTGATCGGTTGAACCTGGTCGGATCGGGCGATTTGTATTACCAGCTTTTTCGGTATGGCGGCCTCGGTGGCGAAGGCTCCGTGCATTTCCTGAAAGACCGCCTGGATGGGGGAACCTTTGTCTTGCCTACGGGCGGCCGTACTTTGGAAAGTGCGGAGGACCGCGACTTGACCTTCTCCGGGAGGGCTTATGCTCGCCTAGGAAATTCCGAGATTCCCGTGACAGGGGAGGTCTCGATGGGGCGCTTTTACCAGCAGCCGGCCCTGATGGAGCTTTACGGGACGTTCCCCGGCGCCATCTCCAATCCGAACCTCAAGCGCGAAAAGGCGACCAAGTTCGAGGCGTCCGGCTTGTTCCAGGTCCCGGGAGGGCATACGTCCCTGAGGGCAGCGTATTTTGAATCTCATGTCGAGGACGGTATCTGCTGGCTGATTGTCGTGGAACACCTGCATGCCGAAAATGTCGCACGGTCGCTTGTCCGCGGTGCGGAATTTGAACTCAAGAGCACCCCCGCGAGTTTTTTGGATGTCGTCTTGCGCGCGACGTTCCAGAAGACGGAAGACCGCTCGAACTCGGCCACCTATCATGGAAACGTTCTTCCCGGAGAGCCTGCCCGCAGCTACTTTGCCGAGGCCGTTCTCCATTTGCCGTTGCATCTTGACTTCACTTGGGCTTCGGAGTGGCGCAGCGTTATCTACAGCGACCGCGCGAACCGTATGGACCAGCCTGCCGTCGCAAACCACCGGGCCATTCTTTCGTACAACCCGTTCGAGAAAACCCGCCTCGCTTTTTCCGTGGATAACATAACCGACGAGAAGTACCGAAATTTTTATACCCCGTTCCCCATGCCGGGGCGGGAATACAAGTTCACCATAATACAGGGGTTCTAGCCCCCGCGCGTTACCGAGACATAGAATTATGGCTAAGTAATTGCGTAAAGCCAGAAAGGAACACAATATGAATAAAATCACAAAATACTCAACCTTGCTTGCCTCTGCGGGCCTCGCTTTCGGCCTCGTGGCGTGCGGCGACGATTCCAGCTCCAGCCCCAGCTCCGCTCCCGAAAAAGTGGAGGTCTCGATTGCCGGCGTTGTGTTCGGCAGCGACTACAAGACTGGCGAACTTCGCTGGATCGACAAGGATGGCGAAATCTCCGAGAAGACCCTTTCCTTCTACCAGGATTCCAGGGTCAAATCCAATGAAGCCGATCTCTATGTGCTGGAAGGCATGGGTGCCGACAATATCACGAAAATCGATCCCGACAAACTGGAATCCGACGGCAAGAAGGCCGTGGTTTGGCAGGTTTCCCTGGATGACGGTGTCAACCCGGTCGACATGGCTTTCGACGGCGATTTCGCTTGGGTCGCCTTGCAGAACGCGGATTCCCTGGTGAAGATCTCCACCAAGGACGGCGAAATCAAGAAGTCCATCAAGACCAAGAAGTTCGCCTACGAGGGAGAAACATCTCCCTTCGTGACCGACATCGAACTGGACGATGGAAATCTCTACGTACTGATGCAGCGCTACACGCAGGACGAAAATTACGTTGTCACGTATCCTAAGGGTCTCCTTGCCATTTACGACGCCTCCAAGGGTAATCTGGTTGACACGATTCAGCTCAAGAGCAAGAATCCTTCTTCCATTGCCGTGGTGGACGGCCAGGTCTTCGTGGCTACCCATGGTGAATACAACGACGCTTTCGGTACCGATGCTGACGACAAGCGCGGAATCGAAAAGGTGAATGTCTCCAAGAAGAAATCCGAGCTCCTGGTTTCCGGTGAGAAGCTGGGCGGTGGTGTTGTCTCCATGGTTGTTGACGACGACATCGCCTACGTGAGCATCAACAAGGGCTATGACGAGAACTATGCCGCTGTGCAGGCCTTGAAGAAGGTGAATCTTTCTTCCAAGAAGGTCGAGGATGTTGACGGATTCACCGACTTGTCCGGTTCCATGGCCATTAGCGATGGCAAGCTCTATGTCGGTGATCGCACCGCTTCCAAGGTGCATGTCTGGAATGGCGAAAAGAAGAAGTCCATCAAGCAGCCGAAGGGCGCCCTCGCTCCCTACAGCATCGCCCTGTTCTAACTAGGTTTGTCGCAATGCAACGAAGCCCTGCGGATTTCCGCAGGGCTTTTTGTTTGGCTAAGCTTGGTTAAGCTTGTTTCGGCTGTTCCGGTTCTGCCGGCTTGTCCTGCTTGTTCAGCACCGTGCGCTCGTTGTAGAGCTTTTCGGAAATGTGGCAGAACGCTTCCACGACGACCGGGTCGAAGTGCTTGCCCGCGCCCTCGGTGATGATGGCCATGGCCTTCTCGTAGGGGAACGGCTTCTTGTACACGCGTTCGGCGACCAGCGCGTCGAAAACGTCGGCGACGGCCATGATTCTTGCGGAGAGCGGAATTTCCTCGCCCTTGATTCCGGTGGGGTAGCCCGAACCATCCCATTTTTCGTGGTGGTAGTGCGCCATCTCGATGGACTCCTTCAGGTAGTTGTCGTCCATGGTGTTGTTCGCGTTCTTCTCGATCTTCGAAAGGATCTTCATGCCCTGGGTGGTGTGGCTCTTCATGATGGCGAATTCTTCGTCAGTCAGCTTGCCCGGCTTGTTCAGAATGAGGTCGGACACGGCAATCTTGCCGATATCGTGAAGCGGCGCGGAACGCTTGAGCTTGTCCTTGTAGCTGTCCGTCAATATGTCGCAGAACTTGCCCTCTTTCTGGAGCTCGTCGGCGATGGCTTCCACGTAGAAGGCCGTCTTTTTAATGTGGTCTCCGGTGCTGGTGTCTCTTGCTTCGACCATTTCGGCGAAGTTGATAATGATTTCGTCTTGCATTCGCGTGATGCGGTCGGCCGCGGCTTCCAATCTGCGGATGAAGTCTACGGAGTCCTTGCAAGTCTTTGTCAGCGCCTTGTATAGGTATTCGATTTCGTCGAAGGTGCGGATCTTCAGGGATTCAAGTTCGAGAAGGCTGTCCACGCGGCCCTGTTCTAAGCTGTAGGCGAAGTGGATAGAGGCTGCGGCCATGCGGTTCACCGGATGCACGATGCCACGGTTCACGAATTCGAGGACGATGCTCATGATGATGATGGAAAGCCCGAAGAACATCGTGAGTAGCTTGATGAAGAACTTCGCCTGTTCGTAGATGAGGTCGCCCATCGAGATGTCGACGCCTATGTAGGCTACCGTCTTTCCCGCGGAGTTCTTCAGCGGTTCGTAGGCTGTCAGCAACCAACCGTATTCGTCGATCGTGATGATGGGCTCGACTCTCTCTCCTCGGAGAAGGTTTTCCCGTACGGGTGCGAAGCCCTGGTTGAACGCTACGCGGTCGCCGGGCTTGTCCGGCAGCACACCGCTCGTGTCCCTCGCTTCCAGGTCGAATAGGACGACGCTGCTGTCGTTGGTAATTCTGTAGACGTAGAGATAGAATACCTGCGAAAAGCTGTCGCGGATACGGTACAAGTCTTTCTCGATTTCATCGTAGCCCGGGGCCGCATGCCCCATGGTCTCCCACTCTTTGGCCCGGTTTCCGTCAATAATTGCGGCTGCAGAAGCTCCAACGCCCTGTGCGATGGCCTTGTTCCTCGCAATTGTGACCTGGCGGTAGAGGAAGAAGCCTGTCGTGCTGGCCAGGGCTCCGAGCAGAATCTCGGCGATGATAACCATGACCACGACCTTGCGGAGCAGGGAGCGCTTGATGAGGTGGTTGTTTGCCGTCTTGGATCGTTCGCCCAGGTGGGGGTCGAACAGGAAAACGTGGCTGAGGAGGCTCTTCAGATGGACCGGAATTCTCCGGTAAATGACGATGGATGCGGCCAGGACAATTGTCTTGTCGATGATGTCGAGGGCGAAGTCGGCCGACAGCTGGGAGAAGAACTTCGAGAAGCCAAGCTTGTTGTATATGGCGATGGAGAACGGAGCCGAAATGCCTTCGCCGAAGTCGTAGCCGTAGAGGAAGTAGGTGAGGATGGAGCCGAGTACGCCTCCCAGTATGGCAAAGGTGAGAATGGCGAGGCAGATTTTTGAAATTTTCTTGAAGAACCCATATTGCTGGAAAAGGGCGGCCGCCACGCCGACAAGGATGCTTATGATTCCGTAATAGAGGGTCTCCCAGTTCGAAAGGCTGTCAATGGCGTTGGAGCAGAATCCGACGATTACGGCGGGGAGCGTTCCCCCGAGCATGGCTGCTACGATTGTCCCGATGCAGTCCATGTAAACGGGGATTTCCAGGGCGAGAGCGATTTTTGCGGGTATGATGTTCGCGAGGACTGCTATGACAATTAATCCAACCGCGAATAGAAGTTGCTTCGATTTAGACAAAGAGAGCTGTTTCATAAACGCCTCTAAATTTATAAATCCGTACAAGTATAATTTATTATGAAAATAGCAATATGGTAACAAAAACGGTGAAAAATTTGCTTTTTTTACCTTTTTTACGATAAAAAAAACAGATTTTGCTTCTGGATTCCAAATTGTCCAGCAAAAAGGTCCTTTTGTCGACTATTTCTCCCGGAAAGTGTTTTTTTTCGGTTTTTCTATCTAAATTCATGTCGATGCTTTGGAATGGAGTGCCGATGCCTTTTTTGCACAAGATTGTAACGTTGCCCCTTGTTTTGCTCTGCGGTTTGTTTTCCGCTTGTGAAAATCGTACCTACTATGCCGACGATTTCGAGAATGTAGACAAGAATTTTGGAGTGAAGCCTTCTGGGGGCGGTCCTGCCGATACGGTTTCCCAATCTTTTTCGTTGAAGGGCGAATTTGCGCTGATGTCGGTGCTTGAACCTAAAAACCTGGAAATCGTGTCCGTCGATGAATTTTTGGAGGGTGTCGATAGCGTGGCCGTGAAAATCGTCCGGAACAAAACGGATTTCACGTTCTCGACAAGTGAACTTCAAATGCCTTCTTCAGTTGTGAAGCTGAAGTTCTCGTGTGTATTCGCGGATTCCCCGCAGATGGAGCCGATGGAATTCGAGGAATATGTTAGCGTCAGTGCGAACGAACCCGTCAAGGTCAAGTTGCTGGACGCTTTGATGACCGAGCGGATCGAAGGCCTGGTGCGCAAGGAGGATTACTCTTACGCAGAAGCGCATGATGTTGCCTACTTGGAGGTCAGCCACCTTTTGGAGTGGGGGAACGACAACAAGTACGGGCTCGAAAACGAGTCTTTGCCAAAGGCAGAATTGGAAACCCCGATTTACCTGTACGGAAGGTTCTTCTTGCAGGATTCGACCTTCTACCAGACCTTCAAAAAGTTGTCCAAGTCCGTGAAAAAGAACACGACCTGGAGGAACGTGCTGCCGTCGGTTGAAATTGCCGATGAACTGGTGCGTTATTACAAAATGGACCAGGTTGGCTTTGACGATTCCCTTTATGCCGTTTCGCAAGGAGGTGTGAATGTGTCCTCTTCGTTGCGTGAAGACGTGCTCCTCCTTGTGGAAACAGTTTACGGAATGCCCAGCTGCGATTCTCTCGGACGGATGTTCACGAACGAAACAGAGAAGAGCGACTTTGCGGGCACGACTTTTGTCTGCGATCGCTTCAATTCAAATTATGTCTGGCGTACCGCGAACAATTTGGAAGAAACCCTCGGTGCCTGTGTTGATGGGATGAACGACAGCTTGTATCGAGATGGACGATATGCTTGCAGTGAAAAAGATCGTAATTGGCTGGAACTCGGTGATTGGAAAACGTTCGTGCAGTATGCCGTAGAACTTTTCGGTGATTGCGATGTGAGCAAGGAACAGTTGATGATGCACGCCGATTCCTTGTACGCTCGATGCGAAAATGGCGTATGGAAACAGATGGACAAGGTCGTGTTTTATGAGGGATCCTGCACGTTGAACCGCGAGAATGTCAAGGTCGAAATCGCTGAAGTCGGAAAGTTTGTTTGCAGAAACGGCAGTTGGGAGGAATTGAAGTAAGATGATTCGGAAAATTCTTTTCGCTGTGCTTCTGTCTTTGGCC
>CAMZDZ010000099.1 GCA_947305535.1 uncultured Fibrobacter sp.
CTCAAGCTGATTTCGCTCGCCGAAAGTCTGGGCGGCGTCGAAAGCCTCGTATGCCATCCGGCCACGATGACCCATGCCTCCATCCCGAAGGAAATCCGCGAGAAGGTGGGCATTACCGACGGTCTGATCCGCCTCTCGGTGGGTATCGAGAAGGTGGATGACATCATCCTGGATTTGAATGCCGGTCTCACCGCCGCGAAAGCATAAAAAGAGGTTTTTTATGAAATACTACGAATCAATGCAGGCCTTGATAGGGAAGACTCCGCTCGTGAAACTTTCGCATGTGGGCGTTCCCGATGGCGTGAACTTGTTTGTAAAACTGGAATCGTGGAACCCCTCGGGCAGCGTGAAGGACCGTACAGGCCTTTACATGGTGAACGACGCTCTCGCAAACGGAACGCTCAAGCCGGGCGGAACGATCGTGGAAGCGACGGCGGGCAACACCGGGCTCGGCATCGCGTTCGCGGCGCTCAATCGCGGCGTGCGAGTGATATTCGTGGTGCCGACCAAGTTCTCGCAGGAAAAGCAGACGCTCTTGCGCGCGCTCGGGGCGGAACTCATCAACACCCCGCGTGAAGAAGGCATGCTCGGTGCCGAAAAGAAGGCCGAAGAACTCTTGACGCAGATTCCTGGCTCCGTATCGCTCAGGCAGTTCCGCAACATGGCGAACCCGCTTGCCCATTACGAAACCACCGGCCCCGAAATTTATGAAGATCTCGACGGTCATGTGGACTACGTGGTGGCTGGCGCGGGGAGCGGCGGTACCTACAGCGGCATCCTCAAGTACCTCAAGGAACGCAACCCGAAAATCCAGGGCGTGCTCGCGGACCCCATCGGCTCCACCATGGGCGGCGGCGAACATGGCGACTACAACATCGAGGGCATCGGCAACGACTTTATCGCCGACACCATGGACATGTCGCTTGTGGACAAGGTAATCAAGATCAACGATGACGACGCTTTTGGCGGCGCTCGCGACTTGGCCAGCAGGGAAGGGCTTATTGTGGGCTCTTCGTCGGGCGCGGCGTTCGCGGCGGCGAAGAAGCTCATCGCCTCGGGCGCGCGCGGGAACATCGTGTTCGTGGCTCCCGACCGCGGCGACCGATACTTTAGCAAGGGGCTGTATCTGTAACGTTCTAACGGACAGAGAATGGCTTCGGTTTTCTATATTTCCTACCGATTGTATAGGATTGTACGGAGGTGCGCTTGATGCTGAAGCCTGAATATCTTTTTGAGGACAAGGCCGTTGACGGTTCTTGCCCTTTGTCGGATTATGGAACCCTCGACGTGGTAAGCGAGGGATCGCACCTGTATGGCGAAATCATGTGGCCCGACGGAAGCTTTGCCGAAGGCCGCCCCTGCGTGATCGTGTTTCACGGCTATCCGGGTTCGGCGCGCAACGACGACATCTCGCATGCGCTTTGCCGCATGGGCTGTGTCGTGATGTCGCCGCACCACCGCGGCGCCTGGGGCAGCGAGGGCAAGTACCTGCTGAGCCACTGCATCGAGGATGCGGTGAACGTGGCGGAATACGCTCGCAGCGAGGAATTCTGCGAGCGGTACCGCGTGGATGCCGGCAAGATATTCCTGCTGGGGCACAGCATGGGCGGATGCACCGTGCTGAATGCCGCCAAGAAGCTGCCCTGGTTGCGCGGCGTGGTCGCGCTTACCCCGTTCGACCCGTCTTACTACCTGGACCGCGACGAGAGCTTGCTGAAGGCGCTCCTGGAGCAGGGCAAGATACTGCATAGCGACGGCGTGGACGCCATTTTCGAGGACATGCGCTCGCTGAAGGACGAAGTCCGTTTCGGGAGCCTGTCCGGGCTGATCGGCAAGCTGAATCTGCTCTTCTTGATTGCCGAGAAGGACAGCGTGGCGCCTTGCGACAGGATGTTGGCGCCCTTGTGGGAAAAGCTGGCGGGTGGGCCCGCTGTCGCGGGGAATGCCGCCGGAAACCGGCCGGTCCATCGCCTGCACAGGTACGTGGCGGACCACGGCCTGCTTGGCAGTCGCAACGCCTGCATCCGCGACATTGCGGAATTTGTCTGTAACGTGGCGTGAAGGCGGCCCGGAAGGCTGTTTTTGCCCCTGTTATAGTTTTTTTCGCATATCGGTTATAGACACAGTCTATTACAAGGTCGAAAAAATGAAAAATCTTTATAAATGTCGGCCATTTCCTATTGAAATGGTAGGGAAAGTTTCTAGTTTTATGTCCGCTGAACGATTTAACCACCATTCAATGCGCCCTGGGCGCAAAAAGGAATTTCAAAATGTCTAAGATTTATACCTCTGCCGACCAGCTCATTGGCCATACTCCGCTCCTCGAACTCACCCACGTCGAAGAAGGTCTCGGCGCCACGATTTTGGCGAAGCTCGAATACTTCAACCCCGCCGGTTCCGTGAAGGACCGTATCGCGAAGGCGATGCTCGACGACGCCGAAAAGAGCGGCAAGCTCAAGAAGGGCGCCGTCATCATCGAACCGACTTCGGGTAACACCGGTATCGGCCTCGCTTCTGTCGCCGCCGCCCGCGGTTACCGCATCATCATCGTGATGCCCGAAACCATGAGCGTGGAACGCCGCCAGCTGATGAAGGCCTACGGTGCCGAACTCGTGCTCACCGAAGGGGCGAAGGGCATGAAGGGCGCCATTGCCAAGGCCGACGAGCTCGCGAAGGAAATCCCGAACAGCTTTATTCCGGGCCAGTTCGTGAACCCGGCCAACCCGGCTGCCCACAAGGCTACCACGGGTCCTGAAATCTGGGAAGACACTGACGGCAAGGTGGACATCTTCGTGGCCGGTGTCGGCACGGGTGGTACTGTTTCTGGCGTGGGTGAATACCTCAAGGAAAAGAACCCGAGCGTGAAGGTTGTCGCCGTGGAACCGGCCAGCTCTCCGGTGCTTTCCAAGGGTACTGCGGGCTCCCACAAGATTCAGGGTATTGGCGCGGGCTTTGTGCCTGACACCTTGAACACCAAGGTTTACGACGAAATCATCGCTGTCGAGAACGAGGCCGCTTTCGAAGCCGGTCGCGAAATCGGCAAGAAGGAAGGCGTGCTCGTGGGTATCTCCTCCGGTGCCGCCCTCTGGGCCGCCAAGGAACTCGCCAAGCGTCCGGAAAACAAGGGTAAGACCATCGTCGCGCTCCTCCCGGATACCGGCGACCGTTACCTTTCTACTGCCCTCTTCGCTGAATAGCGGAATGTATCTCCATGGGCTCCGGGCTTTACGCTCGGAGCCCTATTTTTTATATTTGGATTATGACCGCAGACGAACTCTTCAATAGACTGAACAAGATCCAGCCGGGCGCCGTCCTTTGCCACTACACCAGGGAAAAGGTCGACCAGATGCTCCCGCTGATCAACGAAATCAACGAGCGCAAGAAGGACCAGGACACGGTCATCCTCGCGCACAGCTATTGCGCTCCCGAAATCGTGCTCGGTGTCGCCGACTACACGGGCGACAGCTACAAGCTGAGCGAAGACGCGACGAAGGTCCCGCAGAAGACGATTCTGTTTTCCGCTGTCCGCTTCATGGGCGAGACGGCCAAGATTTTGAGCCCCGAAAAGGACGTGCTCATCCCGGGCAAGCTTACCGGTTGCAGCCTCGCCGATTCCATTACCGGCAAAGACGTGATGGCGCTCCGCGAAAAGTATCCGGATCATGCCTTCATCTGTTACATCAACACCACCGCCGACGTGAAGGCGGCCTGCGACGTGTGCGTCACGAGCGGCAACGTGATGAAGATTGTGGAAGCCTACCCGAACGACAAGATTTGTTTTGTGCCCGACAAGCTCATGGGCCAGAACATCATCAGTGAAATGGAAAGCCGTGGCGTGAAGAAGGACATCGTGCTTTACACGGGCAGCTGCTACGTGCACGAAACCTACGATGCCGAGCTCATCCAGTTTTTCCGCAGCCAGAATCCGGGCCTCAAGGTGGTGAGCCACCCCGAATGCAACCCGTCTGCGGCATTCTACAGCGATTTTGTGGGTAGTACCGGCCAGATGGTCAAGTACATCGACGGTCTCCCGCCCAAGAGCAAGGTGCTTCTCCTTACGGAATGTGGCCTCAACGCCCGCATGCACTACGAGCACCCCGACATGGAATTCATCGGTAGCTGCAGCATGTGCAAGTACATGAAGTCCAATTCTCTTGAAAACATCCTCGAGACGCTGCGCCACCCTGAACAGGCGAACCGCGTGGAACTCGACGAAGACATCCGCGTGAAGGCCAAGAAGTGCATCGACGCGATGTTCCATTACGCAAACCTCTAGGCGAAAAAATTCTAACCCGCGAAAGAAAGCAGGCACGAGCATGACAAAGAAGGTAGCAGTCGGACTTTCCGGCGGAGTGGACTCCGCCCTCGCCGCTTTCCTACTAAAACAGCAGGGTTACGAGGTCATCGGTATGACGATGGCCACATGGGACGGTTCCATCAACATGCCGCACGTGGAAGGCCGCGAGGGCTGTTTTGGCCCCGGCGAAGATGCGAGCATTGCCGAAGCGAAGACGGTCGCCGACCGGCTCGGAATTCCGCATCACGTGGTGCGCATTTCCGAGGAATACAAGCGCCAGGTCCTGGATTACTTCCGTGCGGAATACCGCGCCGGACGCACCCCCAACCCGTGCGTGCGCTGCAACCAGAACATTAAATTCGGTGCGCTCCATATCGCTGCCCGTCGCATGGGCATCGAGTTCGACTACTTTGCCACCGGCCACTATGCGCGTCTCGACTTCAAGAGCCCCGACGAGCCGTTCCTTTACGAATCGCTCGACCACGGCAAGGACCAGACGTATTTCCTTTCGCGCCTCACGGCGGAACAGCTTTCGGCGGTGCTTTTCCCGCTCGGCGGCATGACGAAGGTGGAAGTCAAGGAACTGGCGAAGCAGATCGGCTGGATCGATTTCGCCACCAAGAAAGAGAGCATGGACTTTCTGGAGTGCGGCGACTATTCCGTGCTCTTTGACGAATCCGACAATGTGCCCGGCGACTTCGTGGACATGAACGGAAAGGTGCTCGGCAAGCACAAGGGAATCGTGCACTACACCATCGGCCAGCGCAAGGGCCTCAATATCGGCGGCCAGCCGGAACCGCTCTTTGTCGTCTCCATCGACGCGAAGGCGAACCGCGTGGTGCTCGGCCCCCGCAGCGCGCTCAGCTGCACCGAAGTGGCCGGAGTCGACCTGAACCTGATGGTTTCCGAGACCTCTCCGCTTTTGAAGGGCGAGCTTTCGGCACATATCCGCCTCGGGCACAGGGGCGCCGCCGCGCATATCGTGCATCTCGACCCCGCCGCGGGCACTATCCGCGTGCGCTTCGACGAACCGCAGTTCGCCTCGGCCCCCGGCCAGGTGCTCGTGCTTTACGCAGGCTCGGGCGTGGTCGCCTCGGCGATCATAACTGCCGGCTAGCATAGACGCCGATTAATGGGCGCCGAATAATAAGCGCCGACCAGCCTATTTCACCGAAAAAAGGGGCTTTTTGCCCGGAATTTATAGGGACGGGAAGGTTTTTTGCTATGCCTTCCTTTCGTTTTGCGCAAAACGTAATTATATTAAAACAAAGTATTTCTCTTTATTTGGAGGAAATGTAGATATGAAGCGTATCTTTCCTTTGGCGATTGCGGCCGCGCTGTTCTTCGGGTGCGACGGCAAAAGTGGCGGCCCCATAGTGATTTATGTCGACAGCGACGATGCTCAGGAGGATTCTTCCTCTGCCGCGAAGTCCAGCTCGTCCAGCCAGAAAGATGAAGACGAAAAGTCTTCCTCGAGTTCCAAAAAGAAGCAGTCGTCGAGTTCCGTGGAAGAATCTTCGAGTTCCGAGAAGGCAAAGTCCTCGAGCTCCGAAAAGGCGAAGTCGTCTTCGAGTAAAAAGTCCGGCCTTTCGGACGAAGACTTTGTAAAGGTCGGTTCAAGGTACTGGACGAAAAAGAACCTGGATGTCGATGTGCAAGGCAGCAAGTGCTACAACAACGAACCCGCCAACTGCGAGAAGTACGGTCGCCTTTACACGTGGGCCCAGGCGATGGATATAGACACCAAGTACGATAAGGAAAAACTGGGTGCGATTACCCTGCCTCATAAGGGAATATGCCCCGAAGGCACTCACATCCCGAGCCACGCGGAATGGGAGGACCTGGTCGCCTTTGTCCAGGCGCATCCCGAATATGAAGCGGTCTTCACGAACCAGCTTGGTGGCGCGTATGACTACAAGGGCTTGTACAGGTCCGAGGAGTACGAGGCGCTTTTCTGGAGTTCGACGGAATACGAAGTGACGGATTCCTTCTACAAGTTTGAATATGCCTGGCTCTGGGCTTTCCACCAGGACCATACCACGGCGATGGATAACGCCCACAAGATTACCGGCGCCTACGTCCGTTGCGTAAAGGATGGCGTGGTGGAGGAGAAATCTTCCTCGAGCGCCGAGGTGTCGAGCAGCAGCGCGAAATCCAGCAGCAGCAGGGAAATCATACTGACCGACGATGATTTTGTCGAGATCAATACGATATTCTGGACGAAGAAGAACCTGGATATCGAAGTGGAAGGAAGCATGTGCTACGGCGACAAGCCGGAAAACTGCGAAAAGTACGGCCGCCTTTACACGTGGTCCCAGGCGATGGCTATCGACAAGAAGTACGACGGCGAAAAGCACGGGAAAATCACTTTGCCCCATCAGGGAATCTGCCCCGCGGGCACGCACCTCCCGAGCGAGGCGGAATTGGCGTCGGTGGCCGGCTTCTTCAATGGACACCCCGAAGAAATGGCGGTCTTCACGAACCAGCTGGGCGGCGCGTATGACTACAAGGGCATGTACAGGTCCGAAGGTTACGAGGCGCTTTTCTGGAGCTCCACGGAATACGACGTGACGGACAGCCGTTATAAATTCGAATTCGCCTGGCTCTGGGGTTTCCATAGTGACAATACCATGTCGTCGGATAACGCCCACAAGATTACCGGCGCCTACGTCCGTTGCGTCAAGAATCTGGCCCCGTAGTCCGGCACCCAATTTTATATCTTTTACCTCGCAAAACAACTGGCCCAGTGGTTGAGATTCTGACCACTGGCCACTATATCTTGAGGTTTATATGAGCGTTTCGATGCAAGAAGTGATGAAACAGTCCGGCGTGTCCTTCGGCACGAGCGGCGCGCGCGGCCTGGTGACCGCGATGACGGACCGCGTGTGCTACGTTTATGCCCGGTCGTTTATCAAGTATTGCGAGGCAAGCTACAAGTGCGAACACACGATCGCGATTGCGGGCGACCTGCGCCCCAGTACCGAACGCATCCTGAAGGCGCTCGTGAAGGCGGGCGAGGATTCCAGCTGGAAGGTCGTCTACTGCGGACGCATTCCTTCTCCGGCGATCGCGCTTTACGGCATCGACAAGGCGCTCCCGACCATCATGGTCACGGGCAGCCATATCCCGGCCGACCGTAACGGCATCAAGTTCAACCACCCGCAGGGCGAAATTTCCAAGAAGGACGAGCAGGGAATCGTTTCGCAGTCGGTGGAATTCGACGAAGGCATTTTTGACGCGCAGGGCATGCTGAAGGATGCTCCCGCGCTCCCGGCAGTGGAAACGGAAGCCGAGGAAAATTACTGCAGGCGCTATCCGGAATTTTTCGGCACGAAATCCTTGCAGGGCCTCACCATCGGCGTGTACCAGCATTCCGCCGTGGGCCGCGACATCGTGGTGAAGGTGCTCGAGAGCCTGGGTGCGACGGTGAAGCCGTTTGCCCGCAGCGAGACATTCATCCCGGTCGATACGGAGGCCATCCGCAAGGAAGACGAGGATTTGGCCCGCGACTTTGCGCACAAGGATTTCGTGGATGCGATTTTCAGCACGGATGGCGACAGTGACCGCCCGCTATTGGCAGACGATGTTGGCATGTGGCTGCGTGGCGACGTGCTGGGCATCTTGGCTGCCCAGGCGCTTGGTATCAAGCGCATTGCAACTCCGGTGAGTTGCAACACGTCGCTCGAGAAGTCCGGCAGCTTCGAGAAGATTTGCCGCACCCGCATCGGCAGCCCCTACGTGATTGCCGGCATGGAAAGCCTGGTCGACCCTGCCGACGCTTCCGTGTCCGTCGCCGGTTACGAGGCGAACGGCGGATTCCTGCTGCAGACGAACTTGACCCGTAAATTCGAGGACGGCACCCGCACATTGCCGGCATTGCCGACCCGCGATGCTCTGCTCCCGATGATCGCCGTGATGGTGATGGTCCGCGAACAGAAAATGTGCGTTGTCGACCTGCTCAAGAAGCTCCCCAAGCGCTTTACCGTGAGCGACCGCCTCAAGGAATTCCCGACCGAAGTCTCTAAGGCGAAACTTGCCGAGATCCGCGAACAGAAACTGGGCGCGAAGCTGTTCGGCTCGCTCACCGCGGTGCCCTCCAAGTTCAGGCCCAAGGACGGCCCGGCGCCGAAGCCGTTCCACGGCGAAGTTGTCTCCATCGACGAGACCGACGGCTACCGCATGGAATTCGATTCCGGCGACATCGTGCACCTGCGCCCGAGCGGCAACGCTCCCGAGTTCCGTTGCTACGTGGAAACCGAGTCGAAGGACCGCTCCGCCGAACTCCTCGCCGGCTGCATGAAAATCATGGAAGGGTGGAGGAAGTAGGCTC
>CAMZDZ010000100.1 GCA_947305535.1 uncultured Fibrobacter sp.
ATTGCCCGTGCAGACGCTTAAGCATATCGGCATCATTGCCCTCAATACGTTCCGCGAATCCATTCGCGACAAGATTCTCTATAACATTGTCTTGCTGGCCATCGGCCTTGCCCTGTTCAGTATCGTTCTCGGCGAATGGTCGGTGTTCGACCGTGCCTACGTAATCAAGTCCACCACGCTTACCGTGATGAACCTTTCGTGCCTTTTGATTTCCATCTTCGTGGGTATAAGCCTCGTGCAGAAGGAAATCCAGCGGCGGACGGTGCTCACGCTCCTTTCGAAGCCCATCAGCCGCGCCTCGTTTGTCGTCGGCAAGTACTTCGGCCTGCTCGCCGTGGTGGCTGTCCACCTGACTTTGCTCACGGGAGTCTACTACGTCATATTGTTCATGACGAATGCGCAGCCGACGCTGTACCTGCTTGCTGCCATTTACCTGATTTTCTGCGAGATGGCTGTCGTCATCGCCGTGGCGCTTTTGTTCAGCAGTTTCAGCAGCACGGTGCTCAGCGCCCTGTTTACGCTGGGCATTTATCTTGCCGGGCATCTGAGCGACGAACTTTTGGAACAGGTGCGTTTCGCAAGCCGCATGGGGGAGATGGGGAATGCCTCGACTGCGGTTCTCGAGAAAGTCGCGGTGGTCCTGCACGCCGTTTTCCCGGGATTGTACCGGTTCAACATATCTTCTTACGTGGTCCACGGGCTTGCGCTGCCGGACCTTTACCTGCTGTGGAATTCCCTGTACGCGCTGGGTTATGTATGCGTGTTTCTCGGAGTGGCCAGCTGGTGGTTTAGCCGGAGGGATTTCTTATGAGAAATCAATATATGGCGAAGGTCCTTGTCTACAACAAGCTTGTGACCGAGGACCAGGTTAACGCATGCAGCGGCAAGGTCACCGATTCCAAGGATATCGGGCAGGTGCTTGTCGAGGCGGGGCTCTTGAAGCCTGCCGTCTACCAGAAGGTTTTGGCTTACGTTCGCGACCTGGAGGCGAAAAACGCCCAGGCCGAGAGCGCCGCCGCCGCGAACGCGGCCGCCATAGCGGCAGCGAAGGAAAAGGACGCCGCGAAGGCGAAGGAGCAGGCGAGGCCGGCCGCCAAGCCTGCGGCGAAGGCGGAGGCTCCGGAGGAGCCCGCGACCGCCTCTACCGCTTCCAGCGAGGGCGGTCTCCAGATCGAGGGCAACGACATTTACGGCAAGTCCTCCATTTCCGCGAACGAGGTCGAGACGGTCGCCGGCCTCGAATCCACGCAGCTCGCCGAATTCAAGCCGACGACGGTTGAACCGGAACCGGCTCCGGCTCCTGCAGCACCTGCGGCCCCGGCCCCGGCCGCTGCGGAAGAACCTGCTGCGGCCTTGCCCGCGCACTTTGCCGTGGAAAGTGGTGAGGGCGCTCCCGTGCAGGCCCCCGAGACGCTCGCTCCCACGACTCCGCTTGCCGAAATGATTGCGTTCGCCCGCAAGTTCAATGCGACGGACATCTACCTTTATCCGAACCGCCAGGTGGCCATGCGCCAGTCGGGCAATATCGTTCCCGTGACCGAGGATGTCATGAGCGTCGACGAACTGACGAAACGCCTGGACGAGGTCATGGACTGCTTTGACGATGGTTACAAGATCGCTTCGGGCGAAAACGTCAGCAAGACGGCCGGTGTGCCGGGTGTCGGGCGTATCCGCCTGTCGGTGACTTGGTTCGAGGGAGTACCGAGCGTATCCATCCGCATTATCCAGGCGGAATCGGCTTCGCTTGAAAGCTTGTACCTGCCGCCGTTCTGCGAAAGCTTTGCGGAACTGTCCAGCGGGCTCGTGCTCATTGCCGGACCGTCGTTCAGCGGACGTACGACCACGATGCTCACGTACGCCGAGACGATTATGCGCAGCCGCGAGGCCTACATCCAGACCATCGAGAAGCCCATCGAGAGATTGCTCCGCAACACGACGGGTGCCGTGGCCCAGCGCGAGGTCGGCTTGCATGTGCATTCGGGTGTCGAAGGCATCAAGCTGGCCGTAAGCAACGGTGCCGACGTCATCCTGTTCGACCATCTCGAAAACATGGAAGAACTTTCGCTGTTGCTGCAGGCGTCCAACGCGGGCGCTCTCGTGTTCGCCGTGACGACGGGCAACAACATCCACGCGCTGCTTTCGCGCCTGCTGGCGTCCGTGCCGGAAGCGTCGCGGACCAACTTCGCCTATACGCTTGCCGAACAGCTCAAGGGCGTGATTGTGCAGCAGCTGGTGCCTGTCGTGCAGAACCAGGGGCTCATCCTCGCGTGCGAGGCGATGAAGGTCACGTCTACGGTCGCAAACATGATCCGCAAGAACGACTTCTCGCAGATCGCGGCGGCCATCAGCAGCCAGCACGACCAGGGCATTACTTTGGACGATTCCTTGCAGAAGTGCGTGGAGTCCGGCTATATCGACGGTTTTGAGGCTTGGAAGCGTGCCTACGATAACAGGCGATTTGCTTCTTACCGCCCTGCTAAATGACGAGGTTCACAATGGCTACGGAAATAGAAGCTCTTTTGGATTATGCCTTGAACATTGGCGCAAGCGAAGTGATTGTGTCGGAGGGCCTTTCGCCTGCCGTGCGTCTGGCCGGCCGGGTGTGTACGATTCCTGATGCGCCTGTCGTCGAGTCGGGTTCCATTGTCGAATTTTTGGGCGCCCAGGACGGCGAGAGCGGTTCCATGGTGGGCGGCCCTTGGGTGAACACTCACTGGCGTGTCCGCTATTTCCGCGAGGCGCGCGGTAACGCCGCCGTGTTCCGCCCGATTCTGGAACAGTGCCCTGACTTCTCTGCCCTGGGCATCACGGAGAACATGAACAACTTGCTCGGCTTCAGTTCCGGGCTTGTCGTGTTCGGCGGCCCGGCATGCAGCGGCAAGACGACTACGGCTTCGGCTTACGTGAGTACGCTTTGCTCCAGCAGGATGCTGCGCGCGAGCTTTGTCGGGAAAGAGGAACTGAATATCAATGCGGGCGAAAGTCTGGTTCTCAAGGATTCGACGGTGAAGATTGAGCCCAGGATGGACCAGGCGCTCCGCAGCGGCACGGACCTTTTCTGGATGGGTGATTTCGAACGCGAGAACCTGCTCCCGATGCTTGCCGCCGCCGAGGCGGGATCGCTTGTCGTGGTGAACGTGACGGCGGGTAACTCGGTCGGCGTGCTCGAGGCTCTGCTGTCCGCTTCGGCCCCTGAGATGCGCGCACTCGTGCGCACGATGCTTGCCGCCGTGCTCAAGGCCGTCGTGGTGCAGCGCCTGTTGCCCACTGCCGACGAGAAGGGCATTGTCCCTGCCTGGGAGGTGCTGTACAACACGCAGAACGTGGCGACCCATATCCGTAACGGCGAACATTTCAAGTTGCCGTCGATTATCGCGTCGTCGGCTTCGGAAGGCATGCTCTTGATGGACGATTGCCTGGCCGAACTCGTGCGTACGGGCTATGTGAATCGCGAAGATGCGGGGAAGTATGTCTCCAATCCGGCCCGCCTTGGTTAACTTGTTTAAAGACGGCGTGATGCGCTCGCTGTGCATCCTTGCTGTTTTATCGACTTCGCTTGCCTTCGGGGCGGGCGAGCCTTCCGCGGATTCCGTGCTGGCGTCTTTTGATTCTGCGACGCCTGCGGATTCGTCGGTCCCTGTTGATTCCGTAACGTCTGTGGGTTCTGCAGCGCCTGCGGATTCTTCGGTGCCGGCCCCGTCTCCCGAGAACGTGGCGCAGCCTTCGAAGAATTTGAAGTCGGTGCTGTACTTGAGTGGCGGCGAGGATTCCCCCTGGTTCTATCTGGGCGTGCTGTACGCTGTTGAGGAATACGGCATTCCCGTCGATTCCGTCGTTGGGACGTCGTGGGGCGCCTGGGTTGGATTCATGTGGGCAAGGGGAATGCGCCTGGACGACATGCAGAGGCTTTTCCTGGAAGAAGATTTCGAACCGCATGTCGGCCATGACAACATTGCCGCGAAAACGGAGTGGAATCCTTTCGAGTGGCCAATCTCCTTGGAAGGCGTGCCGAGCCTCAGGTACCGCTTTGCCTTGCGCTCGGATTCCTCGGGAGTCCCGCACCGCATTTCGAAACCGCTGGTCCTGGATTCGGCAGGCATAGAGCGAGCCTTGGCGCGGCTGCGTTTCCAGGAAAGCTTGTACCGCCAGTCCGCGAAATTCAAGATTCCGTTTGCCGTGTTGGGCTGCGATAGCGTAGTTGGCAACACGAACGAAGACGTCTTTAAGTCGCTTCCCTTGCCGGGGAACGCCGAGTCGGGTGAAGTCTGCCCCTACTTGGCCCTGCCTGCGGAAGATTCCCCCGACGAGTTTGCCATTATTGTCGTCGCCGACCCGGTGCGTTCCGAGGAATCGGGCAATCCGTGGCAGCGGGCGCTGAAGCGGTATGCTGTCGAGGGACTGAACAACCAGCCGGGAGTGATTGTCCGTGCGCATTCGGTTCAGGAGAAAACCCATAACGCTCGTATCCAGGCGGGATTCTCTGCCATGGAGAAGCGCATGGGTTCGCTTCCGTTCGGGGCGGAACGCAAGATGGATTACGCGGGGACGAAGAGCGAGGTGTATCCGTGGTTCCGCTTCAATCCGACTTTCGATAGTTTGTCTGCAGAAAAGCATATTGCCGCAAAGTCGTACTGGGACGAAAAGGATACTGGCTTGGTCGCGCCGCGCCGTTTTGCTTACGCCCTTTCGCAAAACCATGTCTACGATTCCCTTTCTTTCGACATGCAGCCGAACGGCGACCTCGTCGTCGGGGCGAAATCTTCACCTGTGTTTGATGTCGCTGCGGGCGGCTTCGGTTCCAATGCGTTTGGCGCGAATGCCTATGCCGAGTTGGGCGTGCACTTTGTGGACCAGATGGAATTCGATTTGAGTGTCGGCGGCTTCTGGGGCGTTTCCAGCTATGGCCTGCATCCGCAGTTCAATGTCGACAGGCTGTGGAACAGGAACTGGAGCCTTTCGTTTGCCTACGAGTGGCAGACCGTGCGTCCGCTCAAGTCGTTCAACAACGAGCTCGCCCCCGAAGACCGCATCTATTCGGAGCGGCGCAGCGACCTTTCGGGAAGGGTGACGTATTCGCTTGACGAAATGCAGAACCTGTCGCTGGGCTTTGTCTTTGGAAGCAGGGAGTTCGAGATCGACACGCTTGCCTACGAGGAGCGTTTCTTCAATACGTACCCTGTCTCTCCGAGCCTGCACTATGAGCTCCTTTCCGGGAAGCGGGACAAGTGGTTCGCTACGGACGGGTATGCCGTGAACGCGGACCTGGGGTTGCAGTCCATTGGATTCGAGCTGGGCCGCGCGGACCTGATTCCCATCTACTGGAAGGGTGAACTTGATGCCTACTATGCCGTGTCGCCCAGGGAATTTGCGACGTTCATCTTTGGCGCCGCGGGCGGTTTCGAACAGTACCACGAGGAAGGCTTTGGCTATGTCTACCCGAAGGACTTCGATTACGCCGTGCTGAGCAACTGCTACAGGTTCCATCCCGAGGCGACTCCGTGGAGCAGTACGGAGTGGTACAACGCTACGCTTGCCTCGCACCACTATGGCTTGCTGCGCATGAGCGCCGCCCTGCATTACAGGGGCAACGGCCTGTGGCTGTTCGGCGCCTACGTCCATGACTTCGAGAACAACCCGTCGGTTGTGTCCTTGGGTACAAACAAGGTTGTGCTGGAACCGACGTTCCGGCTCAAGTACAAGTCCATCAACGTGCTCCTCGGCATGTCGAGGACCGTCGACTTTGAAACGGCGGGCGATTTGAACAAGTTTAGCGATTACAAGTACTTTATCCGTATCGGCGACTACGACCTGTTCTAGGCCTGGAGTCGCTTATTCTCCGCGGTTCTTCGCGGCGATGTCCTTGTACTTGTTGTGATCCTTCAGGTTGCTGCTGAAGAAGTGCGTCCCCGACCCGTCGTCCTTGGCGACAAAGTAAAGCGCGTCCGTCTTTGCGGGTTTGAGCGTGGCCTCGATGGCCTTGCGCCCCGGGTTCGATATGGGACCGGGCATGAGTCCCTTGAACTTGCGCGTGTTGTACGGACTGTTGCTGTTCAGCTGGCTCTTGTAGATGGGGCCGGTGAGGTTCTTGAAAATGAATCGGACTGTCGGGTCTGCGCCGAGCGGCATGCCGATGCGGAGCCTGTTGTGGAACACTCCCGCGATGAGCGGGCGTTCGTCGGTCTTGCCTGTTTCTTCTTCGACCACGCTCGCCAGTGTGAGTACCTTGTGCCAGCTTCCCAGCGTGTCCCACATCGTGCCTTCCATGTCCTTGAATTGCTCGCGGAGCTTGAGGTTCGCGGCGACCATCTGCTTGATGATGGCCTCTTCGTCGGCGTCGACGGCGAAGGGGTAAGTGTCGGGCAACAGGTATCCTTCGAGCGATTTCGCACTGACGCCGAGCGACTGGGTGAACTTCGGGTCGTGGATCAATGCGTTCCAGCGGTTCGTGTCGAGGTTCGGGAAAGATTTCATGAGGTAGGTCGGGATTTCCCAGGAAGCTCTGCCTTCGGGGATGGTCACCTTCTTCACGGCGTTCTTGCCGCTTTCGAAAAGGGCGATAATTTCGTCGAGTTTGCTGTTTGCGGGGACTTCGTACCACCCCGCCTTCAGGTTCGGTTTGTACAAACGACACCACAATTGGAACGCCAAATCGTCGGTCCAGATGCCGTTTTCATGTAAAATTTGCGATACTTTTGCCGCAGAACTGCCTTTCGGGATTTCCAAAAGGACCGTTTTTTCGTTGCCGGAGAGGGCATTAAGGCGCGTTTTTGCTTGAAAACAGGCAAAAATCGCCAAAATTACCAGTATGATGGTCGAAACAAAAAAAATCTTCTTCATTGAGTAAAAAAATAAAAGAAAAACAACCGAAACGAAAAATAAAAGGTATATTCGTATAGCATTGTTGAATGTTTTCATGAAACTGAGGAAAGTTATGAAAAAGGTGTTGTTTATTGCTCTTGCCCTCTTGGTTGCCAACTCTTTCGCTGCCAAGAAGGTTAAATCCAAGCTCGGCGACGTCGATCTCACCAAGGAAAAGGGCGGTGGATCCGTGGTTTGCACTGCGGGCTTCAACGACGAATTGACCATCCTTAAGGAAGGCGATACGTCCGTGCTCGTCAAGGGCAACTGTGGCCAGGGTTGGGTTGAAAAGTCTAAGATCGAATACGTAGCGCAGGCCGCGGGCGACAAGTCCATGAAATTGGAAGGCGTGGACGTGGTCGGCTGGCTCGATAACCCGAGCGCCGTGTTCGTGTTGGAAAACGACGACATCGACTTCGACGGTGTGAACATCGACCGTGACTTCAAGGAATACTTGCAGCACACGATGGACCGCGAACAGATCGAAATGCACAACAACGAAAACTAATCGTTGTCTCGTCTTTTCAAACGTTTTTGGAAACTCCGCTTCGGCGGAGTTTTTTCGTGTGTCCGGGATAACTTGTGGCGCAGGTCTATGCGGCTTGTGTGTAAAATGTTTTTTTCTTATGCGTGCGCTCACAGGGCTGCGGTGACCCAAATCACGGATTTTGGGTGATAAATTGTTAAAAAAAAAGGGTTTTTCTTGTTTTTGGACGTTTTTGGGCGATTTGTATGTAACCCGTTGAAATGTATCAAAATAAATTACAAGGAAGATTTGCAAATTATATCTATTTTTAGGTTGGGATAGGTGAATCCACTTTTATAGAAGGAAAGGATGTTATGAAAAAAATTTTGATAACAATGATGCTTGCCGCTTTGGCGGCTTTCGCTGTAAAGCCCAGCAGGGTTGGTCCTGTGAGCACCTACGGCGAACTTAAGGCAAACGGCGGAAAACTGTCCGGTTCTTGCCCTGCTTACAAAGACAAGGCCGTCCAGGTCAGAGGTATGAGCCTTTTCTGGAGCTCGGGTGCAGATAGTTCCTTAGTGTACTATACTGCCCAGGCTATGGGCCTCATGGTGAAGGACATGGGAATCGAAGTGCTTCGTTTCGCCCTCGGCGTTGGTGACGAAAAGTTCGACAGCCATGGCCGTTCCTATACAAAGGGTGGTAAGAACGACCAGAAGGCCATGGTTAGCAAGCTTGTTCGTGCCGCCGTTGAAAACGACATCTACATTATCCTTGACTGGCATACTGAAGGTGCTAATGGTTACACTAGCGATGCCAAGGAATTCTTTGCTTGGGCAGCCGAGGAATTCGGTCAGACCGACAACGTGATTTTCGAAATTTGGAACGAACCGGAAGGAACGGACATGGGCTCTGTCAAGACCCATGCTGACGCCGTGATTCCGGTGATTCGTCAGCATTCCGACAACCTCATCCTCGTGGGTAGCCCGGGATGGTCCAGCCAGCCGGACAAATGTGCTGGTGCGGGCATCAGCGACAAGAACTACGGTTGTACGCTCCATTTCTACGCTGCGACGCACTCCAAGGATGGTGGCTATGCTTCCGCTGCTGAATCTGCTATGAACTCTGGTGTCCCCGTGTTCGCTACGGAATGGGGTACCGTCAGTGCTGATGGTAACGGTTCTCCGAACCAGTCTGCTAGCCAGGCTTGGGTTGACTGGATGAGCCAGAAAGGTGTTTCCTGGGCGAACTGGTCTGCCTCCGCTATTGCCGAACAGTCCGCTGCGTTTTCG
>CAMZDZ010000101.1 GCA_947305535.1 uncultured Fibrobacter sp.
AAGCCTTCAAGGCCAAGGGCTACGAAGTGTTGCTCATGAGCGACGGCATCGACGAGTTCATGATGTCTAGCCTCCAGGAATTCGGCGACAAGAAGTTCCACGACATCGCCCGCGGCGACGTGGACTTCGAAAAGACCGAAGACGAAAAGAAGGCCGAAGAAGCCAACAAGGGTATCTTCAAGGGCCTCTGCGAAAACCTGCAGAAGGTCTTGGACGAAGACATCAAGGAAGTCCGCGTGTCCAGCCGCCTGAAGGATAGCCCCTGCTGCCTCGTGACCAGCGAAGACGCCATGAGCGCCCAGATGGAACGCATGATGAAGGCCATGGGCCAGAAGAACTTGCCGAAGTCCAAGCGCATCTTGGAAATCAACCCGACGCACCCGATTTGCGAAATGCTCAAGAAGAAAGCCGAAGCCAAGGAAGACCTGGGCGATTGGCCGAAGGCCCTCTACGGCCAGGCTCTGCTTGCCGAAGGCTCCCCGCTCCCGAATCCCGCCGAGTATGTCGCAGCGATTACAAAACTGCTGACGGCTTCTGTGAAGTAAGGCCTTAAGCATCATCTTGAGGCGCTCCGCGCCGAAAGATCCTGCCATTGTTTATCGACAAGACTTTACTGGATGCTTCAGCCCTTACGGGCTTCAGCATGACGATTAGCACACAGAAAAAGACCACGATTCACTCGTGGTCTTTTTGCATTTCTGCAAAGTGTGTCTTATTTATCGTCTTGAACGCAGCGGACAGAAAGCCAGAGATTCTTTTTGTAGCTGTACCGGAACGCATCATCGAAGTTGTAGCTCAAGAGCATGCTGTACGCGTAGTTGCTCTCGTCCTCAGTAGAACTCCAGAAGTACGCGAGCTCGCCCTCGTCGCTGCAAGCCCCATCGCTGGCCCTGATGCCGGCAGGCAGCGCCGAGAACGCGTAGGCATCCGGACCGTTACCGACTGTTCCCCATTTAGTAATCCAACCACTTGTCGATTTGAGCATCTTGCCCGCTGTTGGCTGTCCGCCGACCGCTGTGACAAGCATGTCTAATTCAGCCTTCGTAGGCAGATGCCAGCGCTCGGGGCATACACCGCGCACCGGATATGTTGGCGAACAAATACTGCCATATCCGCAGCCCTTGCCATTCGAGCTCCATTTTCCTACGCTATCCATCGCAGCAGCCCATGTGTAAAGGCGACCGTACTGGGTACAATATTTTGCAGAATCGTTATAGCAATAAGAGTTTGGAGTTTCCAAATTCAAGTTCTCAGCCATCCACCACTGGTTACCGATTTTCACAGTCTTGTAAGTTTGCCCATCACGGTCATCCACTAGTTCGCCATACTCACATTCATCTTTAGTTTCTGTTTTGCAAGCTTTTGCCAAAGCTACAGAACTGCTACTTAATTTCGCTTTTGAGCTACTTGATTTCGTAGATGAAGAAGACTCCGCACTTGACGACGATTCTGCCTTTTCACTGCTGCTAGACTTTGCATCAGACGAAGTTTGGGAATCCAGAATGCAGCGGACGGACATTGCGTTGATCATAGGCTCGCCCCAAATACCCGAATCCGTATAACGATCATCCAAATACATGCAGAAAGCATGATCGACCCGAATCCTATTGCCGTCAAGTTTTGTCGATGTTTCAATATCTTCCGTAGAACTCCAGAAATATGCCAATGCCCCGTAGCCAATAAAATCGTACGACTCAATATTTTGAGTAACAAAGCCGCTCAAATCATCTTCTCTTCTGTAACCTCCGGGAAGTGCGGTAAATCCGTAATCGTCAGTACCGACAGCCTCTTCTCTCGCAGATTTCCATCCGCTAGCGGATTTGAGCTTTATTCCCGCGCTATCTTCACCACCGACCGTTTCTATCAAGGTTTCGAATTCGGCCTTAGAGGGCAAGTGCCAGCCACTGGGGCAAGCCTGCTTTGCGGCATCCCACTTGTAGAGGCGACCGTACTTATTGCATGCGGTCGAATTGTTTTCAAAACAGTAGCTTGGGCCCGTACTGTAATTCAAATTTTCCGCCATCCAGACCTGGTCTCCGATTTTCACAGTCTTGTAGGTCTTGTTATTGCGCGGGTCCGTCATTGTGTTGTTTTTCTCGTCGTATGTGGCCTTGGAACCACTCGCATTTGAGGACGTTTTCGCAGACGAAGAAGACTTTGCAGAACTTGACGAGCCCTTTTTGCTCGACGAAGATTTCGCCTTGCTGCTGCTGGATTTTGCAGAAGACTTCGTTTTCACACAGCGAACGGAGTATTCCATATCCTTGCTAATGCTGAACATATTGGCCTCGTCCAATTGCGTTAGGAAAAATGCGCTAACAGCACCAGTGGAAGTGTATTCTGTCGCAGTCCAGAAATACGCCCTTTTGCCCTCGTCAGAGAATGTTCCGTCATCGAACATGTAGCCCGCCGGAAGAACCCTAAAGGAATATTTATCCGTGCCCCCACCATCTTTAGCCCAGCCACTTTCCGACTTGAGGTATAGTGCCGCTTCCGACTTTCCCCCGACATTCGTATAAAGCTCATTCCACTCACTATCCGTCGGCAGATGGAATCCATCAGGACAAGCTTCGTTAGCTTCGGCCCAAGTGTAAAGGCGACCGTACTTGTCGCAATTGCTTTCTTTGTCGTTATAGCAGTGGCTGTCCTCTGTTTCGTAATTGAGGTTTTCCGCCATCCAGACCTGCTCGCCAATCGTCACGGTCTTGTACTTCTGTCCGTCGCGGAAGTCCTTTAGGGTATTGTTCTTGGCATCGTATACGCTGTTTGCACTACTGCTCGACTTGGAGGAGTCGCCTTTTTTGCTGCTGCTGGACTCTTCCTTTGAGTCCGGGCCAGAGCTGCTGCTGTCATCACCACATGCCACGAACAGGAATGCGGACACGACGCACATTGCGAATATTTTTCTCATCCAATCCTCCAAGGAATAAATTAAGGGCGTCATTCCAATGTAAGAAAAAGTGACCGGAATGTCAAGAAAAAAGCCCCCTGCAGCGCGGGGGCGCGTGAAGTTGTATCATATGAGGAAGGGGCTTTACCGCGTCACAAGCGCGACAATCGCTGCGATAAGGCCGCCGACGGCGATTCCGGCAATCACGACCAAAGCGATTAGCATCCACTTGAGATACTTTGCCAGACGCACCGTCAGGGCCCCCTGATCCTTTGCAAATTGCTGGTAGAGGTTCAGTGCGGCCATCGCGGTGAAACCAAAGTCGTCAAGCCAGCCAAACACGGGAAGCGCGTCCGGGACCGCGTCAATCGGGGACAAGTCGTAGGCAAGGGCAACCATCGCAATCAACACGGAAAGAGCCTTCCACACGACGGAAACGCCGTTCTGTCCGCTTTCTGAGCCCTTGTTCCTGTGGCCAGAACGCCTGTCCATCTCGCTCATGTCGTGGACTTCGACGTCCTCGTAAACCTTTTCCTTGCGCATTTGGTCCTCCGATATGTACCTGGGTAAAATATACAAAAACAGATTCGTTGACATGTACCCCTTTTTATACTAAATTTGAATTTGCGAATGATTTGCAAATTCGTTCCGGCAGGGACAGTCCGGATCATTCTAGAGGCGAAATGGAATACAAAACGCAAACGCGGCAGATTATCATGGACTACATGGTCGAAAACCCCGACCGTATCTTCAAGGCGTCCGACATCGCCCAGAACCTGCCCTCCGTTTCGCTGAGTACAATCTACCGTAACCTCGCCCGCCTCGAAAAGTCGGGTATCGTGCAGATTGTCGGAGCCGAAGAGAACAAGGAACTTCAGTACCGCTACACAGGCCCGAGCAAGTGCCAGGCAAAGATGCACCTCGTCTGCAAAATTTGCGGGAAGTTTTTCCACCTCGACGGCCCGGCCCTCAAGATGCTGCAGCTTTCGGTCCTGCGGATCAAGGGTTTCGAGTTGGACCAGCAGCAATCGGTTTTGCTCGGCCGGTGCGCCGGGTGTTCGCGGAGGCGCATGCGCCATGGTTAGGGCCCTGCTCGACAGATTGCTGGTGTTCCTCGCGTCGCTTTACGTGTCCAGGCACCTGGAGCACCACTGCCACGGCGAACATTGCCACGTATGCCACCATATCCACCGCTGCCTGGAACTGATTTCCGTATGCATGGAGATGGTCGTCGCGCCCTTCGTACTGGCGCTGCGCTGTTTTTTCTTCAGGCAGGTCTGCATCAGGCAAACCTTCACGCAGCCGGTCACGCTCGTTTCCCAGAAGATCCTGTTGCTGAATTAGCCGATGTCGTAAAAACAAACGACAATCCGGCGGCACACGCCGCGCAAAAAAAAATCAACAACATTGTCCACACGGACAAGGGACCTTTATGAAAAAGTTTGCATTCTTTGCAACATTGTTTTTTACGGCAGCCTTCATGCTGTCCGCATGCAACACGGAAACGCCCACTTCGAAAAAAGTTTCCATCGTTGCGACCATCTACCCGCAATACGACTGGCTCCGGAACATCCTGGGCGAACACACCGACGCGGTAGACCTCAAGCTGCTCATCAAGAACGGCACCGACCTGCACAGCTACAAACCCTCGGCACAAGATATCGCCTCCATCGCGAGCGCCGACATGGTGGTGTTCGTGGGCGGAGAATCCGACGAATGGATTGAAAAGGCGCTGGAAGCCACCCCGAAGGCGGGCCGCGTACAAATGAACCTGATGAAAGCCCTCGGCGACCGCGTCAAGGAAGAAGAAGTCGTGGAGGGCATGCAGGCCGACCCTTCGGCAAGCTCAGGGACCGAGGAACATCATGAGCACGACAAGGTCACCGAGCCTGCCGAGGCGACCTCCGAGCATCATCACCACGAAGAGAACGTTGCCGAGCATCATGAACATCACCACCATTCTGAGGAAGTCGAAAACGACGAGCACATCTGGCTTTCGCTGAAGAACGCCGAAATCCTGGTACAAAAGCTCGCCGAATCCATTTCAACGATCGACACCGCCAACGCCGAAACCTACAAGGCCAACGCAACCGCCTACGCAACAAAGCTCCGCGAACTGGACGTCGACTTTGCCGCAACCACAAAGGATGCCGCACAAAAGACCATCCTGTTCGGGGACCGATTCCCCTTTCGCTATCTGGTGGACGATTACGATATTAAGTATTATGCCGCGTTTGTTGGCTGCTCCGCCGAGAGCGAGGCGAGTTTCGAAACGATCACCTTCCTCGCGAACAAGATGGATTCGCTCGCCTTGCCCGCAATCTTCACGATTGACGGGAGCAACGGGAAAATTGCCCGGGCCATTCTCGACGCGAGCAAAAAGTCCAAGGAAGCCCAGGTGCTGACACTCAACTCCATGCAGTCGGTGACGGACGACCAAATCAAGAAAGGCTCCGACTACGTTTCCTTCATGAAGTCGAACTTGGAAATTCTGAAAAAGGCATTGAAATAAACAAGGCCATTTCGACAAGCCCAGTGACCTTAGGAAGCTAATATGAACGAACTAATCCCTCTGATCAAATGCCGCCAGCTGACCCTCGGCTACGGAAACAAGGACCTGGTCCGCGACCTGGACTACGACGTGAACGTGGAGGACTACCTCTGCATTATCGGACGTAACGGTTCCGGGAAGACGACGTTCCTCCGCGGGCTCGCCGGGCTGCTCTCGCCGAAGTCCGGGAACATCGAGCTCTGCGAAGGGCTCATGCGCAGCGAGATCGGCTACCTGCCGCAGATGACGGTCGTTCAGAAGGATTTTCCGGCCTCGGTCGAAGAAATCGTGCTGTCGGCATTCCAGGGCAAGCACCGCCTGCTCCCGTTTTACGGGCGGGCCCAACGGGAGCGCGCCATGGAATGCATGGCGCTCACCCGTACCGAAAGTTTGCGCAAGTCGTGCTTCCGCGAACTTTCGGGGGGCCAAAAGCAGCGCGTGCTTTTGGCCCGGGCCCTCTGCGCCGCCGAACGCCTGCTGCTCCTTGACGAACCGGTGACGGGCCTCGACCCGGAATCGGCCGACACCATGTACCGCATCATCAAGGACTTGCACAGGAAGGGAACGACAATCATCATGGTGACCCACGACGTGGACGCCGCGCTGGACGACGCCACACGCGTGATGAACTTCGACCAGATTTCCGTGAAGGGGAAATAGCCATGCCCGAACTTATCGAAAAACTCTCGTTCTACCTGGAATTTCCCTTCGTACGTTACGCCATCATCGTCGGCGTGCTCGTTTCGCTCTGTTCGTCGCTTCTGGGCGTCACGCTCGTACTCAAGCGCTACTCCTATATCGGCGACGGCCTCTCGCACGTGGCATTCGGCGCCCTAGCCATCGCATCGGTGCTGAAGCTCACGAACAACATGCTACTCATATTGCCCGTGACCATCGCCGTCGCGGTGCTGCTGCTCTGCACCGGGAAAAACACCCGCATCAAGGGAGATGCCGCCGTCGCCATGGTATCGGTCGGAGCGCTCGCCATCGGCTACCTGCTGATGAACATCTTCTCGACATCGGCGAACATCTCGGGCGACGTCTGCACCACGCTTTTCGGCTCCACTTCCATCCTCACGTTGAAACTGGAAGAAGTCATCCTGTGCATCGCGCTCTCGTGCGTGGTACTTTTCTGCTTTGTCCTCTTCTACAACAAAATTTTCAGCATCACCTTCGACGAGAACTTCGCCCGCGCCACGGGCGTCAACACCACGCTTTTCAACCTGCTGATCGCCGTCATCGTGGCCGTCATCATCGTACTCGCCATGAACCTGGTGGGCGCCCTCCTGGTATCGGCCCTAGTCGTATTCCCGGCGCTTTCGGCCATGCGCGTGTTCAAGAGCTTTTTCTCGGTGACCATCGCCGCGGCAACCATATCGGTATTCTGTTCGCTCATCGGCATCGTGATCGCCATTCTCGCCGGCACCCCCGTGGGTTCCACCATCGTGGCGGCCGACATCGTGGCATTCGGCATGTTCTATTCGATAGGGATGCTCCGCAACAGCGGAAACTAAAAGCCTTATGATTTTTAGAAAGCTTTTCGTCGCGGCTCTCGCGACCCTCTCCCTTGCGGCACTATCCCCGGCAGCGGACGCGCCTTCCAAGAAGATAGACGTCGACCTTTCGCGCATGAGCGGGACCGTAGTCTACGGGATGGTCTACCAGATGGTGACATATCCCAAGCGGTTTGTCGGGAAACATATCCGGATGAAGGGAATCTTTTCGACCTACTACGACAACGAAATCCAGCAGAGGTTCTTCGGCTGCGTCATCTCGGACGCGCTCGCCTGCTGTTCACAGGGGCTCGCCTTCGAACTCGCGAAACCGCGCAAGTTCCCCGACGAATACCCGAAAGAAGGGGCGACCATCACCATCACCGGAGATTTCGATCTCGCCAGCGAAGAAGACGAGGAGCCCTACCCCATCATCCGCAACGCAAAGATGACAAACGAGTAAAGCTAGTACGTGAAAAGCCCGAATAAGCGAGCTCAGCAAGAAGCTAGGCGAAGCTTAGACGGCCTTTTAACCGTGGTAGAGGTTGCCGCTCTGGTAATTCGGTTCGGTCGTGAGGTTCACGCCGAGACGGCGGAACACACCCACGTCCACCTGGGAGAGGATGACGCTGGAATGCACTTCGCAGTGGCGCAGTTCCGGCAACTTCTCGAGGGCGATTTTCGCGTTGTAGTCCGTGAGGGCGCAAACGGAAAGCGCCACGAGGGCCTCGTCCATGTGCAGGCGCGGGTTCCTGTGGCCGAGCTGCTTCGTCTTCAAGTTCTGAATCGGCTCGATGACCATCGGCGAAAGCAGGCGCACTTCGTCGGGGATCTTCGCGAGATGCTTGAGAGCGTCGAGCAGCGCAGCAGAAGAGGCGCCGAGCAGCGAGGATGTCTTGCCGGTAATGATGGCACCGTCGTTCAGCTGGATGGCCACGGCGGGGCCGCCCGTCACTTCGGCGCGTTCCACGGCAGCGGCAATCACGGGGCGGTTGGCAGTGCTAATCTGCGCCTGCTCCATGATGAGTTCCTGCTTGTAAATCTGGTCCTTTTCCGCGTTGCCCTTGCGCACGTCGCACAAAGTATTGTAGTAACGGCGGATGATTTCCTGGCGCGCGGCCTCGCAAACGGCGGCATCGTCAATAATGCAGTTGCCGGCCATGTTCACGCCCATGTCCGTGGGGCTCTTGTACGGAGATTCGCCCAGGATGCGCGTAAACAGCGCGTTCAGCACCGGGAAGATTTCCACGTCGCGGTTGTAGTTGATCGTCGTTTGTCCGTAAGCTTCCAGATGGAACGGGTCGATCATGTTCACGTCGTTCAAGTCGGCAGTAGCCGCCTCGTAAGCGAGGTTCACCGGGTGCTTCAGCGGGATGTTCCAGATGGGGAACGTCTCGAACTTGGCGTAGCCGGCCTTGACACCGCGCTTGTTCTCGTGATAAATCTGCGAGAGGCACACGGCCATCTTTCCACTCCCGGGGCCCGGGGCGGTCACCACGACGAGTTCGCGCGAAGTTTCAACAAATTCGTTCTTGCCGTAACCGTCGTCGCTTACGACCAAAGGAATGTTGCTCGGGTAACCGGCGATAGGATAGTGGCGATAGACCTTGAGTCCCAGTCCTTCCAACTTCTTCTGGTAGGCGATGGCGCTCGGCTGTTCCTGCCA
>CAMZDZ010000102.1 GCA_947305535.1 uncultured Fibrobacter sp.
AGGTCGAACGCGACCACGTCCACATTCTCGGTAGATGTCGTGCTGAAATTGTACCTCGCGTAAGGGAATCTCGTCTTCTGCAACACGCCGCCATTGCGCACGACATCGGGAATCTTTGACTGGTCCATGCAACTCGTGTTGGGAGAGAACAGACCGGTCAGCATCGGATTGCGGAATTCGCCCGCAGCCGAATCGTAATCGATTTTGGCCATTTCACAAAGAATGCGCCAAATGTCCGTCTGCATCCCGCGCAACACAAGCGTGTCCACGGAACCGTCCTTGTGGAAAGCGGGTTCAATGTGACGTCCGCTCATTTCCGAAGCGTAACGGGGATGCGTTGGATCGACCGCATACACCTTGTCCGCCGAAGAACGGTTCCCGGGATTCTCGAACGGGAAACCCTGCGCAGAAGCGGTACGGGCACAATCCTTCCTGATGGAGAGCTCGCCATCGCACTTCATGTCCATGGCACTGGTCGTGGGAATGAAGGTGCTGCTCGGGGCAATCAGCGTATCGGCAAGCCACTTGGAATGGAAGGTCATCGTGAAAGGACCAATGGCATAATCGAACGAATTGGGCATTTCCTTCTCGAATCCCGCGCGCAAGGCGTCAAACATGGTCTTCGCGAAGGGATAGGTGGAACCCTGGATAAAATCCAATCCCGGATCGCCCTTGGCATTCACCTCCTTGCTTCCATCCATGAACTCGTATACATAGTTGTGCGAAACCGTCGTATTGGGAGAGGTATTCGAATACATCCTGCTTATGGCGCTGCCGTAGGTCGAGCCGCTCCGCTGGGCTTCGCGCTTCAGGGCAAATATTTCCGTGCTGTGCTTTGGCGAAGTCCCCTTCATCTGCCCCTGCGACACGAGAACTACAGGGAAGCCCTTGTACTTGCAGGCCTTCCGGTACTCCCCGAACAGGAACCGCGAGGAATCCGTATTCGCCTCGTTGTCGGAGGCCTCCTGGCGAAGCAGCAGGTCGTTAGCGCCCGGCGCACGGACAAGGTCCAGGAAAGCCTCGGCATCGGCAGAGCCCCCCTTTGTCGCCCAGAACGCGATAGTCTCCAGCAGGCCTTTCGGCATGACCGCGCCCTGGTGCGGGGAATCCAGCGAAGCATAGAACCTGACCGGGGCATCCGACTTCTTGCGTTGCACATCGTACAGGTAAGCCCCGTACCGCCCGATAATTCCGCCCTGGCTGATGCCAAGGACCACGATGCCGTCGTTCACGGCATTGGGGAACGACACGAATACGTTCGAACTGAAGAAGGACAGCACCTTCGCAAAAAGCACGGAATTATCCCGGACCGAACGCGTCACCGTCTCGGAAAACTGCACGAGGACAGGCGTGTACCCCATGCTGACGAGCATTTCCGGGATGCCGAATTCCTCGACATCGCGGTAGAGGTCATCAATCGTGCGGGCCTCATCCATACCTAGATAAATGCCATCCAGGATGAATACGGGACGCTCGATGCGCGTGCGATAAACCGCCGAAGCGTCCTTTGCCGCATTCAAAACCAACGTGCGCACGCTGGATGCAACGGGGGACGCCTGAGGAACGCGACTCGCCGTATAGCGGACTTGAGCCACATCCGACGCCGACACGCACAATTCGTTTCCGCAATCCGCAAAGAACATCTTCAAGTCGCCCCCGAAAGCGACGCCGCAACCGAGCAGAGCGATCCACAGGAGTTTAACAAGTTCCTTCATTATTTCACCTCCACGAAAAGGTTCTGCCTTTGTGTTTCGCTGCCGGAACTCAACTTGACCACCAGCTTATGCACGCCGGCCGATTCAAATTCCAGTTCGGCCGTGCCACCCGCAGACAGGCGGTCGCATTTTCCGGCCACGCAGACCTCGGCCTGCGGCAACGTTTTCCTCTGCGTCACGGCAAAGTACGGGTCATACACAAGCGTGAGTTTGGACCCCCGCACAAACGACGACGGCAAGCCGGCCTGAAGGAGCCTCGTCTTCACGAGCGGGGCCGTAGAGCAAAGCGTGTCCTGGCACTTGGGATATGCGTACTCCACGTCGGCAACGAGCAGCGGCATAGACGCATAATTGTTAGCGGCGGCAAGCGCGACAGCCTCGTCAAAGACTCCCTTCGGATTCGCGACGACGCTGTCACGCAAACGGTTCCTGTCGACAAAGAACATGTTCCTGTACCAAAGGCGGCGGGAATCCTTTGGCGAACATTCCTCCTGCTCCAGCGACTCCCGGATTTGCCGATGCTCCTTGAAGCTCAGCACGAACGACGCCGAGGTCGAACTCGCAAGCCGTTTACGTTCCGCGTCGGGGTAAGCGGCGCTCGCCGGCACCGCCGTGGAAGACAAGCACAGGGGCATGCGAACAGGCGACATCGCGACCGTATTCGTCGGTGTAAACCCTGCACCGGAATCGGTCACGGCGGTGCCCGCCTCCACGGAGGCCTCCTGCACGGACGAAGCCGTGCAGGAGAGCGAGACGTCGTCAATGAACAAGGTCGTATACTGGTTGGCCGGGACGCCGAACAAGCCGATCCATACCTTCTCCACCCTCTGCAGGCCGGCACCTAGCATCTTCTCGACCGGGATTTCAAGGGATTGCGTCACATTCGCGGGAATGTCGGAAAAGACGACATTCCCTGTCCCGCGCGAACCCGAGAGCCATACCCCAAATTTCGCCCTCTGTGTCGCGCGCACCTTCAGGCGCAGGTTCCCTTCGCGCACGTCCTTGGGCAGCGCCGAAAACGAAAGCGCACCGGTCCAGTCCGCCTTTACGTTCTTCATGCCCGACAACCTAATGTAGGGCGGTTTCATCGAACCCATTTCGCCCCAGTTGGCATTCCATTCCGGGGGTTCGGGGAAAGTCCTGCTTGCGGATTCCATCTGGCCCGGCGTTCCAGAGCCGCTGTAAAGGACCTTTTCTTCACACACCTGGGCATAGGCAGCCACGGCCGCAAACACGGCAATAGATGCAATACGCCCCAACATCCTATTGTTCATAGGATCTCCTATATGCAATGTGGATATATCAAACGGGCGCGTGCCCTGCCTGGTTCCAGGCATCAAACAATCATCCGAACGGCACCCAATAAAAAAGCATCCGCGGGGTTTCCGCGAATGTTTCAATACCTTCGGACAAGTTTTAAATTAACTTCTTGCGAAGCATTTGTAAAGTGAATTAAAGCAATATTACTTTTACGGACAAAATCCGTTTTCCGTGCGTCATCATTCCCGACACTAGGCGCGGAGTTTCAATTTAAGGCGGCTCGTGTACACGCCGTCATTTATGTCCGTCGTGTATTCATAACGATCACCGTACAGGAGCGTAAGCCGTTTTTCGAACATCACGAGTCCAAGGCCGCTCGACTTGCGTTGTGACTTCCTCGGGAAATTGGAATTCTCCGAGCGGAACTCAAAGTCGTCGCCCTTCTGCACGATGCTAATATGGACAAAACTTTTTCCTTGGGGATTCACGCAATGCTTAATTGCATTTTCCACCAGGGGCATCACAAGCAGCGGATCAATTTTGCGGTCGGGATCTTCCAACTGTGTTTCAAACTTGAAATCAAAATCATCATCGAAACGGAGCCTTTCGAGTGCTGCATATTTTTGCAGGATATCTACGTCCTCTTGCAGGGTGATATACTGGTCCGATGTCTGGTAGAGCATCACGCGCAACAGCTTCGAAAGCTTTTCCATCGACGATTCCGCCTTCTTCGCGTCAATCCGGATAAGTGCAGAAATGTTGTTCAGCGTATTAAACAAAAAGTGCGGACTCAGCTGGCTCTTGAGGAAGTCGAGTTCGTATTGCAAGGCCGACCTTTTCTGTTCGCGCTTAACAAACGCCCTGATAATCTGGCGGAGCATCATATGGTAGGCCACGCAGATGACGCAGATAAAGCCAATAAAAAAGACAAAGGAAAGCGCAGTCCATAACGTAAAATGCCCCTTGACCGCAGAGAAACAATACGTACTCACGAAATATCCCCACGAATCCCCAGGAGAGCGGTCAAAAAGGAAAAACACCACCTCTCGAACCACAAGGGCGACCATGACCAAAATAAAATTCGAAACAAAATAACGCAGATAATGTTTCTTGAAAATGTAGCCTGGGACAAGAAGCTTTTGGTTCACCTGAAAAATGCACAAAGTAAGCAGCAACGGCACATAGAACGACAGGACGCCTCTTACATCTATATCTCCCGAAGAAAAGTATCCCTGATCCAAGATGAGCATCAGCGGAAACAAGAGAATGAACAACCAAAGCAGGAAAAACGGAACGAACGCAGGAATCGGATAGTTCAGCACTTCGTTTTCCGAATTCAAGATGTCAATCAGCTTCTTTTCGCCTCGTTCGAAGCTCATTTCCTGCAAGCTTTCGAACAGGGAACGTTTGTCGTTAAAAAAACGAATTAGCGGATTTTTTTGTTTTTCTTCTGTCATGTTCCTAAAATTAAGTCAATTATCGGCTTAAATGCCGGCCATTATGACAAATTCATGACGAAAATGCATTTTTTTGCGACAAAAAACAAATTTAACTTTTGCGAACCGTGTTCCTATTGCTGACACAGTCACGCCTCTCCGGAGTTACATTTGATAACGTCTTCAACAAGAGAGGCTACAATGCTCAAGACATCGCGCAGCAGAGACGAAAAGGATATTTTCTTCCAGTACCTGAATGACATCGCCAGGTACCCGCTGCTCACAAAGGAACAGGAAAAGATTGTTCTCCGCAAGGTCCAGCAAGGAAACAGGGCCGCGATGGATCTCTTAGTCAAATCGAACCTCCGCTTTGTCGTGAACATCGCCCAGCTTTACAGGGGCCAGGGTCTCGATGTCAACGAACTCATCAACGAAGGCAACATGGGCCTCATCGAAGCCGCCCGCCGTTTTGACTCCAACCAGAAAATCAAGTTTATCAGCTACGCCGTGTGGTGGGTCCGCCAGAACATCACCCGCGCCATCGCCGAAAAGGGCCGCCTGGTGCGCATCAGCGCCGAAAAGGAACTCATCCTCCGCCGCTTCAGCCGCCACGCCAAGGAATCCCGCCAGCTTATCGGCGGAACGGTCGCCATCGACCCGAAGAGCCTCGAAGGGCTTTCCAAGTACAAGGCCACCGAAATCGAGAAGATTCTCATGATGGGCAACAAGGCCGCCTCCCTCGACGCCCCGCTCGGCGAAGATGGTGACATGACCCTCGGCGACACGATATCGGACGAAACCCTGCACGCCGACGACGCCGCTCAGAAGCGCTGCCGTGCCGAAGCTTTCTCCAAGGTGCTCGCGGACAACCTGTCCAGCCAGGAAAAGCAGATTGTCGAGCTCTATTACGGATTCAAGTCCGAAACCGACATCAACCTCAAGGAAATCGCCCCTGTCGTGGGACTTTCCAAGGAACGTGTCCGCCAGCTCAAGGAAACCGCGCTCGCCAAGCTCCGCAATTCCAGCGCAAGCGCCCTGCTGAACGAGGCCGCCTAAGCGACAAAAAAAGTTTTTTCATCTCTCTCCTTCTAAAAAACCGGCCTTTATCGGCCGGTTTTTTCCGTTATTTACCCCCCAAACCACGGGAAATTGTATCTTTTAGGCATGAATTCCTACACGAAAATTATCCGCAACAGTTTTATACTCGCCCTTTCGGCCCTGTGCTTCGGCTACGCAGCCCAAGACAAGAAGCAGACCCCGCCGGGCGACTTCTACGATGAAATTTCTCGCCTGAACAAGGTCTTTTCCGAAGTCAACCGCAAGTACGTGGAAGACGTCAACCCCACCGAACTCACCGACGCGGCCCTGAACGGCATCCGCAACATCCTGGACCCGCACACCACCGTGTTCTCACCCAAGGACTACGAGAGCCTCAAGGTCTCGATGGAAGGCAAGTTCGGCGGCGTGGGCATCACCATCAGCCTCCGCGACAACGTGCTCACCGTGATTTCCCCACTTTCCGGCACCCCCGCATTCAGGCTGGGCATCCGCGCAGGCGACAAGATCCGCAAGATTGACGGCAAGGAGACCAAGGGCCTCTCCCTGGATGACGCCGTGAGCAAGCTCCGCGGCAAAATCGGCACCAACGTGACCGTCTCCATCGAACGCGAAGGCGTCCCCGACCTGATGGACTTCACCATCACCCGTGCCGAAATCGTGGTCCACGCGGTTCCGTACTACGGCATGGTTACCAAGGACATCGGCTACATCAAGCTCGCCACCTTCAGCGACAAGACCACGAGCGACGTGGAGAACGCCATCAAGGCCCTGCAGAAGCAGGGAATGAAGAAGATTATCCTCGACCTCCGCTACAACCCGGGCGGACTTTTGAACCAGGCCGTCGAGATTAGCGAACTGTTCCTCAAGCAGGGCAACGTTATCGTGAGCACCCGCGGACGCACCCAGAAGACGGAAAGCCGCGCCCGCAAGAACGGCATCGTCAAGCCCGAAGTTCCCATGGTCGTCCTCGTGAACCAGGGTTCCGCCAGCGCCGCCGAAATCGTGTCCGGCGCCCTGCAGGACTGGGACCGCGCCCTCATCATCGGCAAGACGAGCTTCGGCAAGGGTTCCGTGCAGACTATCTTCCCGCTCGACAACCAGGGCAACGCCCTCAAGCTCACCACGGCATTCTACTACCTGCCCTTCGGCCGCTGCATCAACAAGCCGGAGAACGGCATCAAGGGCCTGAAGCTGCAGGAAGAAGAGGAAAGCGAAGAGGAAGAAGAAGCCAAGGCCGATTCCGCAAAGAAGGATACCGTGGCCCGCGACACGTTCTATACGAACAACGGACGCATGATGTTCGGCGGCGGCGGCATCTCGCCGGATATCGACATCGAACTTTCCCCGATGCCCTGGGTGGTGCAGGTGCAGGAACGCATGGCCATGTACTTCAAGTTCGCCGTCAAGGCTCGTCCGGGACTCGACAAGGCCGGCGCCAAAGTGGACGCGAACTGGGAAGTTCCTGACTCGCTCTACAAGCAGTTCAAGGACTACTGCATGAAGGACACCAACTTCATGAAGGTGAAGAGCAACGCGCTCGTCGGCGTGGACCAGCTCGAGAAGAGCATCATCCGCGAACAGAACTACATGGGCGACAGCTCCAAGACCGTCACCGACACGACGCTTGCTAAGCGCCTCGCCGAAATGCGCAAGGCCCTCGAGAACAAGCGCGACGCCCAGTTCGACGAGAACAAGGACTACATCAAGGACGGCATCAAGCGCGAGCTCCTCACGGCCATGGTCAACGACTCCGTGAGCACGGCGTTCTCGCTCAAGCGCGACGAACAGCTCAAGGAAGCCATCAAGTACCTGACCAACATGAACCTTTACAAGAAGGCCATCAGCGCGCCCGCGAAAGGTGCGTCCAAGAAGGCTCCCAAAAAGAAAAAATAGGGGCGACCTAGATTGATCAAGGCCATGAACATGCTTGCAGATGGACTCGGATGGCTAGTCCGTAAGTTCCTGCATACCATTTTCGCGTACTTCCTGTTCGTCTGGGAAATGTTCAAGAACATCCCCGGAGCCTTCCTCAATTTCCACACGACCGTCGAGCAGATGCAGAACGTCGGCATCACGAGCATTCCCGTGGTGTTCGCGGCATCGCTTGCCACCGGCGCCATCATGTCGTGGCAGCTCGCCTACCAGTTCGGCGACATGATTCCCATGATGTTCGTGGGCATGGCCGTGGGCAAGTCGGTGATGGTGGAACTCTGCCCCATCCTTACGGCGATGGTGCTGGCGGGCCGCATCGGCGCATCCATGTGCTCGGAACTCGGGACCATGGCCGTTACCGAACAGCTTGACGCCTACAAGGTGCTGGGACTCAGCCCCTACAAGTTCCTGCTCGCCCCGCGCCTCATCGCGACCGTCATCATGATTCCCGTGCTTACGGTGCTGAGCATCTTCATCGGCATCGTGGGCGGCTACGAAGTGGCCCACCTGTACAAGGAAGTCTCGTTCTCCGTGTTCTTCTACGGCGTGCGCATGTTCTACCAGAACTGGGACTTGGTCGTAGGCCTCATCAAGGCGACCCTTTATGGATTCTTCATTTCGAGCTACGCTTGCTTTTTCGGATTCTTTACCCACAGCGGTGCAGAAGGTGTAGGCAAGAGCACCAAGGCAACCGTCGTAGCCGGCATGACAAGCATATTGATTGGCGGGTTCACGCTATCCAAATTGCTGCTTGTCTAATGCATAAAGTTTGTACAAATGTCTTTAACAAAACGCACGAGCAACAAGAGCTATACGGGTAACAAAGTCCAGGACATCAGTGTCCTTCTGGAGCGCGTCCTCACAAAGAACCACATCACCGAAGATTTACATTTCAAGACTATTTCCGAGCGGTTTTCAGAGGTGGTCGGACCCCTACTTGTAAACCACGTCAAACCCACAGAAATCGACAAAAACATATTGGTGCTAGAAGTCCCTAATTCAGCGCTCAAATTCGAATTGAACATCCAAAAAAAAGCTATTATTGACAAGTGTAATTCCCTTTTGGGAAAGCCGTTTATTCAAGGAATACGATTCGCCAAATAAGGGATCTAATAGAGGAATTATGGCAGAAGAAACAGAAGAAGTTAAGAAGGCGGAAGCAGATTATAGCGGTTC
>CAMZDZ010000103.1 GCA_947305535.1 uncultured Fibrobacter sp.
GAAGTACTGGCCGAACATGTACTTCTCGTTCATGGCCTCGCGGTTCAGGAGCATGCTCAAGGCGCGGCGGACGCGCACGTCCTGGAACTGCGGCTTGCGCAGGTTGATGGCCATGCCCTGGAAGCCGATCGGCTCCTTGTTAAAGATACGCTGCTTCACGGCCCAGCCCTTCTTCACGGCGTCGAAGTCGGTCTGCTTCATCCAGATGCTGCTCGTGTAGATAGCATACGCGTTGAAGTCCTGCTTCTTGAAGGCCTCGAGCGCCTTCGTCTGGTCATTCATGAAGCGGTAGCGGATCTTCTCGAAGTTGTACTTACCGCGGTTCCAGTTCTTCTTGAAGCCCCACCAGTCGGCACGGCGCTGCAGTTCCACGTAGCGGTCCTCGCGGAAGGTCTTGATTTTGTAGGGGCCCGAGACGACCGGGAATTCATAGCGGATCTGGTTGAAGTCCTTCCCCGCCCACACGTGCTTCGGGAACGCGAGCATGCCGGCGGCTTCCCAGAAGTTGCCCCAGTGGGGTTCCTTCGCTGTCATCTTGATGGTCAGGCTGTCCACGACCTCGGGGCGGTCGAAGCGGCTAAGCCCGACCTTGAAAATCGGCGTGAGGTTCTTCTCGTCCATGATGACGTCGTAGTAGAACTGCACATCCTCGGCGGTGACGGGCTTGCCGTCGCTCCACTTGGCACGCGGGTCCACGTGGAAGGTGAACGTCTTGCCGTCTTCAGAAACGCTCCAGCTGTCGGCGAGGATGCCGACTTCGCGGTCCTCGGTAGAATGCAGGCTTACCAGCGGTTCGAACATCATGCCCATGAGCTCGGCGGAGAAGCTGTTGTAGTCTTCCCACATGTTGAAGGACTTCGGCATCGCGGAGCCCCAAAGGGTAATCGTCCCGCAGGGGCGGGCATCCTTCGAGGCAATCGGGTCGAACTCGCCCGTGGCTTCGGGGTCTTGCGGGAGTTCCGGGCAGTTCAGCTCGGCGGACTTGGAACCGGCTCCCTTGGCACCCTGCTCGTTGCAGGCGGTGAGGACCATCGCCGATACCAACAGGGATGCCAGCGCTACTCCGTATATATTCTTCATTCTCATATATTGCATTCTCTCATCTAATTGAGGTTCGGGGCTCCAGGCTCGGGGCTCGATACCTCCTTACTTACCACAAGATTGCTTCGGGGCTCTTCGCCCCTCGCAATGACAATTCCTGCGACCAGTCACGCCTTCTCTCTCGTCTCTCGTCTATTACGGCAGCCCCACGTGGCGTTGCTTCTGCTTCTTGGGCTTGGCGTCGCCGTTCTCGGATGCATCGGGTTCAGCCGCAGCCATCTCGGCCCTGAGGATTTCCAGCGAGACACGCGCGGCTTCCTGCTCGGCCTTTTTCTTGTTCGGGCCGGTCCCCCGGCCGTAGACCTTCCCGTTCACGCTGACCTCGGCGGTGAACGTCTTCTGGTGCTCCGGACCGTCCTCGGCCACGATCGCGTACTCCGGGGACATGTGCAGCTTGGAGCCCTGCGTGAGTTCCAGCAGTTCGCTCTTGTAGTTCACGAAGTCCTCGCCCACGATAATCTCTTGTACGCGCGGGAAGTGGAACTTGTTGAGGATGGCGCGGACCTCGTCGAGCCCGCCGTCCAGGTAGACCGCACCGAGAACCGCCTCGTAGGCGTCGGCGAGGATGGTTTCCTTGCCCCGACCGCCCATCTTGGCCTCGGACTTGCCGATCTTGATGTAGTCGCCCAGGTTCCATTCCTTGGAGGACTGGGCGCAGGCATGGCCGGAGACCACGGCGCTCTTGCGCTTGGAAAGGTTGCCCTCGGAATCGTCGGGATAGGTCTTGTACAGGAACTCCGTGGTCAGCATGTTGAGCACGGAATCGCCCAGGAACTCCAGGCGCTCGTTGTTGTTCGTGTACGGGAGGTCCTTGCCCGACAGGAAGGACCGGTGGACCAGGGCGTGAGCCAGCAGTTCCGGATCGCGGAACCTGTACCCGAGCTTCGCCTCAAGCCCGTCCCCGGACTTCTGGCGAAACCAGAGCTTCAGCACTTTGTGGAGTAGAGTGTTCTTTTCCATATTTAATAGGGGTTAGGGGCTAGAGGCTAGGATCTAGGGGAAAAATAGGAATTAGGGGTTAGAGATTTGGATTTAAGAGTCAGCCTCTAGATCCTAGTCTCTAATCTCTAATCAACAAGAAAGGGCAACCCTTGTCCGGGCCGCCCTGTCCAGTTGCTTTTCCGATGAAAACCGAATTAAGCCTTCTTGGATTCGATGAAGGCGACCACGTCGGCAACCTTCTGGAACTTTTCGGCATCGGAATCGAGGATTTCGACTTCGAATTCGTCTTCGAGAGCCATAACCAGTTCAACGCGATCGAGAGAGTCCGCACCCAGGTCGTTGCCGAATTCGGATTCCATCTTCACGTCTTCGGCCTTGACTTCGAGCTTGGCGACGATGACGTCGGTAATCTTCTTGAAAATTTCTTCTTGTGTCATTGTTAACTCCGTTTGGATTGTTTAAGGTTAAATTTAATAAAAAACGCCTAGGCGTTCAACCCCCCATCCACGCCCAGAATCTGGCCGGTGATGTAGCAGGCGTCGTCCGAGGCCAAAAATGCGACCGCATTGGCCACATCTTCGGGTTTTCCGATACGTCCGAGGGGGATTTGGGCGGCATATTTTTCCTTGGTGGCGTCGTCCATGGCGGCGGTCATGTCGGTCCCGATGAACCCGGGGGCGATGGCGTTGACCGTAATGCCGCGGGAGGCGAATTCCCTCGCGTTGGAGCGGGTCATGCCGATGATGCCGGCCTTGGCGGCGGCGTAGTTGGCCTGTCCGGCCTGGCCACGGAGGGCGTTAATACTCGAAATGTTGATAATGTGGCCGGTGCGCTTGCCCATCATGGTGCGGGCGACTGCACGGGTGCACAGGAACACGGAACGCAGGTTCGTGGCGATGACGGCGTCGAATTCCTCGTCCTTCATGCGCATCAGGAGGCCGTCGCGGGTGATACCGGCGTTGTTGACCAGGATGTCGACCGTGCCCATGTCGGCGATAATCTGCTTGAACACGTTCTGGACCGTCTCGGAGTCGGCCACGTTGCATGCGTAGCTCTTGACCTGCACCCCAAGTTCGGCGGAAAGTTTGGCCGCCAGTTCTTCCTTGACCGAGGTGGAAAGGATGGCGACGTCCGCGCCTTCGCTGGCAAGCTTCGTCGCGATGGCGAGACCGATACCACGGGAAGCCCCCGTGACAATGGCTTTTTTACCTGTAAGTTTTCCCATAGTAGTTCCTGTGGTTTGTTGTTAAAATTAACCCTTCAATGCCTGGAAGGCCTCGATCGTTTCCACCGGAGTGACCTTCACGTCGCGGCTGATCTTGCGCATCAGGCCCATGAGCACCTTGCCGGAGCCCACTTCCACGCCCTGGGTGACACCGAGGGCCATGGCCTTGTTCATGCAATCGTTCCAGCGGACCGGAGACACCAGTTGGCGCACCAGCAGGTCGGCAATTTCGCTACCCTTCGTGACCGGTTCGGCAATCACGTTCGCGATGACCGGCTTTTCCACGTCCTTGAAGGTCGTCTTGGCGATAGCCTCGGCGAGGCCGGCCTGGGCGAACTGCATCAGCGGGCTGTGGAACGCGCCCGACACGGCAAGCGGAATAGCCTTGATACCGGCGGCACCGCAGTTTTCCACGAGCTTGTTCACGCCGGCGACCGCACCGGACACCACGATCTGGCCCGGGCAGTTGATGTTCGCCGGGACCACGACGCCCTCGGCCTTGACCGCTTCGCAAAGTTCGAGGATCTTCGCCTCGTCCTGACCCATGATGGCGGCCATCGCACCGGGGTTCTTGGAACCGGCGGACGCCATGAGTTCACCACGGGTGCGCACCAGGCGGAGGCCTTCTTCAAAACTGAAACCGCCGGCGGCGTAGATGGCGGAATATTCACCGAGGGAATGCCCGGCCACGTAGTCGAACGCGAAACCTTCGGACTTGAGGAGTTCCATCACCATGGCAGACACGGTGAAGAGGGCCGGCTGGGTGTTGTCGGTGCTCTTGAGCACGTCTTCCGGACCTTCGGCCATGAGCTTCGAGAGCGAGAAGCCGAGGATCTCGTCGGCCTGCTGCATAATCTTCTTGGCCGGTTCGAAAGTGGAAGCGAGGGTCTGGCCCATGCCCACGTACTGGGCGCCCTGGCCAGGGAAAAGCAAAATCGTCTTGGACATCATAAACCTCTGCGGCTAGGCCGCAATTTTATTTTTTGCGATACCAAATTAAAAAAATACGAACTCCCCTAGGACAAAAACCCTTGGAATCCGCACACATTCCCACGAAAGAAAGATAAATAACGCCATTTTGTAATAAGGGAAGCCCCAGCTTTGCCCGGGGCTTTAAACCTTTATATGCGAATGATTAATGCAAATTACTGCATTTCGCCATCATATTCTACGGTAGTATCCGTTTCGACCGATTCACTGCCATTGAGCAGCACATTCGGCCCCTGGCATTCGATAACGGTCATCTTTGGCGCGACATACGCCTTCTTGCTGATTTCATTTTCCATAACTTCACCTTTAAACATACATTATTTCCTTATAAACATTCCCTTCACGCGGGGCTTGCCGTTCACGTTGCGGCCCTTCAGGTCGTACGTGCGGGCCTTCATCTTGACGAACTCGCCCGTGCGGGCATTGAAGCGGCCGACGAACGTCGTGGAGCCGTCCTGTTCCTCGATGACCACGTCCATATCCTCGGGCAAGACCACGGAGGGGAGCGCCGCGATGGCGGGCCTGCCCGCGCCGACATGGTTCTGCTGCGTCTCGGGCACGTTTATCAGGTAGGCGCGGCCCGGGCGGATCCACGCCCCGGCACCGGCCTTCACGAACTGGCCGATACGGATGTTCTGATCCGGGCGTTCCTCGGCGGCGAAGCCGTAGACGTGGCCCAGGTCTGCATCGCCTTCCGCCCAGACCCTCTTCGCGAGCGTGCCCCTGAATTCCCAGGTGCCGGACCTGACGACAGGTTCCACGGTCGGCACGAGCGTGACGCCGCCGTCCACGGCGAATTTTCCGTCGTTCATCAGGACCATGTAGGGGGTGTTCGCCTTGAGGGTCGTGTCGGGTACGCCGACGGAGTCCTTCCAGACGAGCGACATCACCGCGACAAGGCGGCCCGCGTCGTTCGTCTTGATCTCGCTGAACGCAGCCACCTTTTCGAGGCCGCTGACGTTGGAGGTGTTCACGTCGAACGGGAGAACGATTGTCGAGAAGCCCGACGTCGAGAAATTACGGCTGTAATCCACGTAGTCAACCTCGATGCTGTCCGTAATCACGATGGCCTCGTCGCCGCTGTAACTGCCGTCGAAGATAGCCTTGCTGGTTCCATCGTCATTCCTGACGATTGTCACGGCACCGTAGTGCGGTTTCAAGACCTTCACGACAAGTTCAATGCCATCGCCCGTGGTCCAGCTTGACGTAGTCCAGAACCGAAGCGTTATGGTATTGCCTTCACTGACAGTCGTTCCGATTTCGCCAACATAACTATCATAACTCATATCGGTACCGGTCACAGGACCACTAGAACTAGTCCCACAAACTAGAGTCTTGTCATCAGAAACAGCCCCGCCCTCATAGACACACAGATGTGCAATGTCCTTACTCCAGGCACTTACGGAACCGGACACCTGGAACCTGTAGCCTTTCGGGGCCGTCAGCACAAGGCTTCCATCAGACTTCGAAGAGAATGTACCGCCCCTTCCTCCGTCATCGTATACATTAAACGACGCGACACGCGGCGGGATTGCAACCGTTTTGGATCCCGTTTCAGGCATTTCCAGGAATACGCTGTCGCTCGCTTCAACTTCCTCGCCAAACATTGGCTCAACATTGATATCCGAATTGGGCATCCTAAATGAGACCGTTTGGGTCAAATTCGCGATGTCGTCAGCGGTCCAAATATCGTTTACCCACGTTTCATATCCTTTCATTCCAAGAACATCGCCAAACTGGTTCGTAATCTTTATGCCCTTGAACAGGAGACCGTCATCAGGGGTTGCCGTCACGGTGATAGTTTCGTTCCTATCAGCCGTAGCCTTGTCGCTTGCAGCCGAACCACCATCAACCGACACAACATTAATATTTCTCGTCGCAAGGACATTGATACTAATATCTGCAGTTCCAGACACGTTTTCACCTGTTGTCATATTGAATGTCATCGCATTACCAGTACTGGTATATTTCTCTCTAAACCCAATCTGAGCGGAACCAAGCAACGTAGCATCAGTACTTTCGCCATCATAGGTTTTCAATGTTGCGGGACTTGCAACCCCAGCTACCACCGTAGCATTAATTTTGGCATTATCCGGAGCAATCAGAACCAGTGTGCCATTCGCATTGTATCCTTGAGTAAGAAGACCTGTCGAACCGCCATCATCATACACTTTGAATGAATTCATTCCGTCAGGGAGGACGACCGTCTTGGTTCCCGTTACAGGAATCGTCACGAACAAATTAACAGGTTTGTCCGTAAACACCGGGGTCACCGTCACGTTGCCGGCGGGCATCGTGAACGAACCCTGCTTGTCGACAAAGTCACCGCCACGGAACGGGACATCGTCACCCGATGCATCCTTGATGATAAAGCCGTTCAGCATGTAACCTTCATCCGGAGTAGCCGTCAGAGTCACCTTGTCACCCACAGCCGCAGAATCCTTGTCGCTGGACAAAGTACCACCCGCGGCCGTCGCCACAGAGATCATATAAGTAGGCGGCACAATCGATACAAGCAAGTCGAGACCGGCATAATTGCGGCTACCATCGGAATGGAAGCGAACCACCATAGTGTTCGAGGAAGTTTCTATGGTTCCGACATCATACCTAGTTCCAAGTTCTGCACTACTGTGATTAAACAGCTCATTTTCCGTTGTAATTGACCCATCATAGACGTACAGAAAATCATAATTCCTTTCCGTATAAATTGAGCCAATCATCTTAAAGTGATATCCAGCAGGAGCCGTAAACACAAGAGTATCATTACTATTATCGCTGTAATTTCCCGCTTTTCCACCGTGATCATACAGGTTAAACGATTTCACCGCAGACGGAAGATTGAATTCAACCTTGCGATTCCTGGTCATGTCAAAATGCAAACTATCTGCTGCCATGATGTCCGTACTACGGGTATTCGCAAAGACGGGGGTAATCGTCACTTTGCTAGCAGGCATCTTGAAGCTGCCTCCGGTAAGCGTATTGCGAATCACCGGCACATCGTTGCCAGCAGTATCCTTGACAACGAATCTAACGAGCATGAAGTTACTATTCGCAGGCACTGCCGTCAAGGAGACGACTTCGCCTTCGATTGCAGAAGCCTTATCGCTGGACAAAGTACCGCCCGATGTCTGCTCAGTCGCCACCGTGTAGCTGTTCGGCTCAATCGTCACAAGCAAATCAAGACCGGCATAATTGAGATTGTTATCATCGGCATGGAAATAGACCATCATTGAATTCGAGGAGGTCTCTATGGTCCCGACATTATACGTGGCACCATTTTCAACACCATGATGATCGAACAAAAGTGTATTTGTTCCATCATAGACATAAAGGTTATCCCAGATTCCATCCAAGTTCATCGAGCCGGTCACCTTAAAGTGATATCCCGTAGGCACCTTAAACAAAAAGATATCGTCACTTTTTCTAAGATAATCACCCTTTTTTCCACCATGATCATATAGGTTAAATGATTTCACCGCGGCCGGAAGATTGATTTCAATAATTTTATTTCTGGGCATGTCAAGATAGAAACCGTCTGCAGCCGTAATGTGCGTACTGCGAGTATCCGCGAAGACGGGGGTAATCGTCACGTTGTTAGCGGGCATCTTGAACCTGCCTCCGGTAAGCGAATCGCGAATCACAGGCACTTCGTTGCCAGCCGCATCTTTGACAACAAATTTGACCAGCATATAATTGCTATTTGTAGGTACAGCCGTCAACGTAATCTCGTCACCCACATTCGCGGTCGCAGGAATGCCATCAGCAAGACTTCCTCCGTCAACAGTCGCCACAGTTACCGTATAATCCAAGGGAACGAGAGTCACAGTCAGGTCGAAGCCGGAGGCCGTTCCGTTCGGATAAGAGGCCGTTCCATGCGCGCCATGTGTCATATTAAGCGTCAGGCTCTGACCACTACTGATGTACCTGAAATTCGACGACTGATTTAGAAGATCTAATCGCGTGCCGGACGTTCCACTACCATCATAGAAAGCTAAGTAATCGTAATAACCAGAGGATGCACGAGCCAAATCTACGGTACCATCAATCTGCAACGCATATCCATCGGGTGCAGTCAGAACAAGAGTGCCTCTACTGTTGTCGGCATAGTTTCCATTCTTGCCGCCGTCGTCATAGACCTTGAATGACTTTACTCCATCAGGAACCTTCAATGTCGCGGTATTGCCGACAAGCATATTTACATACTTGCCGCCATTGCCATCATTTTCAAGTTCCATATCATACTTCACAACCTTCACCGTCAAATCGAAGCCGGAGGCCGTTCCGTTCGGATAAGAGGCCGTTCCATGCGCGCCATGTG
>CAMZDZ010000104.1 GCA_947305535.1 uncultured Fibrobacter sp.
TGTTCAATGTGTAGGTGAGGCGCGAGGTTCGGGGCTCGAGGCTCCAGGCTCGAGGTTCGAGGTTCGAGGCTCGGGCCTTTATGTTTAGGCTTTTACTTATTCTTGAATACAGAGGGTTTGTACCATAGGGTACAAGTCTTTGGGGCATTCTACAATGCGCGATGCTTTTTCATCCATAGTAACGCCATTCATCGCGGTTTCAAAGCAATATTGCGTTCCGGAATCCTTTTCGGTACTTGTCCAAAATACATCCGCATATATTTCATAATGCGGCGAACAAGAAGCTACTCTGTCTAACCCAAACATCCAAATTATCGGAGCATCATTTCGATATTGGGCGTAGGATGTTTTGTATTTCAAGAAGCTCTTAAATTCGGTCGTGTCGGGAAGACGATACCCTCTAGGGCATGACGTCTTGGCCGTTTCATAATCCATATAGACGCTTTCCTTATAGCGCACGACAGAGACTAAAGAATCATTCACTTCGACGGTTTTACCGCCACAACGGCAATCTTGACTGATGCGTTCCGTCCATCCAGCATAAAAATCATCAAACGTGGAACTTTTGTTTTGAATCGAATTCAACAAAATAGTATCGTTTCCCAGTTCGCCATGCAAAAAAATTTGACGACCACGCGTACTTGCTGCATAATCAACGTCATCAATCACCACATTTGTCAAGAAAAAGTAATATTGACTACCCCTAATCTTGGAATAAAAGCGATATTCGATTCCATCTATAGTTACTTTATACAAAGAATCACCTAAACTCTGACCCGCAATTTTCTCCCTATCAAACGACACCGGTAAAAGGTAAGTAGGGTACGGTTCCACAATGACCTGTTTCCATTCTTCAACCCCGTCAACATTTGTGCAACCAAAAAACGCGCTATCCGCTTCGTTCCAGTGAAGAACCTTATTAGAAATCGTATCACAGTTTCCGAGACTATCCTTATATCTATACGGAGCAGACTCTATGCTTTTCAGCAAACGCCATGCATTTATTGTGTCACAGACATAAAAATCTTTGTCATATACTTCCATCGTATTGAACAAATCTTCTTTACAGATTTTCCCCTCTTTTTCTGGCGGCAGCAAAGAATCTTCATCAACCTTGGTCCAATTTAAATACCAGTATTCGCATTCATAATATGTCCCGTCATAAGAAACTTTCAGATTAGCAGTTTTCCTTGTACATTGTTCCTTAATAAACGAGTAGTCTGTTTCAGAGCTGTCTTTCTGCGCTTCACTTGAACTACTCATGGCACTGGAACTTTGCACAGCCGGAGCCGTTTTTTTACTAGACGATGAAACTTGTGTCGAAGATTCCGAACTTACCGTCGAAGAACTGGAACTTTTTTTCTCTTTTCTTGGGCTCCTTTTTAAATAGTAGGTCTCGCCGTTTTCTTCTTTGCAAACGCAATCATCAAATGTCCAATCGCTCAAACTAGCAACCCAATCCTTGAAATCTCCGGCACTTCCTATCCTATGCTTACACCCAGAAATATCAGTCCAAATATGCTTAGTTCCACTTTCAGTGGAAATTTCCATTTCAATACGGTTATTAGATTCACTGAAACTAGAAGACACGCAATTTGCAAAAAAGGAGAACATATTACGCATGTACATAGACATATAGTCACAGAGACCATCTACGACATAACTGCTGTCAGAAAGGTCGGTCGTCCAAGAATCCTCCTCCGTAATGCCATATTTGTCATGGCAATATGCGGAGTTATCATACGAATCGGAATCATCCTGTTTTTCAGATGAACTGGAGCTAGAAGTTTCAGAGCATCCTGCAAAAAAAAGCACAAGGGAGCCTATCGCCAACAATTTTTTCACGGTCCTACTCCTTTTTCACGCTATTTCTTCTTTGCAATGCGCTTTGCGCGCACGCCTTCGACAATCGGGCGTATAATCACGGCTAGGTTCATCGCGGAACCTATCAGGATGAGTGCGCTCGCGGCATAGATTCCGACACCGGGATCCACCTTCAGCATCGGGATGCCCATGGCCGAGCAAAGCCCGCCCAGCTGCATCAGCATGGCCCACAGCGAGACCATGGCGAGCATGCCCATCGTAAGGGAACCGAGCGGAGAAATAAAAGCAAACGCGGCGGCAAGCAGCACGGCGATTGCGATGCCCCACAGATAGCTCATCGGTTCCATCTTCGGGAAATTCGGCATCACCGCAGTAAGTTTTTTCTGCGTTGCCTCGTTCTTGTCAATCATGTTGTGAAGTTGCTTCGACGCATCGGGCGCAAGGGATTCATCCAGATTAATTCCCAACGCCAAATCGTAAACACTCGCTTCCAAAATCGGCTTCGACTGGGCCTCGTCAAACGAGCACGACACGTTCGCGAGCGGCATCAACAGCGCAAGCAAAACGAGCAAGTAAGGGACCGCTATTATTTTCTTGAAAAAACTGAATTCCTTCGAATCCTTGAGAGTCTTTTGCTCTTGATTTTTTTCCACTTTACTTTCCATCTTTTTTCTGGATTGCCTTTTGCGGGAACACGCAACGGAAACCGATCCGGTCGGACCAGTAGCGCGGATCCTCGTCATCCGTTTCAACCAAGTTGATGTCCTTTTCGGAATCCTTCCAGGAACCGCCCTTGAACACCTTCAAGAAGCCGAACATCGAACCCGACGGATTGGACTTTTCGATCCAGAACGCAATCGGGAAATGCTTGTCGCGAGTCCATTCGGCCACGTTGCCCGACATGTCGTAAATTCCCCAGGCGTTCGGTTTCTTGCTCGCCACAGGCTGCGGCCCATAGCCAGGATCCTTCTTGTCCAGCTTGTACGAATTGTCCTTGTAAACCGCGTAGTCTCCGGGATTCGGGACATCGTCGAGAACCCAGATGGCGCCTTCGTTGTTGTCGGCACGTCCGGCAAATTCCCACTGTGCCTCGCTCGGCAAGTCACCGCCCAGTTGTTCGCAGAATTCCTTCGCGACAGTCCACGTCACGTTGTGCACGGGCTTCATGTCGCCCTTGTATTTGGAGCGGTCCTCGACACGTTCCAAGGTATCTTTCTTGCGGAGCATCACCTCGGCAAAGAACTTCTGCGTCACTTCCGTCGCATGGATGGCAAACGGAGACATGGCCACCACGTGACCTTTGTAGCGGAACGAACCAGAATCGATCATCACCACGTCACCATGGAAGGCGTCCTTGATAATGCGGGAATCCTCGGAAGACGAAGACGGAGGAATGACCACCAGCTCAGGAGCAGAGGAAGAAGACGAAACCGGAACAACCACGGACGAGGAGGATTCGACGGGCTTCGGGTGCAGCCAGTCCTGAACCTCGACCTGCTTCAAGATGTAGGAAGGCAAGATAAAATCGCCTTCACCCGGGTAAATCTGGCCGCCGAATTCAAATTCCATTTTCACGTAGCGATAATGGTGACGGCTGCTCACGACCTCGTTCTGGTATATCCAGACCGGCTTGTCGTTCTGCAGCGAGACAATCATGTTCACCTTGCCGGCACGAATCAAGGCAATCAAGTTCTCAGCCTCCATTCCCAGCGCCTTGCCGGTCCACTTGAAATCGTAGCGGTCGCCGGGGTGGCCAATGACTAGCTCAATCTTTTCTGCCGGGACCTGGGGTGCAGCCGGCTGGGCGGCGACAGGAGCAGCCTCCTGCTGTGCAACCGGAGTTTCAACATTCTGAAGCGGAGCGGGCGGATTTGTCGTGTCGGGCGTCTGGACCGCGGCAGGGCTCAGTTCCGCAGAATATTCCGGAACGGCAATCGGGTAGACCGGGTTCACGGTATTCGGCCAGACATACATGCGGCTTGGCAGCGCCTGCAAGCTATCGAACTTGTGCTTGAACGCAGTTTCCAGCGCGACGACCTCCGCATTCTGTCCCTTCTTCCACATGCCGTAGGCCTCGTTACGCTTCGACGTGTAGCGGGCGACGTAATTGCGGTATTCCATGGAAGACGGCGACGTCATGAACGCGGAAGCGCTCATCTGCTTCGGATAGTTTTTGTAGAACGCGGAGGAATCCGCCGATTTAATCGCACCCTGTGTTTCAGCGGTAAAGCGGTCGTACAGTTCCTCCGTTTCCTGAAGGTTTGCCGCAGCGGCCAGCATCTGCTTGTTCACGGACAACTTCGGGGCAGCGTTCCCCGACACCGCGGCAGGAACAAGCTTCGGAGCAATGACATGGACGGAGGCTGGCTTGACCGACACCATTTCCGCATACGGCATGCAGCCGTCCTTCATGTAAATAAACGTGTAGAGCCCAGCATCCACCGGATGCAAATAGCGCACGCCTTTCTTGATGAAAATGTCCTCGGACGCAATTTCGGTCTTACCGTCTCCCCAGTTCAATTCGATGATAGAAGGAGTCTCGCTTTCCTTCAAGACCTGCCAGCGGCCGTTCTTGTAAAAGAACAACTTGGGCAGACGCGTGGAATAGATGTATTCCTTGTCAAAATAGATATCGGTTTCGTCCTGGAACGCCTTTAAATTCGCCGTGGCATAAAAGCGCATCAGCACGACTTCGCCCACCTTGAGCCTGTTTTCGGAAAGGCTGAACGCATGGACCTTCACAAAGTTTTCCGGATTAATCGCCCCCACGAACCACTTGTATTCCTTCGATCCCTTTTTCTGGCGGAGATAAATCGAATGTTCATTCAGCGGGAAACCCGGCTGGATAGACAGGACGTTCTTCGGGACATCGATAATCTGACCAGAAGTCGGTTCCATCTTGGCGCCGACCTTGAACTTGTCCAATGTAATCTTATAGTTGTTATCGCCCGCAGCAAAAAGAAATGCGGGTACAACTAAAAGCAACGCAAACAAATGAAGGAAGCGCATAAAAACTCCTTTGTGGTCTTTCGGCATAAAGATATATTTTTGCTTACAAAGAAATTACAGCGGGGCCCCATTTACCCCCATTTTGAGCAAATATCCGCCCTCACCCCCTCCGACAGGCCCAAGCTCCACCTTCCAGTCGGCCAAGCGGATGATATCGGGGTGATGTTCGATGATTATCACGGTGGCTCCGCGAGCGGAAAGTTTGCGCAACTGGTTCCAAAGCGTCTGGATATCCTTGAGGTGGAGCCCGGTCGTCGGTTCGTCGAGCAGGTAGACCATCTCGGTCGCAGGACGCTTGGCAAGTTCGGCCGCCAGTTTAAGGCGCTGGGACTCACCGCCACTCAAAGTCGTGACCGATTGGCCGAGCTTCACGTACGGAAGCCCCACATCACGGAGACACTCGAGCTTGGGCAGAATTTTCGGTTGATCCTTGAAGAACTCGCAGGCTTCGACCACGCGCATGTCGAGAACATCGGCAATGTTCTTGCCCTTGAAGGTGACAGAAAGCGTTTCCTGGTTATAGCGTTTGCCACCACAAACATCGCAGACTTCCCACACGTCAGAAAGGAAGTGCATTTCGATAGCGACGGCGCCGCGGCCCTCGCAAGCCTCGCAGCGGCCTCGAGCCAAGTTGTAGCTGAAGCGGCCGTAATCGAAGCCCTTGACCTTGGACAGAGGAAGCTTGGCGAAGAGGCGACGGATATCGTCAAGCACGCCAGTGAAGCTGGCGGGCGTGCTGCGAGGCGTCCCCGAAATCGGGCTCTGGTCCACCAGCAGGACTTCGCCGTTCTGCTTCTTGCGGCCACGGGCCTGGAACTTCTTCTTGAGCCGCGGGAAAATTTCGTCCATCACCATGGAGCTCTTGCCCGAACCCGAGACACCGCAGACCACGCTGATGGCGCCTTTCGGAAACTTTACAGACAAATTTTTTAGGTTATTCTTATTAAGTTTGTCGAACTCGTAAAATTCCGTAGAATCGGTAATCGGGATAGCGGCAATCTCGTTCGTCATCGGGATGGTGTGCGTGAGGTACTTGACCGTCTCGCTACGCGGGAACTGTTGGAGCGCATAGGGCTTGGACAGCTGTTCCGGAGTCCCTTCCGCAACGACCTCGCCGCCAAAATCACCCGCGGCGGGCCCCATGTCGATGATGTGGTCGGCGGCCTGCATCATCTTCATGTCGTGTTCCACCACCACAAGCGTGTTGCCGAGGTCGCGCAGGCGGTAAAGCGTATCGAGGAGCATCGCCGTATCGCTTTCGTGCAAGCCTACCGTCGGTTCGTCAAGCACGTACAGGACGCCTTCGAGGCCGCTACCGATCTGGCTTGCGAGGCGGATTCTCTGAGACTCGCCTCCGCTGAGCGTATCGCCCGCGCGGTCGAGGCCGATGTAGCCGAGTCCCACGCCCTTGAGAAAATTCAGACGTCCGACGATTTCACGGAGCAACGGTTCGGCGATAGTCTTTTTGCCTTCGGCATTCGACTCGCCCTTGAAGTCCACGTGGCTGAACCATCCGAGCGCTTCGGAGATGCTCATGTGGTTCACGTCCATGATGTTCTTGCCACAGATGCGCACGGCAAGGTATTCCGGCTTGAGACGTTCGCCATGGCAGTCAGGGCAGACATGGCCATCGTAGTCATGGCCGAGCCCCAGGCAAGATTCGCAAGCGCCCCAGTGCGTATTGAAACTGAAATACTTCGGGTTTAGCGCCGCATCCATGTACCAGCCGCAATCCGGGCAGCCCGGTTTCTCGGAACAGGCAATGCGGTTTTTCTTTCCGGCAGAACCCTTCGCGCCAGAAGCGGCCTCGCTTTCCACATAGAGGATTCCGTTGCCGTCGCGGTAGGCACGTTCGAACGCTTCCACCAGGCGGGCACGGTTTTCTTCCTTCACGACCACGGAATCGACGACGGCGAGCAACTGCTTTTCGCGAGTCGGGATTTTCGGCAGCGGGAGGTCCACGAGCTTGTCGCCGAAGTACACCTTGCGGTAACCCTTCTCGGTAAGGATTTTCGAAAGTTTCAGCACGTCCTTGATTTCGAACGGAGCCAGCACGGTGACCATCTTGTTCAGGTCGCGGTCAAAGGCATGCTGCATCAGGTCGCCCGCGCTGTACGAAGCCACGGGCTTCCCGCATTGCAGGCAATGCGGGGTCCCGACCCTCGCCCACAGAATGCGGAAGTAATCATAAATCTCGGTGAGGGTCGCGACCGTACTGCGCGGACTCTTGCTCGCACTCTTCTGGTCAATCGCAATCGCCGGCGCCAAGCCCGAAATGGAATCGATGCTCCCGTGGTCGGGGCGTCCCAAGAAGCGACGGGCATAAGTGCTCAGCGTCTCGACAAAGCGGCGCTGGCCTTCGCTGAAAAGCGTGTGGAACGCAAGGCTAGACTTGCCCGAGCCCGACACTCCCGTCACCACCGTAAGCTTGTGGCGCGGAATCGTCACATCGATGTTTTTGAGGTTGTGCTTGCGGGCGCCATGCACCTCGATATCAAGCGACAAATCTTCGCCACCCTTGAGCGTGCGGTCGAAATGCTTGTTCTCGCCATGCTTCTTCGCGAGCACCGGAGCCAGGTACTTGCCCGTCTCGGACTTCTTGCTCTTTGCAATCTGTTCCGGCGTTCCCGTCGCAATCACCTTGCCGCCGTGGATACCCGCATCCGGGCCCAGGTCGATAATCCAGTCGGCGCACTTGATCACGTCCAGGTTGTGCTCGATAATCACCACGCTGTTGCCGAGACTGCGCAGGCGGTTCAGGCATTCCATGAGCTTGCGGATATCTTCAAAGTGCAGGCCCGTCGTCGGTTCGTCCAACAAGTAGAGCGTCTTGCCGGTACCCGGGCGACGCAATTCCGAAGCAATCTTGATGCGTTGCGCTTCACCGCCGCTGAGCGTTGTCGAAGGCTGGCCCAAAGTGAGGTAACCAAGGCCCACTTCCACGAGCAGGTTCAGCGGCTGCGCAATCTTCGGAATGTCCTTGAAGAACTCCGCCGCGTCGGCAATGCTCATGTCCAAGATTTCGGAAACGTTCTTCCCCTTGAAATACACTTCGCGGGTCGCGTCGTTAAAGCGCTTGCCGCCACAGACTTCGCATGTCACCTGCACGCTCGGCAGAATGTGCATGTCAATGACCTTCACGCCGGCACCTTCACAGGCATCGCAGCGGCCGCCCTTCACGTTGAAGCTGAAGCGGCTCTTGCTGTAACCGCGAATCTTGCTTTCTTCCATGTTGGCAAACAGGTCGCGCACGTCGTCCCAAATCTTCGTGTACGTCGCCGGATTGCTTCGTGGCGTGCGGCCAATCGGCGTCTGGTCGATTTCAATCACCTTGTCGATATTCTCGAGGCCTTCCAGGTGGTCAAACTTGCCCACCGGCTCTTCGGAATTGTAGAACACGCGCGCCAGTTCGCGGCGCAGAATCTGGTTGATGAGCGTGCTCTTGCCGGAGCCCGAAAC
>CAMZDZ010000105.1 GCA_947305535.1 uncultured Fibrobacter sp.
TGCAGAGGGAGATGATGTCCTTGAGGGCATCCTGGACTTTCTTTGCCATTTTTTTATCCTTGTAATTTTTTTGCCTAAATATAGCAAAATATGACCATAAACATCATTTCTGCCATTCTCTCGTCTTTCGTCTGTAGCCGCGCAGCGGCGTTCTTTCGTCTAACTAAGGATGATAGGCCCTGACGGCGCAAATATAGAAAAATAGACGAGAGGAGTGTGGCTATTTAGAACAACCTCAAATCAAATAAAGGCCTCGTCAAAATCACCCAAATTCGCTCAAAAAACGAAAAAAGAGATATTCGTCACACATTTCCCAAAAAAGTGGTGTGACCCTCCGCACAATCCGTTCCCGTGGAACAAATTTCAGAAATAAATAAGTTTTATTCGGCGTGACAAACCGCGATAAATGATATATCTTTACCCCATCAATAATTATGAAATTGCGTATATCTATATTCTTGCTTGCCCTACCGTTTGCCGTTCTCGCGAAAGAAGACAATATTGTCGAAGACGCCATCCAACGTCTCGAAGAAAACGCAGCGCTTACACTTGACGACGACGCCCTCGAATCCCTCAAGGAAATTTCTGACAATACTGACGCCGGCCTGCACATGCACCCCGGTTCCACAGCCAAGAGCGAAGCCCTGGAAAGCGCCGCAGCCGATGCGGAAGCCGACACGGCTGACGACAAGAACGACATGAGCCAGGAAGAGGCCGACGCCGAACTCGCCGCCTTTACCGACTCCGCATTCGCAGGCCAGGAACTCCGCAAACTCCAACTGGACATGACTACGGCCATCGTCCCGACTGAAAGCCGCCGCATCGCCGGACCGTACGGAATCCGCACCTACCGCATGCACCGCGGCATCGACCTTGGCCTGTGCCATGGCGAAAACCGCACCATCGTAGCCGCTTTTGCCGGAAAAGTCGTCAAAGTCCGCAATCAGGGCCGCCGCAGGGGCTACGGCAAGTACGTCATCCTGGATCACGGGAACGGACTCACCACGCTCTACGCCCATCTCGCGAGCTGGAACGTGAACGTCGGGGACGAACTCCAGGCCGGCGACACCATCGGCATCGGCGGCAACACGGGTCGTTCGTTCGGCGCACACCTTCATTTCGAGATGCGCTACGAAGGAATCTACATCGACCCGGCAACCATTTTCAACTTTGAAAAGGGCACTTTCTGGAACGTGAGCGTTGAACTCGACCCGGAAAAGCTGCTCCTCGCCGAAAACGGCTTCCAGAAGGAACTTTCCAAGCACCGCTACTACAAAGTCCGCAGCGGCGACTGCCTCGGAAAAATCGCCCGCAAGTACGGCATTAGCATCCAGCGCCTAAAGCAGCTGAACAACATCAAGGGCAACCTGATCCGTCCGGGTCAAGTGCTGCGCTGCTCGTAATACAAACTTAAATCATGTCCCTGTTCAAGAGTTCGCCATGGTCCAGGACCAGGCGACGGAAGGGGCTGTTCAGGTAAAAATCGGGGTTATGCGTCGCCATCACGACAGTCGTGCCGCGGGCATTGATTTCCTTGAATATGCTGAACACTTCCTCGGCGTTTTTCGGGTCGAGGTTACCGGTCGGTTCGTCAGCCAGGAGCACGTAGGGGTTGTGCACCATGGCGCGCGCAATGGCCACGCGCTGCTGTTCACCGCCCGAAAGCGTGTAGGGCATGGCAAAGCGTTTCTGGCTGATGCCCACCAACGCAAGCGCATCGAAGACAGCCGAATTGATCTTGCTGCTCGGAGTCCCCACGATGCGGAGAGCCAAAGCGACATTCTCGAAAACGTTACGGTCCGGCAGCAACTTGAAATCCTGGAAGACGATCCCCATCTTGCGGCGTAGCGCCTGGATGTTCTTGTCCGGGGTATTCTTGCTGTCGTAAACGCAGTCGCCCGTAAACTTGACCATGACCTGGCCGCCACGCTCCTCGTCGGGGCGTTCGTCCATGTAAATCAGCTTAAGCACGGTGGACTTTCCTGCACCGGAATGCCCTGTCAGGAAAACGAATTCACCCTTGTTCACCCGGAAGGTGACGTTATTGAGCGCCTTCCAGTTATCCTCGTAAGACTTGGTGACATGGGTAAAATCGATCATAATCCAATTATTCCGTCATACGGATTTCGACGTGGACTTCCTTGCGCCATTTCTTGACGAGCTTTTCCAGTTTCTGGTCTTCGAGATGGTTCGCTGCAAGCTGTTCAATCTTGCCGTAGTCCTCGTCCATCGTAAGTTCGCGGATCTGCTTCGAATCGTCCAGACGGAACAGGTGGTATGCGCCATCAATCAGGACCGGTTCGGAAATCTCGCCCACGTTCAGGTTGGCCACCGGGTCGACGTACGCCGGCTCCATCTCGTTTTTCTGGTACCAGCCCAGCAGGCCGCCCGCATAGTTGCTAGACTTGTCTTCGCTGTATTTCTTGGCCGCGGCCGAAAAATCATCCTTTGTCTTGATGGAATTCCTGAGGGAGTCGGCAAACTGCAAGATCGAGGCGGAATCCTTCGCCGAAGGAATCGTGCGCAAAAGGATCTGGGCGGAGCGGACACCGTCTTCCTTGCGACCGAGAACACGGGCGATATGCCACCCGAGGTTCGTCTTGACCGGGGTTGCCGCATACTGGCCGTTCGAAAGCTTGTCCAGGGCGCGTTCGAAAGCCGGGTCGAGCAGGCCGCGCTTGAAATATCCCAAGTCGCCCCCCTTCGCCGCACTGGTATCCTGGGAGTGGTTCTTTGCCAAAAGTTCGAAATTCATACCAAGGTTCAAGCTATCGATCAACGCCTCGGCAACCTGCCTGACGGAATCAACAATCATTGAATCCGGGACAACGGGAATCTGGATATGGCTCAGCAGAACGCAATTGTACTGCCTCGGGAGGGAATCCTTGTAAGCCTTGTAGAATGCGTCCACTTCCTTCTTTGTCGGATGGATCGAACCCACGTGCATCTGGCGGACACGCATCATTTCGACATGGGAGCGAATCTGCTTCGCCAGCTGGTCGCGATACTGGGCGACACTGATACCCAGCTGGGAACGGATAGCCTTTTCCAGAGTGGACAAGTCAATGTTCTGGCTTGCGGCAAGCTGTGTCATGTGGGCGTTCACGCGCTGGTCCACTTCGGCGTCCGACACCACGATGGAATCGCGATCGATACGGCTGAGCAAGACCTTTTCCTCTATCAACTTCTCGAGGATGTATTCCTTCTGTTGTTTATCGCTCATGTCAGCCGCTTCAGGCATTTCCTGGAACTGGTACAGCTTGTTCATGAGTTCCGAGCGCATAATCGGCTTTCCGTCAACGACAGCGGCAATCCCTTCCATGAGGACTGGCTCGGCAAAGGGCACGGAACAACAGGCTACAATCAACAATGCAACATTACGGAAGAATTTGGACATCATTTATCCTTTCCAAATACGTTAGTCTTCATAAAAATGGGGCGGGAGCTCTTCCAGTCTTTTTTCAGGCGGTCCAGGACAATCTTCTGGTGTACCAGCCAGGCGCGGGTCTGGACATCCTCCGCGACCTCCTCGAACGGGAGGACATCCGCGGAATCCAGACGGCTCACGACAACAGCTATCTTCAGGGCGCCACCGCAGACCTTCATCTGCGTAAGATGCCCGACCTCAACTTCCTGCAAGTCAGGGATCAAACAGCTATCCGGAGTCGTCTCCACGGAATCAAACGGAACTATTTTCTTGATGAGGTAATGGGCATGGGGAACGGAATCATACACAATATTCTTGTGTCCCTTGTAGTAGGTCGAGCCGTTCTGCCATTCGTTAAAATACAGGATTGCGCCGGAAGCGATCGTTTTCCCGCGCAGGAACTGTTCCGGGTGGCTCTTGTAGTATTCCTGCTTTTCGGCATCGGTCACAAGCATGGAATCCGTAAAGGTCTGCAGGAAATAATCCACCGCCATTTTGCGCACCATGGACTCGATTTGCTGAGCAAGGGCGGAATCATCCAAGACCCCCTTGGACTCGGCCTCCTGGAAAATGATTTCCTCGTCGATCCAATGGTCCAAAAAAGAAAGACGCTCGCGATTGCCCCAAGTATCCCACTCCGGGGCCTTGACCCTAATTTCGGAAAGACGCAACTTGGTTTTCCCCACCGACACAACGACAGGATCCTCGCTGTTCGAGCAGGCGGAAATAAAAACAAATGCCAACAAGCAGATTAGACGTAAACGAAACTTCATCCCGATAAAATCTAGAAAAAACACCTATCGCGAAAGTAGCACGGAAACCGGAATATCGCCAAAAACAATCCATTTTCGGGGAAAAACTACTTCAATTTCCCGAATCGGCCCTTGAGTTTCGCGAGAGAATCTTCCTCGATGACTTCTTCGGAATCGTCGCCCTTGCGCTTGTACTTGAGAATCTCGAAATCCTCGAGGAGCGCGGAGACTTGCAGGTAGAGTTCGGGATATTCAGGATCGTCGGATGCGGTACGCTCGATTTTGGAAAGGAGGTCTCGGGCGGTTTTCAGTTCATGGTCCTTCATGAAGCGCGCCTTGAGGAAGGGACGGAACTTTTCGCGAAGCACGCGGACAGAAAGTTCGGGGCGGACAGGACCATTGTCGGCAGCGAGATGTGCGCCGGTGATTTCAGAAAGTGCCGACAGTCTTTCGAACAAAGTAGTATCCCTGTTCGAGCTGTAAAGCGCCAAAATTTGCGCCAGCATGCTTTTGAAAGAAGACGCCGCCAGCGTATCGCGGGCATGGTCGGCCCCCTGGCGCATCGCCACGGAGAATTCCTTCAGCATGTTCCAGAATTTCACGAAGGCATCGGCACCGAGCAACGCGGACTCGTACGTGGCACGCACCAGCGCAAGCCGGATATCCTCGTCCTCACTGCGAGTTTTGGCCGCCAAGTTCCTGAAATCCCTAATTTTCTTGCCGCGGGAATATTCGAGACCCGAAAAACGCACGCAACGATTCGCATCCAGACTGTCAGCGGAAAGCGACTTCAACGCCCACGACTTGAGCGCGGTCTTGAAACCGTCGGAATGGAGGCCGCCCGTCTCGAGCATGTTCAGGCGGTCGACAATGAGCGAAGAATTCTGCTCCGCATCATTCTTTGCCAACCCCGACTTAACTTCTCCATTTGTCATCCCCGGCTTGGCCACTCCATTTGTCATCCCCGGCTTGGCCGGGGATCTCCCTTCGACCCTCTTGCGGAATCCCTGCCAAAAAACAGATTCCTGCGACGACATCAGCGCGGATTCGCCGAGACACCAGCCAAAACGCATGTTCTCGAGCGAAAAATCGATACCGAAGGTCACCACGACAGGTCGCACCGCCAAGAAAAGGCGGTAACTCCCCCACTCAGGGTTCAATTCAACGGCAAATTTCTCCGGGAAACCGGGCTTGAACACCTTCATGTGCAGGCGCAAGTGATTTTCCTTTTCGGGCGTCACCGTCGGAATGTCGCAATCGAGCTGCTTTATGCCCGCAATGACTTCGTACAGGAGCAGGAGCGGGGCCTTATGCGGATTTTCCTTGAGCTTGTCGCAGAAGGCGTCGTCGATAAACGTGCGGCGCCCTTCCAGCTGCTTTTTCGCCGTCTTAGGCATCTCGCGGATGACGGATTCCGCCATCCATTCGCGCCACTGATGAATCGAAAGCGCTAACGTCGCAGGCGTAGTATCGGGCAAAAGGTCGTACGGGAAATCGAGCGTGATGCCGTCGCAGTCGCGAGTCGCGTCAAAGACCATCTCGCCCATCACCATGCGGCTGGCGCCGTTCAGGCCTTCAAAGCGGAACTGCTCGATGGAACCACCGAGTTCCGGTGCTTTGGCGGTTGATTTCTTTGCAGCTAAGTTCCCTTCGGCATGCTCAGGGAACTTGCCCATGAAATCCGACAATCGGCTTCCAAACCTCTCGCCTCTCGTCCCGGTTGCTGAGCCTGCCGAAGCATCGTCTAATTCATCCAGCCAGAATTTCGCATCGAATTTCAGGAACTGGTCGGTATGCTCGCGGATGTAATCCTTGAGCGTCTTGATGGAATTGACTTCATGCGCGATACGCGTGTAGTAATCCACCAGCGCATCTTCGCTCGGGGCCAGGCCGAACTGGCGCTTGCGAGCCTCCAGCGCATGCAAATCCTCGACCACGCGCTCGTTGTGCGTCATAAAAGAGAACGGACGCGCCATCTGGCCTAGCACTACGGCCTCGCGCCAGAAAATCTCGGCACATTCTTCAGGATTCACGCGGGCGTAATCCACACGGTGGCCACGGCTAATCACCAGTCCTCTGAAACTCACTTCTTCCACCGCTTCCACGAAACCGCGTTCCTGGTTCCACGTGGGAGCAAACCAGCGGCGTGTGCAGAACGGTTCCGCCACCTGCAAAATCCATTCGGGCTTGATTTCGGCGCCTTTGTTCAGGAATATGCGGCTCGTCTCGCGGACTTCGGCACTGAAAAGCCATTCCGCGCTCTTGCCGTAAAGATCGCTGCCCGGGAATACGTGCGTCTCGCGGCCGCTCACCAGGCGATAGCAGCCGTTCTCGATATCGCGGCGAGCAATGCCGCCCAAAAATCCCGAAAGAAGCGCAATGTGCAGGTTGTCGCGGTGGAAACTGTCCAGCGGGCATACGCGATTCTCGAATTTCACGTCGAGAATGCGCCCGAACTGTTCGTACAAATCGATCCATTCGCGGCAGCGCAAAAAGTGCAGGCTGTTCTTGTCGCAGAACTTGCGCAACTTATTCCAGGTCTTGCCATCCCATTCGGCGCAGAAAGCGTTCCACATGCAGATGAACGTGATGAAATCGCTCTTGTGGCCGGCAAACTTGCGGTGCAGTTGCCTGATGCGCGTACGTTCCGGCTCTTCGCTAGGAATAACGCGCGGGTCCTGGATGCTCAAGGCAGAACAGACAATCAGCGCCGGCTGCAATACGCCCGCATCCCGCGCCCGCAACAAAACTGCCGAAAGCGCCACGTCCATCGGGAGGCGGGTCATTTCGCGGCCAAGTTTGGTCACATGACCGCTGGAATTGTCGGCAGTCAACGCGCCGAGTTCAAAAAGTGTCTTGTACGCACCACGGAACGCCGAATGCGGAGGCGGCTGCAAGAACGGGAAATTCTCGAGTTCAAGCCCGAGGCTTCGCAACTGCAAGACCACGTTCGCGAGATTACTCCGCCGGATTTCCGGTTCCGTAAACTCGTCACGTTTCTCGAAATCTTCAGGAGAATAGAGCCTGATGCAGACACCGGGTTTCACGCGCCCCGCACGCCCTGTGCGCTGCCGGGCACTCGCCTTCGAGATGTCCTCGACAGGCAAGCCCTGGATTCGCGACTGCGCATTATACCGCGAAATGCGGGCCGTACCCGTATCGACCACGTAGGCAATTCCCGGAATCGTAAGGGAAGTTTCCGCAATGTTCGTTGCAAGCACCACGCGGGTCTTTTCGGTCCGCCTGAAAATACGGCGCTGTTCATCCGGGCTCATGCGCCCGTACAGCGGAAGGATATCGAACGTCGCGGAATCCAGCTCGTGTGCCAACTCGCCCGCCAAATCCTGGATATCGCGTTCCGTGGGCAAAAAACAAAGCAGGTGGTCGCGGTGTCGGGTTTCCAAATCGAGAATCGCATCGCGCGCCTCGTCAAGCAAGCCAGAATCACCCTTGCCGCTGGTATTTTGAGGCCCCAGGCTCCAGGTTCCAGGCTCGAGTCGCTTCTTTTCTTCTCGAGCCTCGAGCCCCGAGCCTCGAACCTCTCCTCCAAAAAAGTACTCCACATCGACCGGGAACGTGCGGCCTTCGGCCTCCATCACGCAACTGTTGTCGTAAAATTCCTCGAAAAGCTTGGCATCCAGCGTCGCCGACGCCACAATCAGCTTGAAATCCGGGCGTTCATGCAGTACTGTCTTGAAAATGCCAAGCAAGATATCGATGTTCAGCGAGCGTTCATGCGCTTCGTCAATCATCACCGCCGAATACTGGCGGAAAAGCCTGTCGCGCCGGAATTCCTGCAACAATATGCCATCCGTCATCACCTTGATGGGAGCGTCACTCTGGCCCTGCTCCCAAAAACGGATCTTGGTTGAGACAAGCGTCTCGTCCTTCAGTTCTTCGCGCAGGCGATCCGCAATGGAAATCGCCGCCAAACGCCGCGGTTCCGTCACACCGATTTTGAAACCAGCCTTGTCATCCCCGCAGCCTTTGTTGTCATCCCCGCGACCTGTGCTGAGCATTGTCGAAGCAAGGCGGGGACCTCCTTTCCCATTCCTCGAGCCCCGAGCCTCGAGCCTCGAGCCTTCCTCACCCCC
>CAMZDZ010000106.1 GCA_947305535.1 uncultured Fibrobacter sp.
TTGGAACAGGTCGTGGGCGAAACGAACCCGACTGCGGTCATCGTGTTCTCCGATGGTGCCGACGGCAGCAACAGTGTTTCTGCGCAGAACGTCATCGATTATGCGAAGAGCTTGAATACGGTGGTTCATTCGGTTGCTGTGGGTGAAAATAATTTGGATCCTCTCAAGACCATGTCGGACGGTACTGGCGGCTCCTATACCTTTGCTCCCTCGGCAGACCAGTTGGCGGCCATCTACATATCGATCAGGAACAATATCCAGTCGAAGTACACCGTCTGCTACGAATCCCCGGATACGACGATTGACGGGGACGAACACCAGGTTATCGTCAAGACGAAGTTCCTGAACAAGACCGCTTCCGATACGGCGTACTGGAACGAAGGCGCGATGCCTCCCGTGATTACGCTGACCAAGGACACCAAGAAGATGATTGGCGTGAAGCAGCCCGAGGGCGACTCCATCACCATTGGCGTGTATGTCACTTCCCAGGATTCCATCGCGTCGGTGATGCTGTATACGCGTACGTCTTCCCCGAATACGTCCAAGACCTATACGGCGTATCCGATGGTCCATGTGAAGGACAGCCTGTGGGAATTTGTAATCTCGGATTCGAATGTCGTGTACCCGGGTATCGATTTCTACGTGATTGCGACGAACGCGTCCGGCATGATGGGCAAGTCTCCGCAGGTGTCGACTCCTTCCAACGAACCCTACACGATTCCTGTCGGCACCGACGCCCCGGCAATCGCGTACGAGGAAGTGGATTGTGTCGATACGGTCGGCGGGGAAGGAAAGCTGTCGTTCGAAATCAAGGATAACGACGATATTGCCAGTGCGAAGCTTTACTACAGGCCCGTCGGCACGGTCGTCTTTAAAGAGAAGAAAATGTCCCGCGATTCCAAGAAGGGCAATGACTGGAGCGTTTCTATCTCGCCGTCGGCAATGAGGCCGGACGGGGTCGAGTTCTATGTCCGCGCCATCGACAAGAAGGGTGTTTCCGCCCGTTGGGAAACGTTCTCGAACAACAAGGTCCTTGCCTGTAGGGATACCAGCTTGTCTACCGAGGACGTGCCGGATAGCATCTGGATAAAGAACGGCGAGAAGGAAGGCAAGCAGATAACGCGCCTCACAGAAAAGATAAAGCTTACTGTCATGACGGAAATTTTCACGCGCGAAACGGATACGATTACGGCAAGCCTTGCATGTCTTGTCTCTGGCGACGTGGAAGACGACCTGAAGCTGGTGGAAGTGAGTAGCGGACTCTATGAATCGAAGAAGGCCATAGAGAAGAACGAGTACGGCGTGAAGAAGAACGACGGGAAGATTTCCTGTGCGGCCACCGACACGCTTGTTGCCACCTACAAGGATCCGCTGTACGACACCTACGTGCGTGATTCCGTGGCGTTCGGGGATACGATTTCTATCTCCTACCAGTTCATGGACGAAAAGTGCAAGACGGACCTGGATTCCGTCCAGACGTCGACATCGGCGAAGTTCTGCCTGAAGATTTCTGCGCAGAGCCCGTCGCTGTACGTCCCGGATACGCTGAAGCTGACTGTGTTCACCGACCAGGGCGACACAATCAAGGTGAAGGCGATCGAAACGGGCAAGTACTCCTCGGAATTCGTGTACAAGGGAAGTTTCTATTTCGCCGAGGACAGCGCCTCCCTGAAGGATTCCTTGCTGGACGCCGTGCTTGACCTGGATACGACATTCAACCGCGTCGTGATCCAGGGCGGAATCAAGTCGGACAAGTCCAAGCTCAAGAAACGTGACTCGCTCGTGATTTTCACGAACTACGTCGCCGCCGACCTTGCCGAAATATACGATGCCGACCTGGACGGCAAGGCCGATTCCGTTCGCATCCACTTCAAGAAGCCCTTGAAAAAGAACATTTCGAGCATCGACACTGTGTTCTGGAACAAGGCGCAGGGAACCTGGACGAGTGTCAATTCGAAGGAAATCCGGATTTCCGAGGATTCCACCTGGGCCGAAGCCCCGGTCCGTAAGGCTTTCAAGTACGGCTTGACCGCACCGGATACCTCCAAGGCGCCCTACCTGAGAGTGACCAAGGAAAAATCCGAATTCTCCCAGAAGGTGATGCTTGTTGACAAGGTCGGCGCGGTTCCCGTGAAGGCGGTGAAGCGCCCGGGCCAGATTTCGATGGAGGAATACCTGGACGCTTCCGACGACGTGGCTCCGGATACCCTGGAAATCACGATGTCCGAAAACATCAAGAATACCGGGAAAAAGTCCGCCTGGAAGGACCTGTTCCGCTATTCGAAATCTTGCGAAGATACCGTTGACTATCCTATCCGCACGAACTCTGACCCGGTCGTCGACTCGACCGGACGGGTCTGGAAATTCGTGCTGGCGGATTATGCCATCATGAAGGGCTACTGCGTTACGACGAATTCCAAGGCGACCTACGCCGACGAATCGGGCAATTCCATGGGCCGTGGTGGCGTGGAGATCGGCGGCCGCGACGAGACCGTCTACCTGTACGAAGTCTCTGCCGTCCAGCCCGTGCACGGCATCGGCAAGAAGGGCAAGTGGATTCCGCAGGACGGCGATTCCTGGGAAGAAGTCCCCGACAGCCTGACCGTCGTCAAGGTTTCTTCCGTCGCCCCGTACGAGGCGAACATCTTCATCTACGACAACCTCGCCAACGTGGTCACGAACATGAAGCAGAAGTTCGGCTACAACGGCGAAATGGATTCAAAGGTCCGTGGCAATGACCATAACCGCGCGAAGATAGGCTACTTGGTATGGAACCACCGTTCCAACAGGGACAGGAAGGTCGGTACCGGCGTGTACATCTGGCGCATCGACTTCAAGTTCAAGGACGGCCACACGGAATACAGGATCCTGAAGACCGGGTATATGAGGAGTGAAGAGTAAGTCCTTCTAGAATTCCTGGAAGAACTCGGGCCGGTGAAAATCCGGCCTTTCCGTTTTTATGGGGAAGGCGCTCAGGTAATGGGGGAGCTTGGCCTTGTCGGCGCACTTGTAGAGGTTGCCGCGCATACGGATTTCGCTTAAACTGGAAACTCCGAAAATTTCGGCGGGAATGTCGATTCGCATTCCCCAGCATATCAGGTCCCCGACTACGCTGGCGGTCTGCTTTGTGCGGCGAATCTTGCTGATGCTCTCCATTGGCAACGTTTGCCTATGTTCCCGGTTCGGCCCGTGAGCGGCGAGCATGTAGCCGCGGCTCGTTGTCTCGAAGTTAAAGTACGCTCCGTTGTTGGACGGGTCCTGCACAAAGATCTCGACGCAGGAGTCTTCCCAGCTGCGCCCGTTGTCTTCGCTGACTTCGGCCCTGAAGCATTCGATGGGTTCTTCGACGATGAATTCGACGGAAAAGAAGTCGCTTTCGATGGATACGTTGGCCATCACTGTCGGCAGAGTGGCGTTCTGGTTTGGCGCCCAAAGAGGGTTAGGTTTGAGTATCATGGGTACGCAGCCTCGGTGCTGTGGAATGGCTATTTCGAAAGGAAATCCAGGGCTTCGCCAGCCAGCTCGACGCAACGGTTGCAGGGGATTACCGCGTTGGGGCGGATTTCCTTGCAAAGGGTGCAGTTCTTGGCCCCGCGCCGGAAAAAGTCCTCCAGGGCTTCGGAATGGTCCGGCTGCATCATCTTGGCGGCATACAGGGCTCCGCAAGTGCCGTTGGGGGCGCGCCCGCCGCCATAGTTCCGGAAAATCTCGATGATTTCCATGGCCTCTTTCTCGGTTTTTCCGGAGGCCCGGGCAAAGGCATAGGCTACCGACATCGCGCAATTGCCGCGATGTTCAGCATGGAATTGCTTAGCCAGTTCTGCGATGGACATAATTCCTAGAACTCCAGTGCCAGATTGGCGCCGGCGCTTTTTCCGATAGGATCGATAAGCGGGTCGAAGCGCAGCCTCATGGAGTAGTATTGCCGCTTCATCTGGTGCTTCATGAGCTTGTCGTTGTAGCGGACGGCTTTGCGGAGCTTGGATCCGCCCACGATCTTGAGAACAATACCTGTGCCGAAAACCGCGGCGCCGCCAAGAAACATGAGGGCGCCAACGCCCCCAAGGGCGTCGTCGTCATCGTCGCATACCTGCTCGCCATAACTGTTTTCTTCGCAATTGTCGTCTGCGATGACCATAAAGGTGATGCCTAAGAAGAAAGCGACTCCGCCGCCGATCATCATGCCGTTACCCGTGCTGCGGAGGCGTACTCCGGATTGCATGTAACTGTTGATCAAATCCTGGTAATAGGCCGTGCTGTCGTAATAGGGAACCTGGTATTGCGGCGGCATGGCATATGGTTGCTGCTGTACAGGTTGCTGCGGCTGCTGTGCGGGGTACTGCTGCACAGGCTGTTGCTGCATTTGCTGCGGAGCTGCGGCCTGTTGGGGGATTACGGGAACGGTCCCCTTTGCGTGGATAATCCCGATGGTCTGTCCCCGCTCGTTGATGACATAGGTCGTATCCATTTCCTGGGCGTTGGCCAGGAAGAATCCGAAAAATACAAGAAGAAGAGTGAGACGTTTCATATCGGGATTCCTTTTTTGAATGTATTAGAATTCCATGGCCAGGTTGGCGCCGGCCTTCTTGTTGATCGGGTCGATGAGAGGATCGAAGCGCAACTTCAGCGAGTACTGTTGCCTCATCTTGTACTTCTGGAGACGGTCCTCGTAACGCAGGGCCCTGCGAATCTTGGAACTGCCGACCATCTTGACGATGGTGCCGACGCCGAAGACTATAGCGCCTCCCGCCATGACGATCACGCCTGCACCGGCCATCTCGTCGCTGTTCGAAGTGCACTGCTCTTGGCCCCAGGCGTCCGTATCGCAGCTTTCCTGTGCGCCGATGGCAAAAATGCCGAGACCGACTGCGGCTACGATACCGCCACTGATCATCATGATTTTACCGGTCCTGCGGGTACTGTTGCCGGATTCCGTATATTGCTGAATCAAGTCCATGTAATAGGTGGTGCTGTCGAATTCCGCCTGGCTGGCCGGAGGAACCGTAGCTTCGGCCTGCATGGGCTGTTCCGGTTCTGCGGCTTGCTCAGGTTCCGTGGACTGTTCCTGGTAATCTACGGCAGATTCCTGCTCGTTATCGAATGTTGATTCCGTTTCTTGTGCGTTAGCGAGGAGAATTCCAAAAAATGCAATAAAAAGAACGAGTTGTTTCATATCGGGATACCTTTTGGGATGTATTAGAATTCCATGGCCAGGTTGGCGCCGGCCTTCTTGTTGATCGGGTCGATGAGAGGATCGAAGCGCAACTTCAGGGAGTACTGTTGCCTCATCTTGTACTTCTGGAGGCTGTCCTCGTAACGCCTGGCCTTGCGGAGCTTGGAACCGCCGACAATCTTGAGGACAAGGCCTGTGGTGAATACTGCGCCGCCGCCAAGGAGGAGCAGTGCACCGGCCCCATCCAGGTTGTCGACTTCTTCTTCGCACTCTTCGTCGTAGTTGCCACATTCGGATTCGCTGGCGAGTGAGATGAACAACACACCGACGCCGGCTGCGATACCGCCGGTGATCATCATGATTTTACCGGCCCTGCGGGTCTTGTTGCCGGAAATCGTATACTTGTCTATGAGGGACTGGTAGTACATCGTGCTGTCGGGACCGAACGCCGCATTTGCCTGCTGTGCAGAATAGGTTTGCTGTTGCTGCGGCTGCTGCGCGGGGTATTGCTGCACAGGATACTGCGGTACCTGCTCGTCTATCTGTTGTTGCTGGGGCATTACGGGGACGGTTCCCTTTTCGTGGATTATCCCGACAGTTTGTCCCTGCTCGTTGATGACAAAAGTTGTATCCATCTCCTGAGCGTTGGCCAGAAGTACTCCAAAAAATGCGATAAAAAGAATTATGTGCTTCATGCTCGCAAAAATAATTTTTTTTTACACAAAAGGGAATGCCTTTTTATGAAAAATGAAAAAGCTTCTACTGACGCTTAGAAATTCAAGGCTAGCTTGCTACCGAATGCCCCGTTGTATGGGTTGATTATGGGGGAAACTCCAAATTTTAGGGAGTGTTGCTTTCGGATGTTGTATAGATCTAAGGATTGCCTATAAAGGTTTGCTCTGCGCAGCTTTGAACCGCCTACGAATTTATTGACTAGACCGACGACGAATATGACTTCGCCTGCGGATGCTGCCAAAAGGCCTGTGAAATACATTGCGACTCCATCGTCCTCGCAGGAGTCTTCGTTACACTGCATGGAAGCCATTCCGGAAAAAAGAAGTACGACGCCTGCTGCAAATCCGATTCCGCCACCGATCATCATTCCGTTTCCGATACGTCGCTTGGATTCACCTAATCGCGTGTATGCTTCTATTTGGTTCAGATAGAAAGCGGTGCTGTCGAAGTCATATGGGCTTGTTGCATATTGGGGCGCTGGTTGAGGTGTTGGTTGAGGGGCGGGGGATGCAACGGGGACCATTGCGGGTGTTGTTCTGGGGAGTACAGGCACGGTACCCTTTTCATGGATAATCCCGACGGTCTGTCCCTGTTCGTTTATGATAAAGGTCGTGTCCATCTCCTGGGCGTGGAGAAGAACTGCTCCAAAAATCGCAAGAATAAGAAGAATAGGTTTCATAGTAACGAAAATACCATTATTTGCTCAAAAGGGAATGCCTGCTGAGTGAAAAAAAGAAAAAGGTTCAAAAATCTAGGAGTAGGTTTCCGCCGAATGCCTGATTGATGGGATTGAATGTCGGCAATATTTCCAGGCTGACGGACTCTCCGTTATTTTGATAAGTGCTAATTTTTTTCTTGAAGAATTCCGCATTCCGGAGTTTTTTGCTACCTGTAAAATAGAATATGGTGCCTGCAACAAGAAAGCCTACGCCCACGCCTGCGCCTATAAAGGAAAAGAATGGAACGGGGTCCGCATCTGTTGGGGGCTCGTAATTGGGATCTTTGCGCTTTTGTTCTCTTGTGTATTCATGGTCCCTATGTGCGGAATAAACAAAAATGGGAATATTCACGGCTAATCCTATTCCTCCGGCAATGAAAAATGCTGTGGACATCCCTTTATAGCGCCGCCCTATATGTGTGCTGCGCTCGGCCTTCTTTATGTAATATGCATCTATTGAGTCTTGCTGTGCGCTATAGGCATATGCGGGTGCTGCTTTGGGGATTACCGGCACTGTTCCCTTTTCGTGGATAATCCCGACGGTCTGTCCCTGCTCGTTGACGACGAAGGTAGTGTCCATCTCTTGGGCAAAGGCTGCCAGGGCCAGGAATAATGCAATGATTATCGAACGCTTCGCCATTGTTTAAAACTCCAGTAACAGATTCCCGCCGAATGCTTTATCGATGAGATTGAACGTCGGCGATATTTCTAGGCTGACAGAGTGATTTTGCTGCCTGTATGTTTGCAATTGTTTTTCGTAAAATTCTGCTTGTCGGTGCAGATCTTTGCTCCGTTGCTTCAACTTGTAGCTTCCGTAGATGCCGATTCCGCCTCCGATAATGAATCCCGTGCCCATTGTGGCAAAGAGGAGAAGTCCCCCGTCTCCAGTAGACTCGTCCATATCGTATATGACGTTTGCCGTGTCTAGATTGTTTCTGTTTTTACTTATCTGAATGTCCTCGGTGGATTTTGTGTCTGGTTTGGATTCGGTATTGGATGGCCTTTTTAAACTTGATATTATCAAAGCCCAAAGCCCAACTCCCGAAACTACGCCAATGGATCCACTAATAAAGAGTAAGGTGGATTGTTTGCTACTGCGATTCGCAGAACGTGTGTTTAGATAAATTTTTTGTGAGTAATCCGCTACAATAGAGTCTTGCTGTGTGTAATGGATTTTTTTTCCATCGGAGTTGGTTGCCGGATAATAATGAGCGGGTGCTTCCTGGGCGGAAACCGCCAAGGCCAAGAATAATGCAATGATTATCGAACGCACCGCCATTGCCTAAAACTCCAACAACAGGTTCCCACCGCAGACATTGTGACAAATTGTATGAAAAAAAATAAACCGAAATTTGCGAAAAGGGCGCTTTTCTGGAAAAAAAGTCGTTTTTTTTGTGATTTAGTCAAGAAAAAAATGCATTTTTCGCTAAAATTGCGAATAAACTGTTGTTTCGCTGGTCATGGCTTTCGGGTCTTTACGGAAAGAGATGAGTCTAATCTTTTAAGGAGTCCTTGAAATCTTCCGTTTGTGTGGCTTGCTCAAGAACTTCGCCATGCCTATAATATAAAAT
>CAMZDZ010000107.1 GCA_947305535.1 uncultured Fibrobacter sp.
CAAAGCAGTTCGTTTCGTGTTGTGTCGAATTGTCGGCGAACACTCGCGGCGGGACTTGGGCGGAGCGGCACATCGCCTGCAGTTCGGCATTGCCGCTGGCGCATCTTTCGCAGCGGTCGGCAAAGCGGCAGCCCTTCGCGAAATCCCTTGCATGCGGGACACTTCCCGGAATGGACTTCATCGTACGCATGTCGCCATGGCTTTCGGGAATGGCGGCCAGCAGCCCCTGCGTGTAAGGATGCATCGGGGCATCAATGACATCGCGGACGGGGCCCGTCTCCACGATGCGTCCGGCATACATGACAGCCACGCGGTCCGCATATTGCGAGACAATTCCCATGTTGTGCGTAATCAAAAGCACTGCCGTACCCGTGCGGCCAGCCATGTCCTTGAGCACGGCAAGCACCTGGGCCTGCACGGTCACGTCGAGGGCGGTCGTCGGTTCGTCGGCGATAATGATCTTGGGCTTGGGCAGCAGCGCCATCACAATGCACACGCGCTGCAGCATTCCACCAGAAAGTTCGTGCGGGTAAGCATCCAGGACGCGGTCGATGTCCTTGAAACCGGCCAGGGCAAGCATTTCGCGGATTGCCTTTTCTTCGGATCCACTTTCTTTTTTGGCGCAATAGCGGAAAACTTCGAGCAACTGCTTCTTGATGGTCACCACGGGATTCAGCGCCTGCATGGGTTCCTGGAAGATGCACGCGATTTCGGAGCCGCGGATTTTCTGCAAGTCGGCAAGCGGGAGTTTCGCAAGGTCGAGCGCAGCGTCACGGTCTTCTTCGCCGTCGGCGCCATAAAGCACCGACCCTTCGACGATGCGGGCACTCGGTTGCGGCAACAGCCGGAGAATGCTCATGGCCGTCACGCTCTTCCCACAGCCCGACTCGCCTACCAGCGCAAAGAATTCGCCGGGGTAGATGTCGAAGCTGACCTTGTCGGTCACCTGCAGCGGCGGGATGCCGTCGCGGGGCGCCCCGTTTTTGTCGAAACCGAACGCGACCGAAAGGGACTTCACCGAGAGAACGGGTAAACGCACAGATTCCGACATATCACCCCTTCGAAAGAAATTCCTTGATTTCGTCCAGGCGTTCCCGAGCAATGCGTTTTCCCATGTCGTACACGCGCTGCAATTCGGAGCCTTTCTTCTCGATGCGGCTGATGCCCAGCGGGGCCTCGGGACAAAGGACCAGGACATTCCCCAACTTTTCCTGTTCAAAAACGTAGCGAGTCTCGGCATTGTACATCTCGTGACGGTGCGCCACGGCATGGACAAAGTTCGGGTATTTCCTATAAACTAGCCGTATCAGCGGCATGAGGCTGTTGGGCTTTTTCACGTAGTTCCGCGGCTGTGTCAGCACAACCACGTTGCGGTCGTAGCCCTTCGACTGCAGGAATTCCAGCGGGATGGAATCAGCAATGCCGCCATCCATGTACTTGCCGCCATCGATTTCGATAATCCTCGCGGCCAGGGGCATCGAGGCCGAAGCCAGCATCCAGTCCAGTTCCTTGTCGCATCCGTCGACAAGCTGCGGGAACAAGGCCTTCCCCGTCTCGACATCCGTCACGCCCATGTAGAATTCCATCGGGTTGTTCTTGAGGGTCTCGTAATCGAACGGGTCCAGTTCCTGCGGGATCTTGCGGTAGCAGAAATCGGCATTGTAGATGTCGCCCGTCTTGATAAGGGAACGGAAGCTGCAGTAGCGTTTGTCGCCCGCAAAGCGGAGATTGTAGCGCAGGGCACGGCCCGGCTGGCGGGACTTGAGATTGCACCCGAAGCAGGCTCCGGCAGAAATTCCCACCGCACCATCGAACTCGACTCCCTCTTCCATGAACGTGTCGAGGATACCGCAGGTGAAAAGCCCGCGCATCGCGCCGCCTTCGAGAACCAAACCTTTCTTAGACATACCTATCCCCCGATTTGGGATCCATGGCATCGCGCACGCCCTCGCCCACAAACGTCGTCAGCAAGAGCGTCACGAACAGCGCGGCGACCGTGCTCACCGAAATCCACGGCGCATACAAATTATTGAGGCCCTGGCTCATGAGCTCGCCCCAGCTCGGGGTCGGCGGTTGCAGGCCAAAGCCAAGAAAGTCGAGCGACGTGAGGCTACCGATACCACCAATGAGCGTGAACGGGAATAGCGTCACCACGGGAGTGAGCGCATTCGGCAGAATTTCCTTGAAAAAGATGTGGCGATGGCCGAGGCCAAGCACCTTGGCCGACTGCACGTAGGTCATGTCGCGCAGCTTGAGGAATTCCGCGCGCATGTAGTAGCTGAGCGAAATCCAGTTGAACGCCGCCATGATGAGAATCAGGAGCCAGAAACTGCGCCCGTAAATGCTGCCGATAAGGATGACCACGTAAAGCATCGGAAGCGAAGACCAGATTTCGATCATGCGCTGCATGCCGATATCCCAGAACTTGCCGAGGTAGCCCTGGATGCCGCCGATGACAATCCCGAGGAAAGTCCCGAGGACCGTCAGCAGGAGGCTGAAACTGATGCAGATGCGGAAGCCGTGAATCAGGCGGGAAAGCACGTCGCGGCCATTGCTGTCGGTGCCGAGCCAGTGCCTTGCGCTCGGAGCAAACGGAGGCGTCCCGTCTTCGCTCAAGTCGGCCTTGAGCGGGTCGTGCGCGATGGGCGGCATGATGGTCCAAGTTTCAGGACAACCGCCCGCACGGGTAAATCCCTCGGCGGCATCTTCCTCGCACTCGCGCACTTCGGCAAAAATCTTCGCGTAATCGGCTTCCGTCTGGTAGTCCCCGCCAAAGTCCGCATCGCTGTAACGCGCGAACGCCGGGAAATAGGACTTGCCGTTGTACTTTAGATAGAGGGGTTCGTCGTTCACCGTCCAGGGGCTAGTAAGCGAAAGCAGGTACGCCACCACGAGCACGGCCAGGGACCAAAACGCCCGCCTGTTCTTGCGGAAGCGCTTCAGGCGATTCAAGGTCTCTGTCGAAAGGCGAAATTTCATGCTGTAAATTTATAAAAAAATAAAGTTTTCTATATTCAAAAACATGATAGATCCCGAAAACGATCCGATACTGAACGCTAGTTCCATCAACAGCGAAGATTACTGGTTCCTGAAGCTGAACGGAAACGTCGACGAAAACGCGCAGCCCGCGCAGGACAGCGCCACACAGACGGTCCAACAAGGCGACGAGAATAAATGAAGTCCGGAATCGAACACAAGCCACAGAAGGAACGCTGCATCCTCGTTGGAATTTCGACACCCAAGGTGCGTCCCTGGCTTGCCGGCGAACAGCTTGCCGAACTGGGCAGGCTCGCCGAGACCGCAGGCGCCGAGGTGGCGCAGAGTTTCTTGCAGCGCGTACAGAACTTCAGCCCGGCAACGCTCATCGGCGAAGGCAAGGTGAACGAAGTCAAGCGCGCCCTCGAAGAACAGAACGCGAAAATGGTCGTGTTCGACGACGACCTTTCGGGATCGCAAGTGCGCAACCTGGAACAGCGCATGCCCGGAATCAAGGTGCTTGACCGTACCGGGCTTATCCTCGACATTTTTGCAAAACATGCCGTCACGGCGGAAAGCCGCCTGATGGTGGAAGTCGCGCAACTGCAGTACATGATGCCGCGGCTCACCGGTGCGTGGACGCACCTATGCCGCCAGCACAACGGCGGCATCGGCACCAAGGGGCCGGGTGAGACGCAGCTCGAGACCGACCGCCGCATGATCCGCAAACGCATCCAGGAACTCAAGAAAAAGCTCGAGAAAATCGAGGAAGCCCGCGAGAACCAGGCGAACAAGCGAAACGACATTTTCCAGGTGGGCATCGTCGGCTACACGAACGCGGGCAAGTCCACGCTCACCAACCGCCTCACCGGCGCCGACGTGTACGTGGAAGACAAACTTTTCGCAACCCTCGACAGCACCACGCGCAAACTCTACCTGGACGGGGAAAACATCATCCTCTCCGACACGGTCGGGTTCATCCGCAAGCTTCCGCACAACCTCATCGAAACGTTCAAGAGTACGCTCGGGGTGGCAGCGCATGCCGACTGCATTTTGGAAGTCGTCGACGGGAGCGCTCCCGACTACCGCGAGCACCTGGAGGTGACGCACAAGACGCTCGAAGGCATCATCAGCAAGGATACGCCGCGCCTGCGCGTGTTCAACAAGGCCGAAATCTGCGACGAGACGCGCCGCACGGAACTCCGCGAGAATTACCCGGAAGCCATCCAGGTGAGCGCCAAGGAAAACATCGGCATGGAAAGGCTGAAGAACGCCTTCAAGGCGCAACTGGAAGCCTGGCACAAGAAGCGCGAGGCCCACGAAGTTGCCGAAAAGGAACGCGCCGAAGCGCCATGGCCCATTTAGACGAGAGAACGGACCTACGGTCCTACAGACGAGAGACGAGAGAGGCTTGAGGCGTGAGAGACGAGAAACAAGGGACGAGAAATGAATAGAGAAGAGCTGAAAGAAAAATATGGAAAGAAGCGCGTGCCGCATGAGTGGCGCGGTACGGACTTGTTCACCACGCTCGTCGTGACGTTCCTCGGTTCGGGAATGTCGCCCAAGGCGCCCGGCACCATGGGAAGCCTCGCCGCTACGATTGTCGCCTACCCCATGGCCATCCTGAGTTCCAGATACTGGTTCCAGTACACCCACGTCATCAACGAGCAGACCACCGGCACCCGGTCTTACGGGCTTTTCCTCGTTGCAGCACTCATCGTTTTCTTCGCCTCCATCCCGTTCGTGAACAAGGCGATGAAGGACACCGGCACCGAAGACCCCGGCTGGATTGTCATCGACGAGGTCTGCGGCATCTTCATGAGCCTGGCGTTCATCCCGGCAGAAATCATCCTCGCCCACCCCTGGCTTCTGGCGGTCGCATTCGGGCTGTTCCGATTTTTCGACATCCTGAAACCGCTCGGCATACACAAGTTCGAGAAATTCCCAGGAGCATGGGGAGTCATGGCCGACGACCTGCTGGGCGGCGTCTACGCGGGAATCGTGCTCCTGCTCTGCACGGTCACCCTGCAACTGCTTTAAAAAATATTTCTAGTAATCCTTGAGGCAGCGCACGGAATACATGTTGCTGCTGATATCGAAATCCATGCCGAAGTCACCCGGAGGGGCCAGGTGCCAGCCGAAGGCGTCGCCGTCTTCGCTCGTGGCGCTCCAGAAATGCGCCGACACGCCCAGTTCCAGGAACTCGTCGGTCGCCTTGCCCGCCGGCACGACGTCGAAACCGTAGCGGTCGCTGCCGTCCCACTTGTCGCGGGACTTGAGGCTCACCCAGGCGGCTTCCTTGCCGTCGCTGTCCTCGATGAAGGTGCGGAAACGCTTCCACTCGTCGTTGTCGGGCAGGTGCCAGCCCGAAGGGCAAGCCTTGTTCGCCATCTCGAAATTGTAGAGGCGCCCGTACTTCGCGCAGTTCTCGGGCTTGTTGTCGTAGCAGGCGCTCCCCTTCACGTTGAACGCCATGTTCTCCGCCATCCACACGCGGCTCCCGACGACGACCGTCCTGTAGGTATGGTTGTCACGCCCGTCGCGGAACGTCCCCGTCTGCGGGGCAGCGGAACATACGAGCGGGAGGAGCACCAGCACAGCCATCATTTTTCCAAAGACATTCTTCATAAAAATCCTTAGCGCAAGTTTTGAACGCGCAGACAAGCTAGAACTTTATCGGGTAGAGCAGGAACCAATGGAATTCCGGATACACCTGGATGGTCGGGGCAGGCAACTTGAAATAGTTCAGGTACTTGACCAGCGTACGGGCAAGGCGGCTTTGCGGACGGAAAGCCTCCAGGTCGTAATCGAGCGCTATGTACACCTCGCGGCGCGGGTGCGGTTCCCCGGTAAACACCTTCTCGTCGATACTCAAACCCGCAGCAACAGCAAGCCAGCTCGGGTAATAGGCCCTGGCCCCGGCTGGAAGCAAGCGGTAAGGCTTGAACGAGGCCCAGAAAGTCTGGTTCACGTAGTCGTCAGTAAACACGCCGGTATCGCTCTGCCTGTAGTACGCCTTCGTATTGATCCAGTAACTCCACTTGAGGTCGACATATTTGAACACGGGAATGTAGCGTTCCGCCATCGGCAGGAACCCGCCAAGCGTCCCCGAAAGAACGTCGCATATGCTGAAGCCCCACTCCGGCGAGTATCCGTCCTTCACGTCGATGGCGACATGGGTCATCATCGCCGAAAGACCCGCAAACAGGTAAGCGTTGAACTCGCTCGCCCCAGCCCAGCGGTACCCTTCGTAGAAGCTCTCGCCCAAGACAACGCCCGCAGCGAAGTGCCCGAACTTATCGAGATTCAACGCATAGTCAAAGTCGTTCTCGAAATGAAAATGGCTTTCTTCGTCATCCCACCAGCCTTTGTGGAAAACGAGCCAGTAGGCGGCGCCATAGGCAATGAGAGTCAGGGACGCAACGCCTGCAACCTTCGGGACAGAGACCTCCGCAGCAATGTCAACCGAGTCCTCGCTGCGGTAATCCCACGTGGAATCACGCCACGTAAGCGGATCGCCGGGAGCAGCAAAAGAAGGGACAACTGCGACAAGAATCAGCGCAAAAAGCACCCAATGAGCAATACCTATGCGAGCAAAGTTATTCACTTACGCAAAGATAGAAAAAAAAAGACGTTTCACCAAAAGTGGAACGTCAAAGAAATTTAGTCCTTGATGCAACGGACCGATAAAGCACATTCCTTGCCAATGCGAGTCCATTTAGCATAGTCGCGATTGTATTCCAAGATCATGACGTACGCGTAATCACTATCGTCATTCGTTTCACTACCGTTCTCAATCGTTAAACTCCAAAAGTTCGCGTCGTCGCCCAGAGGGTTGTAGTACCCACTACTAACCCTGTAGCTAGCAGGCAACGCCGAAAAACCGAAGAGATCTGAGCCATTGCCATAGCTGTACCAGCCTTCCGTAGACTTTAGCATTGTTCCAGCGGTTGCTTTTCCAGCAACGGCAGCGAACAGGACATTCCATTCCGTGGTATCGGGCAGATGCCAGCCTTCAGGACACACACCACGAACTTTGACGTCGCCGAGGTCGCAGATTTTCCCACTGTCGCATTCTTCTTCCGACTTGCCGACAGCGGTTGCCCAAGTATAGAGCCGGCCATATTTTTCGCAATTGTCGGCAACACCTTTGTAGCAGTAGCTGCCGGTCTCCGTCTCGTAGTTCAGGTTTTCCGCCATCCACCACTGTTCTCCAATTTTCACAGTCTTGTACGTCTGTTCGTCCCGGTCATCCGTCAGAGTGCCATATTCACAGTTGTCCTCAGTCTCGGTTTTGCAAGGTGAAGCCACAGAATCTGTAGAAACAACAGAACTCGATGAACTGTTTTCTTCATCTGAACTACTTGACGAGTCATCCTTACTGCTACTTGATTTGGCACTACTACTCGACGATTTTACCTCGCTAGAACTCGACTGTGATTTGGCGATGCTGCTAGAGTCACTTGCCTTATTAGAACTAGACGAGTCGTCAAAAGAGGTAACAACCGTATCGGCAATTCCAGACTCGGTCGATGAATCCGTAGAATCATCGGCAACTTCAGCGTCCCTGGCGGGGTCGGTGACCTTACTATCGCCACCGCAGGCCGCAAGCGCAAGCAACAAGGCCCACAAAGCAAGACCTACAAAGAAACGACTCATGATACCTCCTTGGCGACACTCTTTCGGAAAATATACACTTTTTCAATGCATAGTCAACCTGAATAGATTGCTTCGGGACTGTTCGTCCCTCGCAATGACAGGGAGCGGCCTTTTTTAAAAGGAGATCCCCGGCCATGCTTCGGCAAAGCTCAGCACAAGCGCCGGGGACGACATTCAAGGGTGCAAGCCGTCGCGATTAGTCGCGGGCGAGCAGGAGCACGCTGTTCTGTCCGCCGAAGCCGAAGCTGTCGGACAGGGCGTACTTGAACGAATGGTTCACGTTGCCGTTCGCGCAGACATCCAGGTGGATGCGTTCGTCCTGTTCGAAGACGTTCCTTGTCGCGTGAATGGTCTGGTCCACCAGGGACTTCACGGTGATGATGGCTTCCAGGGCACCGGCGGCACCGAGGGCGTGGCCGATCATGCACTTGGAGGAGTTCACCTTGAGGCTGTCCAGGGAACCGGCGAATACCTTCTCGAGGGCGGAGCATTCGGCGACGTCGCCCAGCGGAGTGGAGGTACCGTGCGTATTGACGTA
>CAMZDZ010000108.1 GCA_947305535.1 uncultured Fibrobacter sp.
TGAAGAGCATCTTGATCACGTCGGCGATGGTCTGGATGGTTCCGTGCCAGCCGAGGCGCATGGGGCCGAAACGGCATTGCACGTGGGCACAGACCTTGCGTTCCATGTAGATGAGGATGGGGGCCGAGCCGATGTTGACGGCGCATACAGCCACGATGCAGATGACTGCGTTCACCAGGAAGGCGACGATGGTGTCGAGAGTCTGGGACTGGAGCTGTTCCGGCAGGTAGGCCGAAAGTTTCGGGACCCACTCGCGGACGAAATCGCCTATAGGATGTGTAACGGAGGGAACGTACATAGGTTACCTGTCAATTTCGGGAATCACGGGGTCGAGGGTTGCCATGATGGTCACGAGGTCGGAAATCTTGTGGCCCTGGACCATCTTGTTGAGGGCGGCGATGTGCGGGAAACTCGGGCCGCGTGTGTGGATGCGGTAGGGCTTCTCGCCGGTGGTCGCCGCCACGACGTAGGTGGCGTACAGGCCTTTCGCTGTCTCGATTTCGCTGTAGTAGCGGCCGACGGGGAGGCGGACCGGTTTTTCCTTGCTACGCCACGGACCTTCCTTCGGGAACTTGTCGATGCACTGGCGCAAAATCTTCATGGACTCGTGGATTTCGGCGATGCGGATCTTGTAGCGGTCGTAGCAGTCGCCGTTCTGGAACACGGGAACGTCGAAGTCGAGCTGGCTGTAGATGCTGTAGGGGTTTGCGCGGCGCACGTCGAAGTTCACGCCGCTGGCGCGCAGCACGGGACCCGAGCATCCGTAGGCGATGGCGTCTTCCTTGCTCAGGATGCCGATGCCTACGCTTCTTTCCAGCACGATGATGTTCTTGGAGAGGAACCGCTCGTAGTCGTGCATGGCGCCTTCGAGGTGGTCAAGGAATGCTTTCACTCTCGGGATGAACGTGTCGGGCACGTCGTAGCGGCTTCCGCCCGGCCTGAAGAAGTTCGTGGTGAGGCGCGAGCCCGTGACTTCTTCGAGGATGTCGTGAATCATCTCGCGTTCCTTGAAACCGAACAGCAGGCATGTCTGTCCGCCGAGGTCGCCGCCGAAGCAGCCGTAGAACACAAGGTGGCTTGCGATACGGCCCAGTTCCTGGAGCATCACGCGGATATATTCAGCCTTTTCGGGGACGCCCACGTTCATGCCCTTCTCGAGGGCGATGACGACACCCAGGTTGTTCTGGATGGCGGTGAGGTAGTCCTGGCGGTCGGAAAGCGCGATGTACTGCAGGTAGCTCATCGATTCGGCCTGCTTCTCCATGCCGCGGTGGATGTAGCCGAAGTGCGGCACGAGTTCCACGATGGTCTCGCCGTCCATGCGCAACGCAAGGCGGAGGGCGCCGTGCGTACTCGGGTGCTGCGGACCCATGTTGATGAAAAATTCTTCGGTGTTGGTCTCGCGCTGGATGCGGAATCCTGGAGGAAGTGTACTCATACGGGCCTCCTGATGATTTCCGAGTGCGTGAAGTCCTTGCGCAGCGGGTAGCCGACGAAGTCCTTGTCCAGGAATATGCGGCGCTGGTCGGGATGTCCCTTGAAGTTGATGCCGAACATGTCGTAGACTTCGCGTTCCTTGATTTCGGCGCCGGGGTACAGGGAACTGACGCTGTCGATCGTGGCGAGGAGTGCCGTCGGGCGCTTCTCTTCGCTAATGCTGAAGTCCTTTTTCAGCTGTACGCTCAGGAACAGCTTGTGGCCCTTGCCGATGCTTCTCAGCATGGTCACCATGTCGAAATGGTCGTCGTAGTCGATGGCGGTGATGTCAATCAGGTAGTCCATGTCAAAATCCGGGTTTTCCTTCAGGAACTTGACCATGGGCAGGTAGTCTTCGGGTTCCACGAGGACTTCGAGTGGGCAGTCGGCCGGGATTGCGGCCACGACATCCTCGATGGGGTCTTCGCTGTGCGTGTGGACGGTCACCTTGGGGAATTCCGCACGGAGCTTGGCGAAGAGTTCGGACTGCGAAAGTCCTGCAGTGCCCTTTGGTTCGCGGGGAACTTCGGGAAACTCTTCCTTCTTGATGCGGATGGGCTTGAAAGCGCTCTTGTAGTCGGGATGTTCTTCCTTGAACTTCGCGCGGGCTTCTGCCATTTCCTCGTCCTTCATTTCTTCGAGGGCGGCCCAGGTCTTGGCGGCTTCGCGGTAGCGGTCCATGGTGGACACGTCCTTCGGGCGGCCGGCGTGCCACGGGTGGCGGCAGGTCTCCTTCAAGATTTTTTCGCGCAGCGTGAGGAGCCCGTGGAACAGCGCCTCGGGGCGCGGCGGGCAGCCAGGAACGAACACGTCGACCGGGATAAGGTTCTGTGCGCCGCGGACGACGGCGTAGTTATCGTAAATGAACGGGCCGCCGCTGATGGTGCATGCGCCCATGGCGATGGCGTACTTGGGTCCGGGAATCTGCTCCCAGAGCATCTGGATGGCGGGGGCCATGCGGCGGGTGATCGTGCCGGCCAGGATGAACAGGTCGGCCTGGCGGGGCGATGCGCGGAACACTTCGGAACCGAAACGGGCGATGTCGTAGCGCGCCATGGAACTGCTCATCATCTCGATGGCGCAGCAGCTGGTACCGTAGGTGAGGGGCCAGATGGAGTTGGCGCGGGCCCAGTTCACCACGTAGTCGACAAGGTTGACTACGTACTTGCCGCCGGGAATCGGGTCCAGGATTTTCGGGGCGTAGTTGATTATTCCCATTTGAGAATTCCTTTTTTCCAAGCGTAGGCGAGGCCTGAGACCAGGATTGCAATGAAAATGGCGAGGTCGACGATGACGACTACGGGCGAGAGGGGCGTGTTGCCCGACATGATTTCCTTGAAGTTCGCCATGACGGGGAACAGGAACAGCGCTTCGATGTCGAACACGAGGAAGAGCAGTGCGAACAGGTAGTAGCCCACCTTGAACTGGATTCTTGCGTTGCCGATGGTCTGCATGCCGCATTCGTAGGGGGCCATCTTGTTCTTCGTGTTCCTGGTGCGGTAGCCCAGCAGCAGGCCGACTACGGTCGCCGCCGCGGCAATGAACGCGCCGAGGAACAAAAATATGGATAGGATGATGTATTCAGACATTTCTTTCGTCTCTCGTCTTAAGTCTCTCGTCTAGTAGAAATTCTGCAGTTCCTGTACTGTGCCGAACAGCGTGTTGCCTATCTGGAAGCGTTCCATGACGTGCTTCATCAGTTCCTTGAACTCGTCGAGGGTGGCCGCGTTCATGGCGTTGAGTTTCTGCTGGATGCTGGTGACGAACCCGGAGCCCACAGGCTTAGCCTTCATGTCCTGCATGGACGAACTCCATTGCTGCAGCATGCGGTCGGTCTCGATTCTCGAGATGATGTAGCGGGTCGTGGAAAGCAGTTCCTGCAAGAAGTGCACGAGGAAGATTTCCTCCTGCAAAATACCCCAGCGTTTGTCCTTGGAGTAGAGCGTCGCGTTGTCGGCCTTGCCGTAGAACACCGCGGCCTGCGCGTATTCGAGGCAGGTCATGAGCAGGCGCTCGTAATGCTTGATCTCCTTGGCCAGGTGCTGGAACCATCCGGAGTAGGTGCCCGGTGCCGACGGATCCCCGCCGGGGGTGAGGGCACGGAACGCGTAATAGACCTCCTCGTAATAGCGGTTACGCATGCGGCAGTTGAATGCGCGGTTCTTGAGGGTGTAATCGCTATGGTGGAGTGCCGTAATCATGCGTTCTCAACCTCCCTTACGCCTGAGATCAAGTGGATTTTACTGATGATTGTATCGACTTGTTCTTTGCGGAAAGCCTTGAATACTAGGCGTATCCTTCCGGAGTACTTGGCGCTGACGACCGTCATCCGATCCAGGAAAACGTTGGCATTCTTGAGTTCCTGCAATATATCTAAGGTAATATTCTTTCGGTTGTCTGTCTCGATGGTCAGGTGCGCGGTGAACGGTTTTGTGGTGTCTTCGCTCCATTTCACGGCGATTTGCTGCCCGGCGGGCAGTTCCTTGAGCGACTGGCAGTGAATTTTGTGGACCTCGATGCCTATCTGCGGGCGGAGCACGCCGACGATGTCGTCGCCGGGGACAGGAGCGCAGCAGTCCGCGAAGTGGATGAGCAAACTGGTTTCCTGGCCAATCTGCAGGGGCATGTCGTCCCCGCGGTCCCTGGTGAACGTCGGGAAGAACCGCAGCGCGCTGACTTCCTTGGGGGCGATGTCCCCGTGGCTCAAGAAGCGCTGGATGTCGGCGAGGGGGAGTTCGCCCTGGCCGATGCGCTCGAAGAGGTCGTCCTTGGACTGTACGCCGAAGTAGCGCTTGATTTCCTCTTCCTGCGGGAAGTGCTCCTTGCTGATTTTCTTCAGGCGGAGTTCCCGGGTCCAGATTTCCTTGCCCAGGCTGCGGGCCTGCTGGATAATGCTGGTCTTCATCCAGCGGCGCAGTTCCTGCTTGGCCTTGACCGTCTTCACCAGGTCGAGCCATTCGGGGCTGGGTTCCTGGTTCTGGCTCTTGAGCACCTGGATGGTGGCGCCGTTAGGGATAACTTTGTCTAGACTCACCACTTCGTCGTTGATGCGGGCGCCGATGCAATGCAGGCCGAGTTCGCTGTGGATGGCGAACGCGAAGTCGAGAACGCATGCGCCGTTCGGCAGTTCGATGGAGTTGCCCTTGGGCGTGAACACCGTGATGCCTTCCGGCTTCAGGTCCACCTTCAAGAAGTCCAGGTATTCCTTGCTGTCCGAAATTTCCGACTGCAACTTGACCATGTGGTCGAGCCAGGCGAGTTCCTCGCCTTCGTGCTGGGTTTCCAACTTGTATGCCCAGTGCGCGGCGAATCCTTTCTCGGCGGTGAGGTCCATGTCCTTGGTGCGGATTTGCACCTCGACCATTTTGTTCTCCGGGCCGATGACCGTGGTGTGGATGCTCTGGTACAGGTTCGGCTTCGGTGTGGCGATGTAGTCCTTGAAGCGGCTCTGCATGGGAGTCCAGAGGTTGTGGACGTAGCCCAGGGCCAGGTAGCATTCCGGGATGGTGTCGACGATGATGCGGATGGCGAAGATGTCGAAGATGTCCTCGAATTGGCAGTCGCGGTTCACCATCTTGTTGTGGATGCTGTAAATGTTCTTGGTGCGCCCCTGGATGGTGCAGTCGAAGTCTTCCAGGGCCATCTTGATCTGGAGCGGGCCGATGACGGACTGGATGTATTTCTCGCGGCTTTCCTTGTTCTCGATGAGCGCCTCGACGATTTTCTGGTATTCGTCGGGATTGACGTACTTGAACGAGAGGTCTTCCAGCTCGTTCTTGAGGTTGTAGAGACCGAACCTGTGGGTGAGGGGGACGTAGATGTCCAGCGTCTCCTGCGCGATGGACTTGCGCTTCTCGGGCTTCATGTACCGCATGGTCCTCATGTTGTGGATGCGGTCGGCGATCTTGATCATGATGACCCGGGGGTCCTTGGCCATGGCCGTGATGAGCTTGCGGTAGGTCTCCGCCTTCTGGGCGGTCTTGCTGGATTGCTGGGCTTCGGTAATCTTGGTGACGGCGTCGACCATGAACGCGGTCTCTTCGCCAAACTTCTCTGCGATTTCCTTCAATGTGTGCGGGGTGTCTTCCACCACGTCGTGGAGGAGCCCTGCCAAGACGGTGGGCTGGTCCTGCTTCAGGTCGGCGAGGATCTTTGCGACTTCGTACGGGTGTTCCGTGTAGGGCATGCCGCTCTTGCGGTACTGGCCCTCGTGGGCGTCGGCAATGAAGGCAACAGCAGTCTCGAGAATCCCACGGTCCAGCTTGGGATTCTTGCGTATGAGCATATCGACGATATGCACCTGGTTCGATGTCAGACTGAGTTGATCCATTACCCCCAATTTATTTAAAAAATCGGGGGGCAATTTGCTTTATTTTCGAAAAAAACGAAAAAATAAGATATTCTGTGTACTTCGGGCCTCGGGGATTATACACAATTTGAAAGACCCGGTTTTTGATAAGGTATATTTAAACTGTGAAACGAATTCTGGACACATTTCTTGCCGTGGCGATGCTCCTGTCGTTTGTTGTCGCCTGTAGCGAAAACACGAGTTTCGTGGATTCCCATGACGAGCCCGCGCCGGGGCGGACAGGACCCCTCTCGGTAGGCATTGTGCGTCCAGCCGATCTTTCGGTAAGTGTTTACCATGTGGAAGTCGTTAACAAGCGTACGGTCGTGTTGGATTCCGTAATCGTTCCGTTTACAAAATCAAGATCGTCCTTTTTGCTGAATACTCAAACGCCAGATACTGTTATCACGTTCAACAAGGTTTCTTACGGAAATTTCGGCATCGTAGCCGTGGCGCAGGATGAAAAAGAGGGGCGTACGTATGCCGCCATTCTTACAGACGAAGCGTTTTTGCATCACGAGACATGGGATGATACCTCGTTTAATTTCTGTGATAGCTTGAATCTCAAACTCCTAAAAAGTGTGGCGGACATCCAGCTGAGCGTGGATGAGTTTGATTTCGCCCTCGGTGATTCCATCTGCATTACGGGCACGCTTTCCTGCGGTGTCTACGACAAGACCGCCCAGAAATCCGGCTTCATACAGATCAAGAATGTTCCGGCATCGACGCCTTCCATGGACTATATGGATTACCGGCAGATTGAAATTATCCGAGGAATTAAGGTTTTCAAGGACTCCGTTTACTGGAAAGTTTCTCCCGGTGGCACACAAGTAGCAAATAGGAATGTCGTCGCGAAAGTTGTTGCAGAGCTAAATGTAAAACTCCCTGCGACGGATATTTTGAATAAACTAAAAGGCGAGACTTTGGATTCCATGCTGTTCCGCTACAGACGTGCCCGCGTTTCGTCTGACGATAATATCTGCATTGGGGGGCGCATAGATGAGAATCTCTTTTTTATGGATTCTCGGCAAAATGTTCTTCCCAAGGCAGGCTCCGACCACGGAGTTTCCGATTCGGTTACTTATTGGACGACGCTTCCTCCAATTAAATCAGCGGCCAAGATTCTTTATACCAATGGGTATGCCTATCACTCCGAGTTGAATCGTGGCAGGGTTGTGGCTTCTGCACCCAGGATGGTTCTCGGCGATATCGTGTACAGGAATATCTTCTCGGAAGATTCAAGCTTTGTCGTCAGCTTCTGGATTGAGGCCGACGGCAAGCAGGGGGGCGAGGGGGAGCGACACTCCGTCCTTGTTGTGGGGAAAGATTCCCTGCGCTTCGAGATTGCCCAGTGCGAAAAGGAATCCCAGTTTGTCTGCGCCACGGTTGTCGATAGACTTGATTCGGCGTCGGGTGGCAGAATCCCGCTCGGCAAGGTGGAAATCCTCGACGGCAAGACCCACCACGTCTCGTTTGTCATCCACAAGAAACTTTTCGTCATCGTGCTGGATGGCGTCACGATTTACGAATCCGATATTGAACTCCCGCAAGGGTTCTACGACATATCGGATGTAGCTATCGGCGACTATACGCTGACGGATTATGTCCAATATTCCTTTGGCGATTTTATCCGTAAAGCCGGAGAAAAGGACTGGACACGCCTCAAGGCGTGGCTCCAGGCGTTCTACCTGCTCCAGGTTGAATAATATTTAGTTCGGTTGTTATTCCTGAGTCGGCAAATCTTTCGGCGGCTTGATGTCTTTGGGATCGGTCAGTTTGCCGGGGCGGATGCCGTACAGGGCGATTGTGGTATCGAGTTCAATTGGGTTGATGCCGTACAGCGGGACAATGGCTGTGTCGAGATCGCCCGGATTGATGCCGTACAGCGGGACAACGACGTTTTCGAAACTGCTGCTGCTGGAGCGGGGGCGGATGATGTGCTCACGGCTGCTGCTGGAACGGGGACGGATGATGTGCCCGCGGCTGCTGCTGGAGCGGTCGATTACTCCGTACAGGGGAACGATGGCGTCTTCAAAGCTGCTGGAAGACAATTCGGAATCTTCCTTGACACTGGAACTGGAGGATTTCTTCTCCTTGGAACTGCTGGAGACGGTCGAGGTGTCGGCGGAAGAACTTGTCGAGACATTTTCTTCGCTCGAGGAACTCTTGGCTTCGTCTTTCTTGCTGGAACTGGAGGACTTCGCTTCTTCTGAGCTGCTGGAATCGTCCGAA
>CAMZDZ010000109.1 GCA_947305535.1 uncultured Fibrobacter sp.
AACCACCCCGACCTGGGCCCCGTGGGCGGCACCTTCGGCGTGCCGTTCTACTACGTGCCGTCCAACCCCGACAAGAGCATCCCCGAGAACCGTTTTAGGGAAATCATCGCCGAGACAAAGACGGATACGGTCGTGCTCGCCCGCTACATGCAGATCTTGAGCGAGGCCTTCACCGAGGAATTCAAGTACAGGATTATCAACATCCACCACGGGTTCCTGCCCGCATTCAAGGGCGCCAAGCCCTACCACCAGGCCTGGCACAAGGGCGTCAAGATTATCGGCGCCACGGCACATTTCGCCACCGAAGACCTGGACCAGGGGCCCATCATCTGCCAGGACATCCAGCGCGTGCCCGAGACGGCCAGCATCGATGAACTTGTCGAACTGGGCAAGGACATCGAGAAGCGCACGCTTTCCCAGGCCCTCAAGCTTTGGCTCGAACACCGCGTATTCGTGTACGCCGGTAGAACTTTCATCCTCTAGGAGTAGTCATGTCCGAAGAACTAGAAAACAAGATCAACGAACCGGCGGAATCCGCAATCAACGAAGCCGCCGAAACCACGGTTCCTGTCACCGAGCCGGCGGCTGATCAAACCATCCCCGCTTCTGACGAGGTCGGACAGCAACCGCAGGAAGAACCTGCCGAGGTTCCCTACGCGGACACCTACGAGCAGCCCCAGATTATCGTCCAAAAGGAACGCGGGTTCTCGCACTATGTCGGTTTCGCGCTCATCAGCGTGCTCTGCATCTGCTTCTTCTTCATGCCGGGCATCGCGGTCACCTTCCTCGTGAGCCTCATTCCGGGCGTTGCACTGGGAGCCATCGCTGCATGGGCGTTCAGCGCCATACTGAGCGTCATCGCATGGGCCATTTTCAAGATCAAGATCAGCGGGTTCAAGAGGTCGTTCCTTGTTTACATCGGACTCTGTATCGCGGTTCTCGCCCTCCTGGTCGCCGTCGAGGTGCTGACCGAGGCCAACGTATTCTCGAAAATCATCGCACTTCTTTGCGGCAGCGACGCCACCTAAGCTAGCCGAACCCAACATCGGAACTATTCATGACTAAGACAGACAACTTTGTACATTTTCTAGTAGAAGCCGGAGCCCTCAAGTTCGGGGACTTCGTGACCAAGAGCGGGCGCAACACGCCTTACTTTATCAACACGGGCGAGTTCCGTACCGGGGCGACCCTTTCGCGCCTCGCCGAATTCTACGCAGCGGCCTTCATGGAACACTTCGACGGCAAGGCGGAAAACCTCTACGGTCCGGCCTACAAGGGCATTCCCCTTTGCGCAGCCACGGCCATGAAGCTTTCCGACGTGTACGCCAGGAACCTCACGTTCACGTACAACCGCAAGGAAGTCAAGGACCACGGTGAAGGCGGTTCGCTCGTCGGCTACAAGTACGCCGAGAAGACGAATATCGTCATCATCGAGGACGTGATTACCGCGGGGACCTCCGTCAACGAGACCATGCAGGCCCTTTCGCAGATGGAAAACGCCAACGTAGTCGGTCTCCTCATCTCCGTGGACCGCCGCGAACGCCTTGAAAACGGAAAATCCGCTTTGCAAGACGTGCAGGACCACTACGGTCTGGAAGCCCGTTCCATCGTAAGCATCGACGACATCATCAAGTTCCTCGAGGTCGAAGAGAACCGCAAGGCCATCAACGCCCCGGAAGGAATCCTTGAAAAGGTCTACGCCTACCGCGAGCAGTGGGGCGTCAAGTAAGCGAAACTCGCTTCGCGTTGGGGTACCAGGAAGATGAAGACTGTACTGCATTTTGCAATTTGCATCCTTACGATGTGCATTCTCTGCGGATGCGGTCAGTCTTATTGCTGGCACCAGTCCCACCCCAACTACAAGAAGGCTCCGACCGATTCCATCGCCGTCACCGGCCTCGGCGATGCTTTCGTGGTGACGCGGTCCAGCTGGTTCGCCAAGAAACTCGACATCAGCAAGGACAGCATCCAGACGTTCACAAGTCACTTCTGCTCCAAGGCATTCCTTGACCAGCTGCAAAAGTCCTACAAAGCCGTAACGGTCATCCCCGACGCCGCATTCAGCCATTTCCCCGAAGAAAGCCAGAAACTGGACACCCGCATCTTCATGAAGGGCCGCCTTCCGGAACAGGGGATCGTCGTCAAGGATTCCGCAGGCAACGTTCCCGCTTACATCCTGATTATCCACGAATTCACCCTGGGCACAGACCTCCAGCGGGAAAACTTCTACGACTACGCGCTCATCCACAACGAGGCTCCCGAAAAAAAGACATCCAAGAACCTTTCGGCAATTGTCTCGTACACGCTTTGGGACAACATGAAGCAGCGCCCGCTTTACAGCGCGGTCAACCAGGTCGACCAGCCTAACGTGAAACTCACACTGGCCGACATCAACAAGATTGTTGTCTCGTCCGTGCAACAGATTACGCAGAGTCTAGCGGCGGGGGTGCAATAATGAAACGTATTGTCCTTGCCCTCCTGATTTTCGTTTGCTCGGTATTCGCCGACAACGTTTTTTTCCACAATCACTGGACCCTCTGGAAAGACGCGGACGTCCTCATATGGAGCGCGGACAAGACTCCGGCACTCGACCCCAAGGAATTCTGCCTTTCCCTCAAGCGCAACAACACGGGTATCGGGGAACCGAAATGCCGCCTTTTCGGCGAATGGGAACGAGACTCGATTGCAATGCGCTATGCCGGATGGCTCATCGCCAACATGGACAAGGGAATCAAAGCGGAATACCTCCGGGCAAGGCATCCGGCCATGGTCGCAAAGATCGAATCCGTCGAGGACAAGCTCATCCTTTTCATCGGGGAACGCGACGGTCAGATTTACGCGGCGACATTTGACGAAAACGCGGCAGAGCCTGTCGCAGCGGGAGTCTTCGAAAGCACGGGGGACAAGATTGCCCTGGGCGACAAGATTGCCGACGCATTTTTCGACGGGACGACAAAGCGCAGGCTTACCAAGGAAGAGCGTGCCAAGAAAATGACCGAGCCGGACGAGTCCTACAAGGAAATCCCGGGGTTCCAAGGTTGGGCAGGCGTAGCCGTAGGTTATTCACAGGCGAAGATTCCGCTCACCCCGAATAATTGGTACAGCAGCCACATCAACAGCAGGGTACGCAATTACCGAATCACAAAGGACTCCGTCAGCCTCTGGAACTTCATCGACGATTCCGATCCGCAAGTCGCCCTGTACGTTGGCGGGACCTGGTATGGCTTTATCGGGGCGGAACTGATGTACCGCTACTCCTATCACGACGTCAAGACGGACCCCCAGGATACCATTTATCGCGAACTGGACTACTGGGGATTCCACCAGCACGAAGTCGGCATCAACGTGGTTCTCTCCAGGACATACAACCTGACAAAATGGTTCCATACGACGCCTTTCGCGTTCATCGGTTTCCAGTACAGTTTCTTTGTAGAAGATATCGGGCTCAAAAACGACCACAAGGAACATTCCAAGGCGTACGACGTCCGAATCAAATTCGAAGATTCCTACAAAGGCGCCCTGGTCGGCATCGGAAGCCATTTCGTATTCTTCGACCATTACGGTCTCGGCCTGAGGGCCGGCATTTCTTCACGCGGAAGGAACATCGAAGAAGACCCGAGCCCCGACGCCGCTGCGGAACCTACGACCATCGGAAGCTCCACAATCGACTGTTTCGTCAACCTGGGCCTGGAATACCACTTCAGCATGTAGCTTTTTTGTTAAGTGCGTCACACGGGGGGCTATGGGAGCCGCCCAAAAATTGCTACATTTGGGCGCACTATGAGTGATATCGAAGAAAAGAAAGAAGAAAAAGTCAACCCGTTCCTAACCCCAGTCAAGATCATCGAACCCGAGCACAAGCTCCCCGACTACACCTTTGACATGCTCCCCGAAGAGCAGAAGGCAATCCTTGCACAGCATGGCTGGACCGACCTGATGCCCGTCCAGCGCAAAACCATCCCCTACATGCTCGCCGCCCGCGACATGCTGGTGCAATCCAAGACCGGTTCAGGAAAGACCGGTGCCTATGTTTTGCCGCTTTTGCAGGTCATCGTCCGCGACCATCCGTATCCGCAGGCACTCATCCTCGTGCCGACCCGCGAGCTCTGCTTGCAGGTGGAAGACGAAATCGAAAAGCTCTCCGCAGGCACGGGCATCCGCTCGGTCGCCATTTTCGGCGGCGTGAGCTATGAACCCCAGCTGAAGGCGCTCAAGAACGGCGTGCATATCATCGTCGCCACCCCGGGCCGCCTGATGGACCACGTGCAGCGCGGCAACGTCGACTTCCTCGACATCCGCGACCTGATCCTTGACGAAGCCGACGAAATGCTCTCGATGGGTTTCTACCCCGACATGCAGAAAATCCGCCGTTACCTGCCCAAGATGATTTCTTGCACGATGTTCAGCGCGACCATCCCGCAGACAGTCAAGAGCCTCGCCCGCGAATTCCAGCGTCCGAGCGCCGAGTTCCTGAGCTTAAGCTACGACAAAGTCATCGCCAACAACCTGGAACACCGCTGGTACCCCTGCGACGTGATGGACAAGGATTCCATGACCATCAAGGTGCTGGAATACTACAATCCCGAGAGCTGCATGATTTTCTGCAACAAGAAATCCGACGTGAGCTACCTGGAACAGGTGCTCTCCGGCTACGGATTCCAGGTGGGCGCCCTGAGCGGCGACGTAGCACAGGCTATGCGCGAAAAGACCCTGACGGCCTTCCGCGAGAAGAAAATCCGCATTCTCATCTGCACCGACGTGGCTGCCCGCGGCATCGACGTAGACCATGTGACGCACGTGCTCGTCTACGACCACCCGGCCGACCACGAAGTCTACGTGCACCGCAGCGGACGTACCGCCCGTGCCGGCAAGAGCGGCCTCTGCATCTCGCTCATCACCCCGGTCGAAGAGATTGAAATCAAGCAGACCGCGGCAGACTTCGGCATCAACTTCATCAAGATGGAACCGCTCACGGGCGAGGAAATCGCGAAGAAGGTCAGCGAACGCACCCGTCTCCGCCTGGAAGAAGTCCGCAAGCACTTCGGCGGCCAGAAGGCGACCGAACGCATCAGCCGCATGCTTCCGCTCGTGAAGGAACTCGCGAACGGCACGGAGGACGAACAGATGCTGCTCGCGTACCTGGTAGACAAATTTGCATGGAAGAAGGCATAATCATGGCCAAGATTAAAGTTAAATCCGCTAAGGAAATCGAACTGATCCGCGATGCGGGCGCCCTCGCCGCCGAGACCCTCATCCGTGCAGGCGAAATGTGCAAGCCGGGTGTCTCCACGCTCGAAATCGACGAGTTCATCGGCGACTACACGCGCCAGCACAAGGGCATTTCCGCCTGCATGGGCTACCACGGCTACCCGCGCTACGCCTGCATCAGCATCAACGAGGTCGTGTGCCACGGCATCCCCAACGCGAACACCATCCTCAAGGACGGCGACATCGTGAACATCGACATCACGACCATCCTTTCGGGTTACCACGGCGACACGTCCGCCATGTTCTGCGTGGGCAAGGTCTCCGACATCGCCCGTGAACTGGTCGACACGGCCAAGTTCTGCATGGAAGAGGGCATCCGCGCCGCTGGCGAGCAGGGCGCCCACTGGAACGACATCGGCTGCGCCATCCAGGACATCGCCGACGAGCACGGCTTCAGCGTGGTCGAGGACTACTGCGGACACGGCATCGGCCGCGGTTTCCACGAGGAACCGACCGTGCTGCACTTCCGCAACTACGAACGCGGCCCGTTCATCGAAATCGGCAACGTCTTTACCGTCGAACCGATGATCAACGTCGGCCGCCCGGGCACCAAGACTCTCTCCGACGGCTGGACCGCAGTGACCCGCGACGGCAGCCTCAGCGCCCAGTGGGAACACACCGTCGTCAAGACCAAGGACGGCATCGACATTCTCACGTTGCCGAGGTAAACTCCATGTCCCTCCTCGGCAATCTCCGCGACAGGGCCGTAGAGTCCTTCATCCGCAAGAACGAGATGGTTCTGCGTTTTGGCGATATCGAGGAGATTTCCATCGATTCCAACGACCGCATCGCAAGCGTCAGGATTGTCCTCCGCGGGGAATCCGAGGCAACGTTGTTCCGAGGATACTACGGATTCGACGAGGGCGAAAAGGGGACCGAAATTGTCGTCGAGAAAATCACCTGCGAGCGCACCTGGATCAACGAGGCGCTAAAGCTGGCTTTCAACGGGAGAAGCCTTCGCTTCCCCATCGCCGACTACAGCGGGGAAAAACTATCCGGCATCGCCGGCGGAATCGCGAAGATTATTTTTTAGGCTCCAGGCTCCAGGCTCGAGGTTCGAGGCTCGAGGAGCCAGCGGTGAGCAGTGAGCCCCTAGCCTCTAGCCCCTAAAAATGTATATTACTCCTATAAGGAGTTTCTTATGAGCGAATTTGACGAAAACTGCGAAGAAACAAGCAGCAAGGCCGAAAAGATCAAGGAACGGGTGGAGTCCATCCTGGTGGACCTGATTACCGACATCCCCGAATCCCTGTACACCGCGACAAGCGACCCCGAGGAAAAGATCAATAGGCTCACCCAGAAGGCTGCCGTCAAGGCAGCCGCGGTCAGCACGACGCTTTCCGTGCCGGCCGGCTTTACCGGAATTCTCACGTCCATCCCCGACATCGCGGCCATCTGGCGCATCCAGGCGCAGCTCGTCTCCGACATCGCGATGACATACGGCAAGTTCGCCTTGCTCACCCGCGAAGCCATGATCTGGTGTCTGTTCCGCCATAGCGCGGCACAGCTCCTGCGAGATGTTGCCGTCCGAACCGGCAGCCGCATCGTGGTGCAGAAGCTTTCCATGGCGGCCCTCGAGGCCCTGCTAAAGAAAATCGGGCTCCAGATTTCGACGAAATTCGTAAGCCGCGCCGCCTTGCGCGCCATCCCCATTCTCGGGGCAGTCGGCAACGGGGCGTATTCCTACTACGACACGACCGAAGTCGGGAAGACCGCGGCGGCCTACTTCAAGGCCCTAGCCGACCAAGGCCAATCGGAAGAGACCGTCGAAACGGCCTAAACAAGTGACGTTCCTCAAAAAACGGCCATTTTACCCCATAAACAGCCCCCACCCCTCTTGTAGAGCCCTTGAGAGCGGGGGCTTTTTTTTCTATCTTTGGGCGCAAACTCAAATAAACATCAACTCCATTAGTGGAACAAAATATGAAAAACATTGAAAAGCACAGAAATATTGGTATTTCTGCCCACATCGACTCCGGTAAGACCACCCTTACCGAACGTATCCTCTACTTCACAAAGCGTATTCACGCTATTCACGAAGTCCGTGGCAAGGACGGCGTCGGTGCCACGATGGACTCCATGGAACTTGAACGCGAACGCGGCATCACGATTCAGTCTGCCGCTACCTTCGCAAACTGGACCCACACCAAGACCGGTGAAAAGGACTCCATCAACATCATCGATACCCCGGGGCACGTGGACTTCACTATCGAAGTGGAACGTTCTCTCCGCGTGTTGGACGGTGCTATCCTCGTTCTCACCGGCGTTGAAGGCGTTCAGTCCCAGTCTATTACCGTTGACCGCCAGATGAAGCGCTACCATGTGCCGCGCGTGGTGTTCGTCAACAAGTGCGACCGCTCCGGTGCAAACCCGCTCCGCGTGGCCGTCATGCTCAAGGAAAAGCTCAACCACAAGCCCTGCGTTATGCAGATTCCTATCGGTCTCGAGGACCAACTGAAGGGCGTGGTCGACCTTATCGAAATGAAGGCCTACTACTTCGAAGGCGCCAATGGCGACGACATGATCGAAAAGGACATCCCTGCCGAACTCGTCGACCAGGCCAACGAATACCGCGAAAAGCTCGTTGACTGCTGCGCTGACTACAGCGACGAAGTCATGGAAAAGGCTA
>CAMZDZ010000110.1 GCA_947305535.1 uncultured Fibrobacter sp.
CAAGGGCACTCAGACTGCCGTGAAGAATGTCAACACCAAGATTGCTAAGAAGATCAAGGGCATGGATCCGTCCAAGCAGAAGGATGTCGATGATGCTATGATCGCTCTCGACGGCAACCGCATGCTCAAGAACACCCTCGGTGCAAACGCCATCCTCGGCGTTTCCATGGCTGTTTGCGTTGCTGCCGCTAAGGACGCTGGCCTTCCGCTTTACCAGTACATCGCCAAGCTCCATGGCACCAAGAAGCTCACGCTCCCGTGCCCGATGTGCAACGTGATCAACGGCGGTGCTCACTCCTCCGCTCCGATCGACTTCCAGGAATTCATGATCGCCCCGGTTGGCGCCAAGACGTTCTCCAAGGGCCTCCAGATGGTCACCGAAATCTTCCACGCCCTCAAGTCCGTTCTGAAGAATGCTGGCTTCGACACCACCGTTGGTGACGAAGGTGGCTTTGCTCCGGGCGTTGCTATCAAGCCGGCTAAGAACAAGTTCGGTTACGAAATCAAGGACGTGATGACCCTCGAAAAGGCTCTCGCTGCTTTGAAGACCGCTACTGAAAAGGCTGGTTACAAGTTCGGCACCGACATCAAGATCGCTCTTGACGTTGCTTCTTCCGAATTCTGCGACAAGAACACCAAGGCTGGCAAGCCGGAAACCTACACCTTCAAGAAGAGCACCAAGAAGACTGTCAAGTCTGCCGACATGGTGAAGCTCTACGAAAAGCTCATCGACAAGTACTCCATCTTCTCCATTGAAGACGGTCTCGACGAAGCTGACTGGGCTGGCTGGAAGGTCATGACCGACAAGCTCGGTGGCAAGATCAACCTCGTTGGTGACGACCTGTTCGTTACGAACCCGACCATCTTCGACGAAGGCATCAAGGCTGGCATCGCCAACGCTATCCTCATCAAGGTGAACCAGGTCGGTTCTGTGTCCGAAACTCTCGCTGCTATCAAGCGCGCTCAGAACGAAGGCTATGCTCCGATCGTTTCTCACCGCTCTGGCGAAACCGAAGACACCTTCATCGCTGACCTCGCCGTCGGTACTGCCGCTGGCCAGATCAAGACGGGTTCCCTCTCTCGTACGGACCGCGTGTGCAAGTACAACCGCCTCCTCCGCATCGAAGAAGAACTCGGCAAGGCTGCCGTCTACGCCGGTGACCCGCGCAAGGGTGCCAAGGCCGCTAAGAAGCCCGCTTGCAAGAAGTGCGGCTGCAAAAAGGCTGCCAAGTAATTTTCTAAACCATTAGAATTACTAAAAGAGGCGTCCCTATCAAGGGACGCTTCTTTTGTATGTAAATTTTTTGAAGTATCTATAAAAGGCAAAAAAAGGTATATTCACATTATGCGCAGTGTAATTCTCATCCTATTTGCCGCAGTGGCTCTTTTTGCACAATCCGACCAGGATTTTGTACGGGATTGTTTCAACGGCCTTCCTGCCGTTGTACACACCCCAATAAATAACCCTACCGGGATGCAATTATCAAAAAGTGCGGTGGATTCCGTTAGAAGTGCTGATGAGCCCAGTATATTGCAAACTGTCGATATTTCAGGTACAATCACTTCCGTAACAGATTCCGCATGTGCTGAATTCGAAGATGATGACGGGAATGCGGCTTGTTTTGACCGTTATTTTTTTCTTTATGGCAAAAATAAAGAAAGTATGGTCAAAAAAATCACCTTAAGTAACTTCAAGGCCTATTACGAAACAGAAAACCCAATGGTAAAGGCTTTAGATTCCAACTGGATTTTTATCTCTTCAGAAGAAGATGTAAAAGAAGGCGATGTCATTCTCATAAAGAACTATTCAGCTCTATATGCCGATATATGGGTTCAGAATATATGTAACTACTTACAACGTGTTTATATTGCGGGCGATGTCTCTATTAACCCTGAGGAATTGCCCGCTGCCATAAAAAAGCGCACCCTTGGTGGCGTTCCCGCCCCAAAGTTCCATAACCGCGATGCTGCGGGCAAAGCACTAAATAGCTGCGACGCACGCAAGGCGAAGTATTAAGGGTGCCTTTAGAATTACTTTTTTCGTAATTCCTAGAACCTTCTTACGGCGAGCATTTCGATTGCTCCCACGTATTTCCTTTCGTTGTATTCCCCGTACAGCACGATGGAGTATCCCGACTTGAGGACGGTGTTCCACGACCATTTGTCTCCAAGATACCCGAATGCGCTGCGTATGTCGAATTCGGGAAGCAAAACGTTGTCGTCGTTGTCGTTGTCGTCGTCGGTGACGATGCGGCCGTAGGCGAGCCCGAGGACTCCCCACAGGTTCACGAAATAGCCCCTCCTGAAAATAAAGCTGTAGGTGTATCCCACGTCGCCCCAGGTCGTGGTGATGTCGCGGCGGTTGTTCTCGTAAAGGAGTATCCCGTCGTTGTCCTTGGCGATGTTCCGTTGCAGTCTGCCGCCCACGATGATGCTCCCTGCGGAACGCTTTTGCCGCCGTTCCAGAAAGTAGGCGCTGCGCGGGGTGAATTTCCCGTTGGCGCTCACCATCCACAGGGCCGAAAAGTACATGTCGTAGATGGAGAGGTCCACGAACTTGAGCCTGTCCCTGGGTTCGTCATGGATTCTTGTCGTGAAGCCGCTGTAAAGGCGCAGGTTCCCCGAAAGCCACCAGTCGTCTGGGAAAAAGTTGATTCCCGTCTCGAACGCACGTGCGTTGGTGTGCCCGTCGGTTGTCGTGATGGGGAGGTTGTACCGGATGTCGAACGAAAAGTCCCACGACTTGTCGAACAAAGTAAAAAGGCTGTCGTACCCGAATCCGATGCCCAGGTTCAGGGGACGGTTGGATTCGAGCGACTCGTTGCCGTAGGCGGAATTCTGTATAGATATAAAGTTGTAGTTGGTCAGGAACCGGAGCGAGAACCGGTCGCGGAAGGTCGAAATCTCGGGTTCTTGCTCGGTTTGCTGGCTGCTCCCCGTCGTGGGTTCACTGGCGAGGCATGTTCCCGCGAGTGATAGAACCAGCAGTAGGGCTTTCGGTATGGATTTCATGGTGGCCTGCCGCTAAAATATAGAAAGGTACCGTGTCTCGCGTCTCCCCGTGAGAATGTGTTTCCGCTGTTGCGGAAAATAGGGCGTTTCTCGCATTTCTTTGTAAATTTTGAGATACATTGCAGGCGATTTGCCCGTTTTATGCGGTTTAGGCGCTTTCTGTCGTAGCGCTGTAAACAGTTTTTTTTCGGTCTTTAAAAACAACGAAAAATTTTAAATCTATATTACGAAAGAATTTTTTAATCACAAGCATATCAATGCTTTATAAAAGAGGACACAATGATTGGATTGAAATCGATTGCCAGAACGGCTTTAGTGCTTTCGGCAAGTGGAGCAGTTTTTTCAGGGTGCGGTGGCAGTGATCAGGCTGAAGGGGCTTTGCCTCGTCAGGAAACCCTGTACCTGTCTGGCCAGCAATGGGGCGCCCCTGCGACATTTAATCCGCTTGCAGAAAGCTGGATGGCCGCATGGCCTGTCGGCGGACGCTTCAACCTGGTTTACGAACCGCTTGTTACTTATAACACTCTGAACGGTCAGATTGAGGACCTCCTGGGCCACCTGGTCGAGGAACTGTCCAACAACGACAGCATCGTGGTTGACTTGAACCCGGCTGCGACCTGGAGCGACGGCAAGCAAGTGAACTCGAACGACGTGAAGTTCATGTTTACGAAGGGTTCCATCAACACCGCCGAACAGATTTCCGCAATCCATGTGGACACACTTTATGCCGAACCGGCAGCCGAGGACTCGTCTGCCGAGCGCAAGATGATTGGCGAACGCCTCGCCTTCATCGTGAACAAGGCCCAGAGGAACAACCCGCTTTCTGTGCGTGACTTGCTCCAGGCTATCCGTATCGCTCCGGCCCACGTTTTCGAACCGCTTATTGCCGAAAAGGGCCTCGACGAAGTCAAGAAGATGATGATGGACAAGAACCCGGTGGTTTCGGGCCCGTACAACATCAAGGACTATTCCGCGAACAAGATTATTCTTGAACGCCGCGACGACTACTGGGGCAACGCCGCCCTCCACAACGGCCAGCTCCCGGCTCCCAAGTACATCGTTCACCCGATCTACAAGAGCAACGACCACAGCACGATCGCGCTCCGCGAAGGTGCCCTGGACGCTTCCATGAGCTTTGTCCCGCGTATTTGGCACAAGAAGGGCGCCGGTGTCCACACCTGGTTCAACGAGCCCCCGTACTTCGTCCCGGGCGCCATGCCGATGATGATGATCAACACGATGAAGGAACCGCTTAACGACAAGCGCTTCCGCCGCGCCCTCGCGACGGCCATCGACTATACGGCTATCCGCATGTTCGCCGTGTCCAACTACACGACGCCGCTGCAGCCGGGCCTCATCATGCCGACGAACCTCGAAGGCAAGTACATCAACGCCGAAGACCAGAAGCTGGGCGTGAACCTCGGTATCACCGACGAGGCCCAGCGCATCAACCAGGTCAAGTCGATGCTCGCCGAAGCCGGTTACTCGTCCAAGTTCACCGACGGTGGCGAACTTATCGGTACCTACAACGCCAAGGGCGAAAAGATCCCGACCCTGTTCATCACGTCTCCGGCCGGTTGGACCGACTGGGAATCCATCGTGACCATCGCCGTCGAAGGCATGCGTAAGGCAGGCATCGACGTCCGCGAAGGTTTCGTGGACGGTGGCCAGTACTGGCCTGCGATGGGCACGGGCAACTTCGACCTCATCATGCACAAGCCGACTGCCGACGTTTCCCCGTCTCTCCCGTGGAGCCGCTTCAACGAAGTCATGGCCAGCCGCGACTGGCAGCCGCTCGGCGCCTGGGCCGGTACCAACATCGGCCGCTACAACCAGCCGGGCACTCCGGAATTCCGTCCCGAAGTGGATAGCCTCCTGGGCCTCATCCCGCTCATGACGGACGAAGAAGCCAAGGCTTCCGCCTACCGCGAACTGAACAAGATCTTCATGGAGGACCAGCCGTCCATTCCGCTGACCTACCTCCCGGAACAGTATTACGAATTCAGCGACCGCGTGTGGACCAACTGGCCCACTGAAGAAAATCCGTACGCTCCGCCGCAGCTGCCGTGGATTGCCTCGGGTACGAAGGTCCTGTGGAACTTAAAGCTTGCTAAATAGAAGGACGAGAAATGCTTAAACAATATCCTATGCTACGCTATGTCCTGCAGAAGGCGTTCTGGTATCTCCTGACGTTTGTTGTCGCTGTCGCGATTAACTTTACTCTGCCGCGTATGGGTGAAAACAACCCGGTGGACATTATCATGGGTAAGGCCGCGCAGGGTCTTTCTCCGGAAGAAGCCAAGCTCAAGAAGGAAGGCCTGCTCAAGGCCTTCGGTATGGCCGAACTCGATGACCAGGGCAACGTTGTCTATGAACCCGAAGTCGACGAAAAGGGCCAGATGAAGACTGTCAAGGTGCCGAAGCTCGACGAGAACGGCGCCCCGGTCCTCAAGACCGTCAAGGTGACCGACGCCGAAGGCAACCCGGTCATGGAAGAACGCCAGGCCGTCGACGCCGAAGGCAATCCGGTGTTCGAAGAAAAGCCCGTCCTCGACAAGAAGGGCAATCCGGTCATGGTCAAGGACCCGAAGACCAAGAAGAAGGTCGAGAAGATCGAAAAGGTCGCTGTCATGGAAAAGTTCCAGGTCGAACGCCAGGACACGGTCATGATCGACCAGGTCGTCGTGAAGGACGATCCGAAGCTCGCTTCCGGCATTTCCCAGTTCTTTGTCTACATCGGCAACGTGTTCAAGGGTGACCTCGGTCTGTCTTACAGCCAGTACCCGAAGCCGGTCGCCGACATCATCAAGGAATCCGTGCCTTGGACGCTCGCCATTCAGGCCCCGACGATTCTCCTTGGCTGGATTATCGGTAACCTCCTCGGCGCCTTCGCCGCCTACAAGCGCGGCATTTTCGACAAGGTGTTCTTCCCGCTCGCCATGTTCTTGAACGGTATCCCGTTCTTCGTGTTCGGTATGCTTTTGGTGGCTCTGTTCTCCATCACGCTGGGCTGGTTCCCCGCGATGGGCGCCTACAGCCCCGACATTCCGGAACTCTCGTTCAACTGGAATTGCATCAAGAGCGTCGGGTTCTACTATGTGCTCCCGTTCTTCTCCGTGTTCCCGATCCTGCTTTCCGGTCAGGCGACGGGTATGCGCTCCATGTCGATCTACGAACTCGGTACCGACTACATGAAGTACGCCAAGTGGCTCGGTCTGCGTGAAGGCAAGATTATCAGCTACGTGTTCCGCAACGCCATGCTCCCGCAGCTCACGGGCCTTGCCCAGTCGCTCGGTACCATGGTGGGTGGCGCTCTCATTACCGAAATGATCTTCTCCTACCCGGGTCTCGGTATGGCTATGCTTACCGCAATCCAGCAGAACGACTACGCGACCATTCAGGGTTGTACCTTGATGATTTCGACCTGCGTGCTCGTCGCGAACTTCGCAGTTGACGTTTTGATCGCTGTCTTTGACCCGCGTGTCAAGGCCGGTCTCCAGATGGGAGGTAAGTAATCATGGGTAAGCTTTTAAGAAACCTTCTCAAGTCCCCGATGTTCGTGATTGGCGTGTCCATCTTCGTGCTCACGCTCCTCATCGCCATCTTTGGACCTTTGTTCTACAACGTTGATACTCACGCTCGTGACATTGTCGCTGGCCCCTATGCTGGCGCTAGCTCTGCTCACTTGCTTGGCACGGACCACCTTGGCCGTGACTATGTGTCTCTCTTGATTGCCGGGCTGCGCAGCTCTCTCTACGTGGGCTTTGTGGCTGGTATCATTGCAACGACGATTGGCGTGCTTATCGGTTTGTTCGGCGGTTTCCGCGGTGGCTGGGTTGACGAAGTGCTCAACATGCTCACCAACATCTTCATCGTGATTCCGCAGTTCGTGATTCTCGTTCTTATCAGCTCCGCTGTTAAGGATGGCCGTTCCCTCACCTTGATCGGTCTCATCATCGGTCTCACCGCTTGGAGCTGGTCTGCCCGTGCCGTTCGTGCCCAGGCTTCTTCTCTCCGTAGCCGCGACCACATCGCCCTTGCCCGCATCAACGGTGCATCGACACTCACGATTGTGATCAAGCATGTGCTTCCGTACTTGCTCTCGTACGTGTTCATGGTGTTCATCATGCAGGTGTCTTCCGGTATCCTTTCCGAAGCCTCCATCTCCATGATCGGCCTCGGACCTCTGGATTCCACGTCCCTCGGCATCATCCTGAACCAGGCCAAGGACCAGGGCGCCCTTTCGGACGGCATTTGGATTGCCTTCCTCCCGGCGACCATTATCATCACCCTTACGGTGTTCGCCCTTTACCTGATCAATACTTCCATGGAAGGCGTCTTTAACCCGCGCCTGCGCAAGTAAGAGGTAACGAAATGTCTGAAAATGTTTTTGAAGTAGAAAACCTCAGCCTCTATTACCTTGGACGCTTTGGCGACAAGACGCACGCCGTGACCGACGTGTCCTTCACCATGAAGCAGGGCGAAATCCTCGGTATCGCCGGTGAATCCGGCTGCGGCAAGTCCACTCTCGTTTCCGGCCTCATGGGCATGTGCATCCCGCCTCTCTATCCCGAGAACGGCGATGTGCGCGTCAAGAACGGCAACAAGATGGAATCGCTCATGAACCGTTCCATCGAGGATGTCCGCGCCAACGTGCTCGCCCAGAAGGTCTCCATGATTCCGCAGGGCGCCTTCAACGCCCTGAACCCGGTGCGCAAGATCAAGGACATCGCTGCCGATGTGATCGCCGCACACCAGCAGCCGGGCAAGAAGCTCGACCACAAGGAAATCTACGACCGCCTTTGCG
>CAMZDZ010000111.1 GCA_947305535.1 uncultured Fibrobacter sp.
ACGAACGTGCATTCGATGCCGAGCTTCTTCATGGTAACGGAGAAGAGGTTGCTCGTGCCGCCGTAAATAGCAGAAGTGCTAATGAAGTGGTCACCGGATTCGCAGATGTTGAAAACGGCGTAGAAGTTCGCAGCCTGACCGGAACTGGTGAGCATGGCCGCCACACCGCCTTCGAGTGCGGCAATCTTCGATGCCACGGCGTCGTTCGTCGGGTTCTGCAGACGGGTGTAGAAATAGCCCGAAGCTTTCAAGTCGAACAGGTCCGCCATGTCGTTGGTGGTTTCGTACTTGAAAGTGGTGCTCTGGTAGATGGGGAGGACGCGCGGTTCGCCGTTTTTCGGCTGCCAGCCGCCCTGGACGCATAAAGTTTCGGTCTTAGCCATTTTTTAGCCTCTTGTTAGTTTCAAATTCAAATATAAAACTTTTTTTATTACCAAATATAGAAAAAGCCTATCACCCGTCAATGCATTTATGCAAATATCCGCATAGATAATTCTGATATCTAGCTATAACTTTTTACTATAACTAGTCCTTGATGCAGCGGACCGGCAGGGCCTGGGAGCCGTCAGAATCCGGCATCTCGCTGATCTGCGCGCTGGGACCATCGAAACGGGCGGGCCTCGGCGTTCCGCAGCTGTCCGATTCGCATTCGGGGCGAGAAATCGCCCAGAAACCGAGTTCGTCGACTTCGTTCCTGGTTTTCCATTCCTCTACCGACTCGCCCATCGAACGGAATTCCATGTCGCTCGGCAAGTGCCAGCCTTCGGGGCATACCGTCTGGGCGGCATTCCAGGAATACATGCGCCCGTACTCGGTGCAATACCCGTTCAAGCCATTGTAGCAGCTGCTCTCGCTTGTTTCGTAACGCAGGTTCTCTTCCATCCACATGCGGTCCGCGAGCTTGACCGCCTTGTACATCTGGCCGTCGCGCGGGTCCTTCATGACATCGCCCTGGACACAGCGGACAAAGTGATAGTTGTCGGGACTCAGCATCGCCTCGCAGTAATCGCTGCCGCCGAAGCGGTAATGTTTCAGCGACTTCACCTCGACATTGCCTTCGTCGTCCGGCCACAAGGAAATGTTTTTCGAATCCAGCGTCCAGTAAGACGAAAACGCCAGATATTCCCCATGGTCCTCGGAACATTCGCCCTCGTAATAACGGCGGGTCAGCGTGGAGAAATTCAGCCCGTACGCATCGGTCGGATAGAAGAATATTTCGCCGTTCGGCGGAATCGGCGAGTCTCCCCTGCTGCTTCCGTATATGGCATAGAAAGGTTTCAGTTTCGAGGTCGCGAAGAAGTCGTCGAAAGAAGCCGTTTCAGGGAATTGCGCCTTGAGACCGGCAAACTCGTCCGCCTTGGGCAGGCGCCAACCCTGGGGACAGATCCCGCCATCGATTTCCGATTCCGGGTATTCAAGGCCGGCATCGGCAGGCAGCTCCCTCATCTTTTTCTTGCGGGGGTCCGTGAACGGGCGGCTCCCCGGAGTCCTGTACCGCAAATCCTGAGCCATCCACACCTGTTCACCGACCTTGACGGTATTGTATGTCTTCCCGTCGCGGGTATCCGTCATCTTGCCCAGCTTCACCTTGCGCGGCATCTTGACGAATCCCCAGAACTTGACCATGGCGATGCACACATCGGGCCATTTCTTTCCCGGATACACGCTCTCTATCTCGATGATTACCTTGCGCACGTTTTCGACGGGCGGGTCGAACACGATGACGTCGGGATGGGACTTTCCGCGACCGAGCCATTTCGGCTTGTCGAGCGTAACCGTCTTTACGAGGTTGCTTTTCGTGTTCACGTAGATCTTGATCGTTTTCGCAAGGGCGTTGTTCACGTAAGAAGTCGAGTCGCGCATGTTCCCGTTAAACAGCGTGATCACGTTGAGCTGCTGCGCCCCTACCGTGAATTCGAGAGTGAGCGTCTTGTCGTCGTTGAACGGGGCCCCCCAGACCTGGTAAAACGGGGACACGTTCTTCTTCATGATCAGGTTTTCGGGCCTGTAGTCCTTATCCAGCGAGGTCGACGAAGCCTTGACGTCGTTAATGGGAATAGACGTGATCGCATGGGCCAACGGGACACCCGCAACAAAAGCGGCAAACACCAGCAAAGTCAAAAATTTCTTCACACGACCAATATATTTTTTTTTAAGGAATCTAGGGTCCCGAACCCCAAGAAATCATTGACAATAACAAAAAAATATCAAAGTATGATAAAAAAATTTTATCTTTGCCCCCGATGACTCCCACGCGCAACAACATGGCCCTCTGGCACCTGCTCGCCGTCGTGACGGTCGCCTTCTGGGGCACGAGTTTCGTGAGCACGAAGGTGCTTTTGAACCACGGCTTTTCTGCAGTGCAGATTTTCACGATGCGTTTCGTGGTCACCTACCTGTTGTTGCTCGCGGCATCCCACAAGCAGTTCCGTAGCAAGAACTGGAAGCACGAACTGACCCTCTTCATCTGCGGCATCACCGGCTGCACACTTTACTTCTGGACCGAGAACACCGCGCTTTCGCTCGCGCCGTCGAGCAACGTCTCGCTCATCGTCTGCATCACGCCGCTGCTCATCATGATTTTCGGCGGGCTGTTCTACAAGAGCGAACGGCTCGGCAGGCGGCAGATCCTCGGGTGCCTCATCACGTTCGTCGGGATGGTGCTCGTGGTGCTGAACGGGAAATTCATCCTGAAGCTCTCCCCGTTCGGAGACTTCCTCGCCATCAGCGCGGCACTGGTGTGGACCATCTATTCGCTTGTCGTCCGCAAGCTCAACGGCGAGTATTCCACGCTGTTCATCACGCGCAGGATGTTCTTCTACGGGTCGATCACCGCCATCCCCGCGCTGTTCATCGAGGCGGGCGGCAACGTCTCGAAAGCGGCCGGCATCCCGTGGCAGAATTTCGCGGAACCTGTCGTGACGCTCAATTTCCTCTGCCTCACGGTATTCTCGACACTTTTCGGTTACCTTGTATGGAACAAGGTGATGAAACAGCTCGGCACGGTACTTGCCAGCAACTACCTCTACGCCATCCCGCTCGTCACCATCATCACCGCGGTCATCGCGCTCAGCGAACGCATCACGGCAGTCGCCGTCGCCGGTGCGGCAGCGACTATCACCGGAATGATAGTCGCCGAGTGGAAAAAATCATAAGAAAGTCGTACAACATAACCATATTGCGACCAAAGTCACTCAATAACGGCAAAACAGATCCGAAAATTTGATTATTTTGTAGATAATAACCAAAAGCAGGAGAAAAATGCCTAAGACAAACTATATTCGAACCTTTGTATGCACCCTAGCATTCATTGTCACCACCACCGCACACGCAGACATATGCGAGTTCTGTACGTACGAAGTGACCGCCGAGAATATCGAAAAGTTCATCACAGAAGATAAACTCAAGGACACCACGGCCGTTTTTGAAATACTCGACAAGTATATCAACTGGCAAGCCGGCACCCGCGAGGACCTGATTGCGCTGATGTCGCAGGAAGTTCGCGATTACCCGGAATTTGCGAGAACCATCAACAACTTTATCGCCATCAACCCAGCCGTCACCGAAAAGAAAAGGGCCACGCTTTGGGCCGACTCGATGATAGACAAGGTGTGGATTGACGAAAAGGCAATGGCAACGCTCAAGGAAAAACTGGTACTTGAGTTCCAGGGCGAATGGTTCTCGCCAATCGTACTTGACTTCTTGAACAATCTTCAGGGAATCCGGTTCAACGATTCGCTCCTTGCGCACCGCTATGCACTGAGCATGTTGGCCGCATTCCTGCGGGTCTGCGTTGACACAACGAACACCTACGCAATATACGATACAGTCCTCTGGAACGACAAGCAACTCGAGGAACTCGAGACATTTTCCGCTCCCCTGCAACCGCAAGCCACGACAACAAATGCGAAAAAGAGCGTGTCTCAAGAATCGGCCGCAATACGCCTGCGCCACTATTTGGACAAGTATCGCGGACGCCACTGCAGCGATGAGAGCTGGAATCGCGTATTCTCCCGGCTTGACTCGCTCTATTTGGAACTTTTTGCCAAGGCTGTCAACAAGACGACGCACGTAGCGACAGACTTCGACGAGACAAAACCGATTCTCTGGAAAGGCAGAGGGTCAAGCAAAAAGAACCAAAACAACGGCGAGATCATCGGGATTTACCCCTACTGGTTCGCTAGCGACACCACCAAGTGGATTGACTTTGACGCAATCACCCGAATCGCCTTTTACGCGATGTACGCCGACAAAAACGGTCAACTCCACATGCCATCGGGCATTCCTGCACTTGACTATCTGAACAAGCCGGGATATTCCGAGTTCGTGGCCACGGCGCACAAGCACCACGCCAAGATGGACTGGATCATCGGAAAATCCGACTGGACGGGATTCAAGACCCCCGAACAGCTCGAGACATTCTTCGCGAACCTTTCGGACGAAATCGAGCAACTGGTGAGCGTCAAGAACAACTCCATTTTCCAGCGAGTCGTGAACCGTTTGAGTTTTTCCGGCGACGACTACGGAAACCGTGGCGATGGCGCAACGCTGTTCTTCAGGAATTATCCCACCGACTCGGCATCGACAGCCATCTTCAACATTTTTTTCAAGAACCTGCACCTGAGACTGCGCGAGCACAACCCCAACGTGTTCCTGAACATGATGGTAAACCGAGTTGACCTCGCCGAAGACATCTACGCCGTCGCAAACGACACAGGCATTGTCGACTTGCCGGGGGGAATTTATAGCTATGCAAACTTCCGCAAGATAATCACCGAACCCGTGGCCCAAAACGGGGCAAGGCCCGAAACCGATGAAATCATCGACAGCCTGACAAACGTGATGCTGGTGGTAACCGAGGAACCCGTCGGTCGCAGCAAGCGCCTGATTCACGACAACCTGAGCATGTACCTCAAGGGGGACGACCTCCACATCGTCCAGAAAGCGGTCGTACCCGTAATTTGGTTTGACAACCGCCAGTGGGAAGGGTTCAGCAACGACGCAATATTCTTTAAAGACAATTACTCCGGCATGGCCGTCGCGCCCTTTGCAACAGATGAAGCTGCCACGGAATTTTGCGGACCTTCCGGCAGCATCGCCACCTGCCTAAAAGGCATCTACAATAAGGAAGACCCGACGAACCGAACGGCGTTCTGGGTCGTGCTCCTCGTTGGCTTGGCGCTTGCCGCAATCGTCACCGTGATGATAATAAGGAAAAAAAGAAAATAGCCTTTTCACATACGAACACAATAATCTGATTTTCGAAGACAAAAAAGCCGCAGCCCTCACGGGTAGCGGCTTGCTTTACGAGACGGGTTCTCGCAGTGTTGAAAGAGGATTTACTTCCTGATTTTAACATCCTTCAGCGCACGTTCACCGCCGGGAAGAACAATACCAGGATTTGTAATCGGTTTCTTAGGTTTCTCAATCGGCTCAATAGGACGAACGCCACCGGGGATACCATTGCCGGCACTCTTTATGGAGGTGTTCACCTTCTTCACATCGCATTCTGCAGCGGCCTTCTCGACCTTAATATTTACCTTTTCCATTTTTTCTCCTTGTGGTTGTTGGGTTAGGTTTATAGGACATCTTCCGCCTTGCCCTCGCTTTGGAGCTTGGCGGCAAATTCATCGCATATCGCGCACAGGATACGCTCGTGGGTACAGACTTCCGGCGAAACGCCGAATACACTTCCCGTCGTATAGAAAGACGTGCAACCGCATTCGTGGGCGGAACACCGGTGCATGATGCCGCACCCTTCGCATTCCTTCTTGTCGGTTTCCAGGAACCTGTAAACTTCCTGCGCCGCGGGGCTGTCATAGACATGGTCCTCCTTGTCGAGGACATTGCCCAGAGTGTACGGGGCATCCGGCTTGCTGGTAATGAAACGGCTGCAAGGGAAAACGTTCCCGTTCGTGGCAACGCCTATCGTTCCCTTGAGAATATCGCACGAGCAAGTCTTTTTCTTGAGATTGAGCACATGGTAGAGTACGTGGTCCTGGACAATCTGAATATAGAAGTCGCTCTTTTCCTTCTTGAGCTCGTACCACATTTCCGCGAGCTTGCGGTACTCCGCGGCCAGTGCATCCATGTTCTCTCCAGTCCAGTGCCCGTCAAAGTCGACCATGTTCTGGACCTTTATGAAACCCTGCGCCTTCAGCCACTTTGCGGAATCCGTCAGGCCCGCAATATTGTCCCGCGTCGTCACGGAAATCGGGAAGGCGTTCAACTTAACCAGCGCCGGGATGAACGGAGCGATGGCCTCGAAACTTCCCCGGCCATCGACAGTACGCCTCGATATGTCGTGCCGCGAAGCAGGACCGTCCAGCGACAGGTAGATAAAGAAATCCTCGCGTTCCATGAATTCCAGGATTTCGTCGTTGAGCAACGTGCCGTTCGTGTTGATTCCAAATCTCAGCACAAAGTCATCGGGTAGCTCGGAGCGGTGGCTCTGCACCAACTCCTTGAGGAATGCCGTACCCCTGCGGATCATGTCGAAGCGCAAGAGGGGTTCCCCGCCAAAATAGGTGATAGCTAGAATGTCCTGCTTAAACTCGATTGTCTTTTCCAGGGCATAGCGCAAGGCGGCTTCCATCACCTCGTCGCTCATGTCGGCACAGCGTTCTTCATGACTCTTCTTGTAATAACAATAAGTACACCTAAGGTTACACTTTTCGGTCAGGCTCAATAAAATTCTCATGTCTCCCTCTTGTACAGAATTATATATACAAAATAAAGTAAAATAAAACAAAGTAAAATAATTATTACAAGGTAAAAAAAAGGCGCCGCACATTCTGTGCGGCGACCCATTTTCGCGAGGCTTACTTTATCGCAGCCTTAATCTTTCTTGGACTTGCAGGGGCATTCGGCGTCCTCGCTTTCGCAAGGGCAGTGGTAGCAGTCACCGGTCTCGGTGTAGTCCTTGCCGCTCCAGCAGTACGTGCAGAGCTGTTCGGCAGGGAGGCCGATGGCATGCACGACGTCGTCGATGCGCTGGAATGCGAGCGTCGTCAGGTTGAGCTTTTCGCGGATGTAGTCCACCATTCCCTTGTACTCTTCGCTGTCCGGGTTCGTGTACTTCTCGATGTCGGCGTTCTCGCCTTCCTTCTCGCGGATGTAGCGGCGGGTAATCAGGTCGAACTCGTTCTTGGAACGGGAGAAGTTGATGAACTTGCACGGATAAACGAGCGGCGGGCAGGCGATGCGCATGTGCGTTTCCTTGCAGCCGAGCGAGTAAAGCTTCTGGGCCTGCTTGCCGAGCTGCGTGCCGCGCACGATGGAGTCGTCGCAGAATACGAGGCGGCGATCCTTGATGAGTCCCGGAATCGGGATGAGCTTCATCGAGGCGACGCGTTCACGCTGCTTCTGGTCTTGCGGCATGAACGAGCGGGCCCACGTGGGCGTGTATTTGACGAAGGGGCGGGCGAACTTGATGCCGGCCTCGTGCGCATAACCCAACGCGTGCGACGTGCCGGAGTCCGGGATTCCGCAGGCGGCGTCGGCTTCCGTGGGCGTACGCTTGGCGAGCGCGGAACCGCAGCGGTAGCGGGTCATCTCGACGTTGCGGCCTTCGTAGCTCGATGCCGGGTAACCGTAGTAAACCCAGAGGAAGGAGCATATCGCCATCTTCTTGCCGGGTTCGACGAGCGTCGTCTCGCCATCCGGAGTGATCTCGACGATTTCGCCGGGACCGAGGTCGCGCACGTGCTCGTAGCCGAGGTTGTGCAGAGCGCAGCTTTCCTGGACGGCGATCATCGAGCCGTCCTTCTTGCCGAGCACGATGGGCGTACGGCCCCACTTGTCGCGGCTCGC
>CAMZDZ010000112.1 GCA_947305535.1 uncultured Fibrobacter sp.
TAAGACCGTCAATCTTTTCGCCCAGCATAAAGTACGGGTGCCAACCTTCGGAATACGGCATGTCCTTTGTCCCGATGTTCTTGACGGTGGATTCGACGGAATAGCTTTCGCCGGTAAATGTTATCTTGTTTGTAGCGCGGAACGGGAAGGGGAAGCCGGCAAATGCTCCCGGCCAGTCGCAGGTGAACTCGGCAACACACTTTTCGCTGTCGGCCCCGAAACTCGTGAATTCCCACGATTTGTTCTGCAGGAACCCGTGGAGGGCGTGCGGAGCCCAGCTTACGTTGTTGACAAGCTGGTAATCCTGACCGTTCCAGTTGAACTTCGCATAAGCCACGCGACCCGGGAATGGGGCGAGGCGGCAACCGGCATTCGTGTTCGGTCCCATTTTGAAGATGTCGTCGCCTGGACGGTAACCGAACAGGAGGTCGATGGACTTGGCGTTGTCCGCGGTGGAAATGCGCCAGGCGTTCAGGCCCGCGCCGTAACCCGAAAGGATTTCAAATTCAGCGCCGTCGTCGCGCTGGAGGACAAAACACTGCACCGTGCCAATCGGCCGGGAAATAATCGAAAAACTGCTCATGGGAGGCAAGATAGAAAAATGGGGGGAAGGTTCGAGGTTCGAAGCCCAGGGGACGAAGGCCTTAAATGTCCAATTTTGGGATTTTTTCGTGAAAAAAAGGACGGTTTGTGGACCGACTTTGCGAAAAAGTGGTTACTTACAATAATATTCTAAATATCTTATCTGTAATAATTTGTTTGAAATCCTATTGACTTGTTATTTTGTATGAATTAGATTACTGATAACATTTTTTTTAAAGGAGGAATGATGAAAAAAATAATACCGTTAATCTTGCTGGCAGCATCGTTATGCCTTGCTGTAAAAGTCGGAATATTGGGTGATGGCTATATGTCAGCATGTCCTAACAGTAATAAGATATATATTCTTCTTGATGTGGAGGATGACAATAATCAATCCGGTTGGTTCTGGGGCTATCCACATGCATTGGGGGTGTTGTTTCCTAGTGGCCATGTGATGTTTAAGATATGCAAAGTTGATGCTGAAATTTTAAAAAAAGTTCCCTACGATTATATGGTGTTTCGTCTAGATTCTACCTGTCCCTCTAAGGCGTATAGAGTAAGACGCCACCACGACACAGAAGATGATGATAACGATAATCATGCTCTTGGGAATCCCTGGCCCAGTGTCATAAGCGAGGATGCTAATTTGGAGTTTTGCTTTATACCGGCTACTTCTGGTGCTACCAACGATTTCCCCATACCATCTGCTATAGAAAATGATTATGCAGTTTTTGGAAATTTTACAGCAGGCTATATACGTACCACCAGTTGGTGGATTGATGATGAAAATCATAACAACGAGAATAGCTTTTACTATTATGGGGAAGAAAATACAGTTCTTCCGGAACGTGTAGCGCAAATTATGCCCGAAATAAACCATGATACTTTTTACAATGTGATAAGAAAGTTGGCGCCTTTAAACAGGAAAACGAGTGTGGCGGAAGCGGATATCTCCATTGTTGCAGATGACTATGCTGCCGTCAACAAGTCCGCCACGACTGAAGTGAGGGGCTTGAACCATACAACCGTGAGTTTTGAACTCAAGTCTGCAGGGGTCGCCGACATTACGATTGCGAATGCGAAGGGCGCCGTCGTTTCAAGGATTTCGAAGGAATATCTGAATCCGGGCGTCCATAGCGCGGAATGGCATTCTGGGGTTCTGCCTAACGGCCTTTATATCGTGACCGTCAAGCATAACGGCACGGTAAGCTCAAAGACCTTTGCCTTGAAGTAAGCCAGAGACATAATCCCATTCGAGATCTAACACAAATGGCGACTTCCGCTTTTGGGAGCCGCCGTTATTTATTATTTTTCATCACATGGATTCCCGGACTATTGTAGCCCCGATGACCCCTGCCGGCGTGAGTGCCGTGGCCGCCGTCCGCGTGAGCGGGCCGGAGGTTCGTGATGTGGTGCGCGCTTTGTTCGGGGAGGCGGCCCTTGCCGGGATCAAACCGCGCGAAGTCCGTCTCGGGACGGCCCGCTACCCGCGCCCGGCTAATGCCGGTCAAGGCGAGAGCCTTGCGGCGGCCCCCGCCATCGACAGCCTTGTCTACGTCTTTTTCGAAGGCCCGAATTCCTACACGGGCGAAGACGTGCTGGAACTCTACCCGCACGGCAACCCGCTTATCGTGCGCGAACTCATCCGCGCCATCCGCGAAGTCGGCAGCGTACGCCTTGCCGAACCGGGCGAATTTACGCGGCGCGCGTTCCTGAACGGGAAAATGGACCTTGCCCAGGCGGAATCCGTCGCCGACGTGATTCACAGTGCGAACCTCTCCGAACTGAGGAACGCCCACCGCTTGCTGGGCGGCGCCCTCTCGAAAAAGGTCGCGTCCCTCGCCGCACAGATCAAGGACATTTCGGCCCGCCTGGAACTGGACGTGGATTTCGCCGAAGAGGAGGCCGACCCGGATTATGCGGCTTGGGGCGACAAGATCTCGTCGATCCGCGAAGGCGTGGCGGACATGCTGAAAAGTTTCAAGGGCGCCGCTTCCCTGAGACGCCTGCCTCTCGCCGTCTTGTACGGCGCACCGAACGCGGGCAAGTCGAGCCTCGCCAATGCGCTGCTCGGCGAGGACCGCATTTTGGTGAGTGACATTCCCGGGACGACCCGCGACTTCGTGGAAGTGCGCCTGTTCCTCGACGGCGGCGAGATCCGCCTGGTTGACACGGCGGGCATTGCGGAGCATGCGACCGACAAACTCGATGCGCTCAGCATGGAGAAGAGCCGGGAAATTCTGGAAGAAGCGGATTTGAAGATTTTAGTAGATGCAGGGGAAGATGAGGTTCGAGGCACGAGGCCCGAGGCTCGGGGCTCGATGCCCGTGGCTCGGGAAAAGGGTGAACCCGCCTCGCGTGTCATTGCGAGGGAACGAAGTGACCGCGGCAATCCCGATTTCATCGTTCATTCCAAGTGCGACCTGCGCGCTGTCTCATGCCCGAATGAAGCTAATGCCCTTCGCGTCTCTTCCAAGACGGGCGAGGGTCTCGCGGAACTCAAGCGCATGATGAATTCCGCCCTGTTCAAAAGTGACGAATCCGCGGAGGACTTCTGGATCACGAGCGAACGCGAGAAGGCATGCCTTGAAGATGCCCTCGCCGGCATCGACCGCGCCCTCGATCTCATCCGGACGAACCCGGCCGTCGAACTTCTGGCTTTCGAGATGCAGCTGGTGCGCCGCGCGCTCCAGAGCATAGTGGGCGAGATTTCGTCCGAAGACATTTTACAATCTATTTTCGCGGGGTTCTGCATTGGCAAGTAGCGTTCTCAGTATAATCGGTGTCTTGATGGGCGTGTTCGCCTTCGGGACCTACATGATTCCGCTCAAGAAGTATCCGCACTATTCGTCCTGGGCGTTCCTCGCCGTCATGTCGTTGGGTGCGCTGCTTTGTTCGTCGGTGATCGCGACCGTTACAGGGCAGTTCAACCTGCAGCCGGTCGGCGTACTTTGCGGCTTGCTTTGGGTTGCCGGCGGTGCGCTGTGTTTCTGGGCCGTGCAGGCGGAAGCGGATTTGGCGGGTACCGGGCTGCGCTCCATGAGCGTGAGCATCCTGCTTTCGTTCATCACGGGCGTCACCCTTTTTGCCGAACACACCCTGCTCTACTTCTCGATTCCCGCCATCGTGTGCATGCTCGTGGGCATCTGGATTCCGGCGGGCAAGATGCAGCACATCTGGAAAAACTGGCGCTCGCTCCTTTCGGGTGCCGTGTTCGGCTCGTACCTGATTCCGTACAAGCTCAGCAACCTCGGCGACATGGAATTCCTTTTCCCGTTCTCGGTGGGCGTCTGCGTCGGAAGCGTTGCCTTGTTCCTGCTGATTACCTTGAAGCGCGGCAAGCGCTTTGACATGCCCGCGGTCCCGTCGCTATTTGCCTTTTTTGCCGGTTCCCTCTGGATGCTCGGTACGCTCGCTATCTTCTGGGCCATTGCCGTCGACGGCCTCTTTGGCTATGCGGTCGGTTACCCGCTGCTGCAGCTCAACCTTGTCGTGAACCAGCTCTGGGGCGTGTTTGCCTTCGGTGAATACGCGACCCGTCGCGAGCGTATAAAACTCGCTTCGTCCACGGTGGTCATCCTTGCGGGCGCCGTCCTGCTGACTTTGTCTAAAATGTAGGGAACCTAGATGCCCTTGATTTCGGCATCCAGCATTTCTGCAGACTTTGTGTCTTCGTTGTAGATGGCGTTGATCTTCTTGCAGCTCAGTTCGAGCAGCTTGCGCGCATCCTGGTCGTCACTTTGCTTGCGCAGTTTCTGGATGGCCTTGTCCACGCGGGAAATGTCTTCCTGCTGCGGGTAGTCCTTCATGAAGTTGTAGAACAGCGCAATCTGGCTCTGGTAATCGTTCTCGGTTTCGCAGGCGAGCAAAAACGGGATGACGCGGACGTTCAGCAGGTTGTTCAGGTCGCCGACAAAGGTGTTCAGCGTGGCCCCTTCCGGGAAGAGTTCCGCCGTTTCCTTCTGGATGTCGTCGTTGTCCATGATGTCGCCCGCCTCGAACTGCGAGAGGATGCCGTTCAGCAGCGCCATTTCCTCGACCTTCGTCTGCTCGCGGTAACGTGCCTGGTAGTAGATGGGCAATGTCGTGAGGCAGAAGTGCGCCTGGTTTGCGCCGATGAACTCGCCGACGAAGTAGATGTCGGCGTCTTCTTTCAGGATGTCCTCTTCCCTCGTGAAGTTCCCGATACGCGCCGGGATGGGGATGACTTCCATGTTCGAAAGTTCGTGGAGGCGGTCGCGCAAGGAGTCCACGTCGATGTTCTCCGGCAGTTCCACGCCGTTCTCCTGCATGGATTCCAGCAGGTTGTTCAGCTTGTCGTCCATCACCTTCTTGCGTTGGCTGGGCGTCGGGACGGTCGGGTTGAACGTGCGGAAATCGCCTTCGATAGTCAGGAGCCCGTTCTGGATCATGTCGTCAAAAGGGGAATCGTTGATGTCGCCGTCGGGCGTAGGCAAAATCCTTGCGTAGGCAATCAGCCTGCCGCAAAGCTTTTCGTCGTTTCCCTTTTTCTGAACAATACCGAGCATGCGAATAATATAGTAAATAGTGGGAAGTAGGAAGTGGTTAGTAAATAGTGGTTAGTGGCTGGTGGTTAGTAAACAGTAGGAAGTAGGCAGTAGGAAGTGGTTAGTGGCTAGTGGTTAGGATCAAGGGTTTAGAATCTAGAGTTAGAAAGAAAGATGTCATGCCCGGCTTGGCCGGGCATCTCCTTTTTCTTAATTTTTCATTCCTTCATTTTTCATTCCACATTCCTCACTGCTCATCGCTCACGGCTGACACCTCGCACCTCGAGCCTGGAACCTTGCACCTGACTCCTCGCGCTTCGAGCCTGGAACCTCGCGCCTGGAGCCTCTTCCCTTTTTCTATCTTTCCCTTCATGGACGCTTCTACGTGGCAAAAGATTCTCGACTTGTGCACAAGGCTCTCGAACGTGACCTACGAGAACCTCACGAAGATTATCCGCCTGGAACAGACGGGCAGCGCCACGGGTGCGCGCAACCTGGACGACAGCGACCAGAACGATGTCGACACGTGGATGGGCGGGGGAACCTGCTTCAGCATGACATGGCATTTGTACCAGAGCCTGCGCGACATGGGACTCGAACCTCGGCTCGTCATGGGGCACAAGCGCAAGGAACGCAACATCCACTGCGCCCTGATCCTCCCGAACGTCTCTCTCGACGCCACCCCTCTCTCGTCTCTCGTCTCTCGTCTCTCGTCTGACTACCTCTTCGATCCCGGCTACCTCATTTTCGACCCGCTGCCGATTCCGGCCGCTCCGCCTTTCGGAACGGGCGATGCCATCTTCCCGCTGGTGCCGAACAGCGTGCGCCTGGTGCGCCCGGTCCAGGACCGCATGGAACTTTGGACGGGCGGCGCTCTTGGTGACCGCGGCCTGGCGGGTGCCCAGATGAAGCTCCGCTTCGAGTATCCGTTGGACGGTGTCGGTGTCGAGGAGTTCAAGCAGCACTGGGTGGAAAGTTTCTCGCGCGAGATGATGACGTACCCGGTCCTGAACCGCCTGGACCGCGAACGCGGCATCCAGTATTACTACCAGAAGGGCAACCTGGTGACCCGCGACGCGAACGGGAGCCGCATGGAACGCCTGGACGAGGGGGGCCGCGTGGAGAAATTGAGCGAAATTTTCAAACTTTCGCCCGATTTGATCCAGAAAGCGCTCTCGATCCTTTCCAAATAACCTTTTTTACATTTTTTTATGGAATGGGGGTGCGTCCTGTAGATTATATTTTTGATACAAGCTGTTCTACAGGAGATTCCTATGAAAAAAGTGCTTCTATCGCTCCTCGCCGTTTTGTCTCTCGCCCTGATGGCATGCGGCCCCTCCAAAGTCGATATGCAGGTGATGTCCGCCGAATGCGACATTGTCATCGAGGTTCGCCAGGTGCTGAACGATTCTATTAGCCTGTTCGTAGGGAACACCCTTTATTTGAACAGCAAGCAGGCGGTCGCTTCCGACCTGTTCCCGCTTCTGGTGAGCGTCCGCGACCCGATGGAAATTGAAAAGCTCACTGCGACCGATGTTGTGGGCAGTCCGGAAGAATTTGTCGCTTACCTTCGCAAGGTGTCCCCGGACATGATCCGTTTCGGTCTCGTCATTGGCGAAACGGCCTATAACGAAATCGGCTTCGACGAGAACGCGATTGTCGAAAAGGTCAAGAACGCCTTGCAGACGGTCGAGGGCGGCTCCCTGATTCTCTTCCACGAGAAGGGCGGCGAGCTCGTCTCCGCGAAGAAGCTTTATTAATTGGAAATCGTTTCCGCGTCGTCATCCCGCATATCCGTATGCGGGATTTTTTTGAGTTGCATGCGTAGCATGGTGACGGCGATAATGCATGCGCCGACGTCGGCGATGGGCTGTGCCATGAACACGCCCCTGAGTTCAAAGAAACGGGGCATGATGATAAGGAAAGGAATCAGCAAAATGAGCTGGCGGCAGGCGTTGAAGAACATGGACTGCCACGGCTTGCCGATACCCTGGAAAAAGTTGCCCGAAACCATGCCTATTGGCACGAAGGGGAGCATGACGAGGAATGTCCGCATTCCCCAGGTGGCCAGCTGCTGCATGTTGAGGTCGTTCGGTGCGAACGGAGCGACCAGCGACTGCGTGCATGTCATGACGACGCACCAGGCGACAGCGATAAAGCCGGTCGCGTAAATCATGGTGAACTTGAGCGCCCCGCGGACGCGGGAGAACTTCTTGGCGCCGTAGTTGTAGCCGATGATGGGCTGGCTCCCGTTCACGAATCCGAGAAGCGGGAGGATGATGATGGACACGATGCTGTTGATGATGCCGAACGCGGCGATGGCCTGGTCTCCGCCGGCCATCCCGTTCACGTTCTCGAGGCTCTTGTTTCCGTAGTGGGTGAGGCTCCAGGCGAGAATGGCGTTCAGGAGACTGTTCGTAATCTGCATGACGCTCGGGGGGAGCCCCAGGATGAAAATCTTGCGCACGTAGGAGACGCGGAGCTTCATGTAGCGGCGGTTCATCTTGATGGGAGTGCT
>CAMZDZ010000113.1 GCA_947305535.1 uncultured Fibrobacter sp.
AACGGCAAATCTTCCGAGCCCTCTTTCAGCAAGGACACCTTCTTGGAAAGGTTTTCGTAACAGCCCTTGAAGGACATGCTCACTTCTCGTGCGGAGCCCTGTTCAGAAGGACCCGACGAGGAGTCGTCTCCGCAGGCGACAAGAGCAAGCGACAGCGCCGCAGCACATGCAAAAATTCTTTTCATATTCTCCCCCTATCTAAAATTGGTTTCCGCAATTTGTTTCAATTGTGTTGAGATGCGTTTTCAGCGCTTTCTCGAAACTCTTGGCGTACCGCTCGTTATTTTCTTTTTCCTCATCCAGGTAAACGGAAGTGACCTTGAAATGGCTGGGTACGCCGTCGTTGCAGGTTCCTGCATCCAAAATATTCTGTAATCTTTCGGGATAGGTCAACGAAATGTAAACCGAATCCCCGGGAACGAAGCCTTCCATATCCTGACATGCAGGAATCACGTTCGGCATAGGCGTCATTAATTCATAATGATCCTTAAGGTTCTGAAGACAGTTCTTGTAGCTTAGGGAATACTTTCCAGACTCCGGGCCTTTAAGGATTTCATTTACCTTGTCGTTGACGATATTGTCGGCTGCTTGAGCCCCGTCGTATCTTTCGTCGAAGAGAGTCTCGCAGAACTGCTTTGCAGTGACGCAAGTATCCGTTGTCGCTGCAGGCGGCTTTACCGAGGCCACCAGGGAATCTACATCGAGGAAATCGCTCTTGCCACCTGCGCCAGTGCTGCTAGTGGCTACGTCGCCACCGCAGGCAGTGCAAGTGACAGCGGCCAGCCCGAGTAAAATAATGCCGATATATTTGTGATGCTTTTTCATATTTCCTCCCTTTAATTATTCTTGGCGAACCGTCCTAATCGATTCGAACGGCTGTCACAAGCGGCATCGGTTCAAAATGGCCGAATACGAGAACGTTGGTATTCGAGAAACGGGAATTCTGTTCTATCTTGAAATTGATTCGCGACGGACAAATGCAGTTCGTGCCAAACAATCCGGCGGAAGGCTGAACGTACAGCGTGTCGTTCGAGGCCGAGACTTCGAAGTTCACGTTTTCCACGCCGCAACCCACGTCGAGTTCGTTGATGAGAATCATGTCGAACCCGTCATCGCCGACTACTCTCCCGGCGATATGCTTCGTCGAAGTGGTGTCGAAATCCGGGAGCAAGGTTACAGCCTGCAGCGCCGGCCTGTTAAGCGTTTGCCTGTCGTTCTTACATTCTATGGCAATGTCTTTTGCATACTGGCGTGTCGCTTCTTCAACCGTAATCACATCCATATCGTAGATTTCCAATATGACCGGCTCGGTGTCATCACGACTGTCAAAGAATGCGACGAACCTTGCTTGTGCAAAAGCCGGATTGTTATCTACGGCAAAATTTATCGTGGATTGGCAATACATCCTCTGCGCATTCGTGAAATCGAAAACCGCCTTCACATAAACAGTGTCTCCCGACACGTCGACATCCAGCGTATCAGCTACAATGCCGTAGGTAAGCTTAAGGTTCTCCAAGGTAAAACCCGTGCGCTCGGTGCTAACATATCTGTATGCATAACTTTCGGCGGTTGTATCCGTATTTGCAGTGCATTGGTTTTGGGCATCCGTGATTATCTGGTGCGTGCTCCCGACTTTTGCCGCAGACGAAGAACTTTTTGCCGCAGACGAAGAGGATGCTACAGTCGAATTGGACGAAACGGGTTCATGAATGTCGGACGGGATCGTGACACAGCTGGAATCGTAAATTCCTTCGGCAGACGGGCTGAATGTGCAGACTCTACAGAATGAATCATATTCATCGGGAATGATTTCTCCATCTGGGCCCTGTTTCGGAACATGATGAACACATGTCGTGTCCGGCTCCTTTTCGGGAGCGGGGCCAGGAACAACTTTGAAAACACTCTCAAAGTATTTAAAATATTTGATATCCGCATCTTCTGCCGAAATATTAAACGTAAAATAAACATAGCACTCTAGATCAAGATCCCATAAAGTGTCATTTCCTTCACGCTCGACACTCAGGGTGTCCCGTACACGTTTAGCCGGCAATTCACCATATGGTCCATTGAAATTGTCCAAGTCCAGGTCCGGAATAACGATCTGGTACCCGACATTTTCGTTATTGACCAAATAGGCGGATTTACCGGAGTTCGAATACTTATGGCCGCAATCGCCATGCTTGGCAATTACCGTTTTATCGGATGTCGAATCCGATTTCTGGACGGTAGTGTCCGGGGTCGTATCGTCCTTGGAGACGGCATCCGTTTCTTGATTCGTCACGCTCTTGGCGGTATCGCCCTCGGAGATGGCAGGCGAATCCAGAACGTTGACAACCGTAGTCGAATTGTCGTCGCCGCAGGCCACAAGGGCCAGGGTTATCGGAATGAGAGCCGAGGCGGCAATATGTGCAAGCATCCGTTTCATGCCATTCTCCTTTTTTAAAGTCGTAAATTGTCCTCGAGAAGCTATTCTTCCCTAGCGGCTGCATCCACCAGCGGGTACGTTATATTACGGTCAAACACGAGGACGCCGGTATTCGAGAAGCGCGAGTCGTGCTCAATCTTGAATTCTATGCGCGTCGAGCAGAGGCAATTGACAACCGGGCTGTCGGGGTTTATTTTCGAGTCGACATAAAGGGTATCGCCGTCAGCGTAGACGTCAAAGCCGTCGAAGATAGCCCCGCAGGTCATATACACGTCGGTGATGACGATGGTATCGAAACCGTCGGCGCCGACTGTTCTTTTGGCATAGACCAGCGTCGTTGGAATCGTATCGCTCAATTCAGGAAGCAATGCGTCGCTGAACACCGCGGGCCTTTCGAGTGTTTGCCTGTCTTTCTTGCAAGCACCGTTGAATTCCAATGCGGTTTGATGGGGCAAGTCCGGTCGCTGGGTTTGTTCCCCGTATATTGCGATCGGCATTACAATACGTTCGGCTTCAGGCTCGTTTGTCATGTAGACAAGGACCGTCGCATTGGCGTAGCCGGGTTCGGACTTTAGCTTGAATTCCACCTTCGACTGGCAGACGCACCTCATAGGACTCGACATCTCGTATGCCGCATTCACGAACAGGGTATCGCCAATGACGTTGACATCCAGACTGTCGTACGTGTAGCCGCAATTTTTCATGATATGCTTTATGGTGAAAGTGGTCGAATCCGTGCCGGGAAGCTTGTAGGCGGCCGTAGGAGTATCCATGCTTCTCTCGGGTTCCTCAACCACGGTCGTATCGTCCCCGCACTGCGCGTCGAAATCCTTTAAGATAACGTGGGTAGTGTCCAATACCGTATAGATATCAGGAGCCTTTTCGGGAGCGGGGCCCGGAACAACCTCGAAAACCTGCTCAAAATACTTGAAGTACTTGATGTCCGCATCCGCAGCGGGAATGTCGAACGTGTGGTATGCATAACATATCCAATCCAACACAGGCCTGAATCCGCCTTCCCATTCTTTCCAGACATGTAGGGTGTCCCCTACACGTTCTGCCAGCAGTTCAGCGTCATGCCATTCATTGTCGACACTCATGTCCGCAATAACTATCTGAGGACCTCCGCTTTCGGCATTGGTCAAGTAGGCCTTTTTGTCGAAGTTCGTATTAAGCTGGCTGCATTCGCCGTTGTTGGCAATCACCGTCTTCTGGATTGCCGAATCCGGATTCTCGACGGTGGTGTCCGGAGTCGCAACTTCGATAAAGTCTTCGGAACCTTTTTCGGGTGCGGGCCCAGGAAGGACCTCGTAGACGTGGTCGAAGAACTTAAAGTACTTGACATCGGAATCTTCGGCGGAAATGTCAAACGTATGGTGCGCATAACATACCCACTCCAACGATCCTAAATTTCCCTCTTCCCAAACATGCAGGGTATCCCCCACTCGTTCTGCGAGCAGCTTCTTGTTGTGGTATTCGCTGGCGACGTTAATGTCTGGAACAACGATCTGGAAACCGCCGTTATCGGCATTAGTCATGTAGGCCTTGTTGTCGAGTGCAGGAATAGTGCCACACGCGCCAACGTTGGCGATTACATTTCCTCGAGGAATCGGTGACGAACCCTGGACATTGATGTCCGTAGAGATATCGCCCCCGCAGGCGAGAAGCATGAGCGACAAGGCCGCAGTCGTTATAAGTATCTTTTTCATGTCAACCCCCTTTACCTTTCCTCGAACAGGATAGGCATCCATAAGTCAAAAATGATGTAGTTGAAATCAGTGTCCGGCTTGTCCAGCGTAAAGGAGACCGTCGCGGCGCAGGCGCAAGTTTTATCCCAGCGAAGGGTCATCGACAATGTATCGTTCACCAGGCCGACGGGGATCTTGTTTCCGGAATTGATTTCTTCGAAGAATTGAACCTCTTCTGCCGAATCGCAGGGAGTATTAAGATATGCACCATCCAGGTAGATGTTTACGGAATCACCGTCGACGGACTTGTACGCTGATGCGCCCAGAACGTCCGCGGCGGCAACCGGTTCGTCCGTAACGGGAACAAGTTCGGCCGAATCCACTTTGACATAGTCGATGATGCACTGGGCGGAGAAATTCCTTGCAAAGAAAGTGACAGCGTCTTGGCTAGACGAAGAAGATTGAGTATCAGGAATGGGTATAGGACCATTATTTTCTCCATTATCAGACGAAGAAGACAACGGATCTATGTTCGGGTTCAAATTATTCGACCCGCCCCTATCCTTCGAAGAACTGCTTATTTCCTTTGAAGAATTGCTGCTTCCCGCGACAGCTTTTCCGCTCGACGATCGAGAATCATCCACGTCAATGCCTTTATTGTTAGTTTCTTCGGAAGAACCGACCGACGAACTGCTCGACTCGGGATCGAGAACGTTTACATTTTCTCTATTGGCGTTGGGATCGATGGTTCCGCCTCCGGCGAGTTCCACACTGTCGGAGCAAGCAATGAAGAACACCAAGGAAAGAGGCAATGCGGCAAGAACAAGATTCTTAAGCATGGGATGCCTCCTTTATCTTGTCGGTGAACGGGAAAAACTGGAAATTGACTCGGCAGACCTGGTCGGAATCGTCGTATTCGTTGGCGATGGAGAGGACCTTCTTGCAGCAGGCGTTAATCTCGTTGACAATCCTCTTGCTGGCCTCCTCGTTCACGCCGATCGTAAGCCCGGTAAAGTAGCGCTCGCTTGGAGAATAGCGTTCGACGGCGCGTGCCGCCATGTTCGCCATCTCCTTGTGCATGGCGCGGATGGCTATGGGCAGAGCCTCGTTGGAGCCGATGACGTTCTGCTCCGTCTGCGAATAGACCTTTTCGTCGACCTTTTTCAGGAACCCGGCCTTGACGAGGAAGCCCAGGATGTCGCGCACTTCCTCGGCGGAAACGTGCTCCTTGCATTCCTCGGCAATGTCGCGGGGGTTCGCGCCCGGCATCATCGGGACCAGTTCCCTCAATACAGGGTATTTCCAGGATTCGTAATACTGGAAAGTTTCTCCGTCGACGACGCGCATCTTGTGTTCCCGCGCGATTTTATCCATTTCGAGAAGGGCGGCCTTCTTGACGGGGTCCTTCTTGGCGTTGCAGAACGTGACCATCACGCGGAAGTAGTCCTTCTCGTAGCCGACAAGGCCCATGGCGTCCGCGACGCTCTCGACCTTTTGGGAGCCGAGCCTGCTTTCGCCCAGGCAGACGAGCTTCAGGAAATTCGGCGAGGAAAATCCGGCACTCTTGCAGAACTCGCGCCACGAGAACGCACCCAGACGTTTGCGCTCGTCGTAGTAGTCCTGCATATACAGGTGGTAGTCCTTATATTCGAGTATCGGTTTCATACTGTATAATATACGTTATCTTTTTGAAAAATACAACAGAAAAATACTATACAAAATCAATGTTTTTGAAAAAATATGCACATTTTCTATTGAAAATAAAACAATTTTTTAAAATACTATACACATCGTATAATACACAAAAAAACGGCCGTCCAGCCGTTTGCAGAATCGCCGGGAACGGGCCCGGCAACCTCCCCCGCCTAACGCTTGGGGTTGTAGTTGTTCATCAGGACCATCGCGAGCGCCACGCAGAACATCACGACGCTCCCCACGATCACCTGTTGCCGGTGGTCGTAGTCGCGCTTGACGTACTTGGGGTCCTCCTCGTTGAGTTCCTGGAGGGTCGGTCCCTTGTTGAGCTTGGTGCTGTCGACACCGTAGATTTGCGCGATTTCCTCGTCGGTCATGTTCAGCGTGTTCACGTAGGCGCTGTCGTACTTGTCAAGCTTGTCGGCCGCGAAGGCAGGGAAAGCAAGGAACAAGGCGAGAATAAGGCACGAGGCACGAGGCACGAGGCGCGAGGAGTGAGACACGAGGCACGAGGCACGAGATGCGCCCGGCACCCGAGACCTGAAACCTGAAGCCTTATCCTTAATCATTCCACTCGTCTCTCGTCTGTAGCCGCGAAGCGGCGTTCTCTCGTCTAAAGCTATTCCTTCGCGAGCTTGTCGAGGATCTGGTTCACGAGGCCCGGGTTGGCCTTGCCGCCGGACTTGCGCATGGTCATACCGACCAAGAAGCCCTTCAAAGCAACCTTGCCAGCCTTGAATTCAGCGAACTGGGCTGCATTTTCGGCACAGACGGCACGGACCACTTCTTCGATGGCGCCAGTGTCGGTCACCTGCACGAGGCCCTTCTCCTTGACGATGGCTTCGGGATCCTTGCCGGTTTCAAACATTTCGGCGAAGACGGTCTTCGCGATCTTGCCGTTGATGGTGTTGTCGGCGATGAGGTTCACGAGGGCGCAGAGCTGTTCCGGCTTGATCTTGATGGCGGAGAGGCCGCCTTCGAGTTCCTTCACCTTGGCCAGCAGTTCGGTAATCACCCAGTTGGCGAGCACCTTGCCGTTCTTGCAGTTCTTGGCGGCGGTGTCGTACCATTCGCTCACGTCGCGGTCTTCGGTCAGCACCTGGGCGTCGTATTCGGAAACGCCGAAGTCGTCCATGAAGCGCTTGCGGCGGGCGTCCGGCAGTTCAGGAAGCGTGCGGCGGATCTCTTCGACGAATGCCGGGTCGGTCACGAGGCGGACCATGTCCGGTTCCGGGAAGTACTTGTAGTCGTGGGCGTCTTCCTTGCTGCGGATCACGATGGTCTTGTCGGCGTTGGGGTCGTAGCGCTTGGTGCACTGTTCGACTTCCTTACCGGCATCCAAGGTCGAGGCCTGCAGGTTCATTTCGCAGTACAGGGCCTTCTCGAGGTTCGTAAAACTGTTCAGGTTCTTGATTTCGGCGCGGATGCCGAACGGGGCGTCTTCGCTGGCGCGGAGTGAGATGTTGCCGTCGCAGCGCATGTTGCCGTTTTCCATGTTGGCGTTCGAGACGCGGGTGTATTCGAGCGTCTGCTTGATCTTCTTGAGGACCAGCACGGCCTCTTCGGGGCTACGGATGTCCGGTTCGGTCACGATTTCGCAGAGTGGCGTGCCGCAGCGGTTCGCGTCAAAATGGGAATCGGTGGGGCTCATGTCGTGGATGAGCTTGCCGGCGTCTTCTTCCATGTGGATACGGGTGATGCCGACGCGCTTCTTGGTGCCGTCTTCCTTCACGATCTCGAGCCAGCCGTTCTTGCAGATCGGGTGGTCGTACACCGGAAGTCCGCCCGTCT
>CAMZDZ010000114.1 GCA_947305535.1 uncultured Fibrobacter sp.
CGTAGGTCAGTTCGAAACGGACCTGGTCGTTACCCTTACCGGTAGCACCGTGAGCCACGGCGTAAGCGCCTTCCTTCTCGGCAATCTTCACCTGGTACTTGGCGATGAGCGGACGGGCGAAAGAGGTACCAAGGAGGTACGTGCCTTCGTACTTTGCACCAGCGCGGACGGTCGGCCAAACGTAGTCTTCGAGGAATTCCTTCTTGAGGTCGAGAACGTAGCACTTGCTGGCGCCAGTCTTGAGGGCCTTGTCTTCGAGGGCCTTGGCGTCCGGGAAGTCGTTCTGACCGAGGTCGGCGGCGAAAGCGATCACTTCGCAATCGTAGTTTTCCTTGAGCCAGGGGATGATGATGGAAGTATCAAGTCCGCCGCTATAGGCGAGGACCACCTTCTTCTTGGATTCTTTCTTAGCCATTTTTCAGTGTCCTTTGAAAAAAATTTTAGACGTGTAAAATATAGAATAGACAAGAGACGGGAGACGAGAGACGGGAGAAAATTTCATAAAAAAAGGAGGTCAGCGACTAGCGGCAAGTAAACAGGACCGCTCGATTGTTACTATATTCAAAAACATGAAGATTTCCAACAGGGCCCTCGGCTACATATCGATGCTTGCGATCATCACCCTCTTCGCATACATCGGGTACAGCATGTACACGGCGCAGCAAAGCGTAAGCCACGTAGCCACCGTCGACTTCAACGAGCTCGGCTCCCTGCAGCCCGAAGACCCCGTCGTCATCCGGGGATTCAGGGTCGGCACCATCGGGACCGTCACCTGGCTCGGGGACAGGGCCCGCATCACGATCAAGTTCGACACCCCCGTAGTCCTGCGCGAAGGGACCGAGTTCAACAACGTGAACTTCGCCCTCATGGGACAGCGCCGCCTGGAAATCACCCCATCGAAGACCGGAAAAGTCATGCCGGCGGACCACGTGTTCACCGGCCACTTCGAGCCGGGCATCGCCGAGGCGCTCCGTTTCATCGAGAACGTCAACCAGCAGGTATCCGTCATCCGCGACGTCATCCACGTCCTCACCGAAGGCGATTCGACGCACCAGTCCGCGCCCGAAGTTTTCGAGCAGACTTTCAGCGCCATCGAGGCATTCCTGGACAGCGCCGACACGGAAGCGGCAAGGATGACGCCCCAGATCACGCAGCTGTTCAACCAGCTCAACCAGACGAGCAAGAGCATCGGCGAGGCGACCATCAAGGCGGACTCCACGATAAAGATTGCGACAAGCGCCGTCAACGAGAAGCTCGACAGCATCCAGAGCACGATAAGGACCATCTCGGAAACCGCCGAAAAGACGAACAAGGCCATCACGGACATCGAGAACAGCACGCTCTCCGCGGAAGTCCTGAAGACGACGCAGACCGTCGAGAAGATAAACTCCATCATCGACAAGTTCAACCAGGTCATCAAGGCGATCAACACCAAGGGCATCAAGGTCTACGACAAGGACGGCAACCCCGTCAAGCTCATCAAGTGGAAGAACATGAACATCATCGGGCAGACGGCCCGCAGCAAGGCCAAGGACCGCACGGACTCCGCCGCAGCCGTCCCGGCAAAGACAGAAGCCCCGAAAACCGACACCTCCGCAGCAGCCCCGAAGGCAAAGCAGTAGGGCCGGCATGGACCTTTCGCAACTACCGGGGCTAGGCCCCAAGAGGCTCGAGGCGCTGCACAAGACGGGAATATACACCGTCAGCGACCTGCTCTACAACATCCCCCGCACCTACCTGGACCAGACGCGCGTAGCAAAGATCGCAGAATGCAAAGTCGGCGAGAAGGTCGTCCTCATCGGAACCGTGAGGCGCGCCGGAATCGTGCGCGGGCGGACGTCGAGATTCATCGCGTCGTTCTCCGACGGCACCGGGGAAATATCGCTCCTGTTCTTCAAGGCCTGCAACTTCTGGAGCAAGAAGATCAAGCCGGACTCGCACTGGCTCGTGACGGGCACCGTCGGCGACTACAGGGGCCTGCAGATTACGCACCCCGACATGCAGCCCTTCGACGAGGGCGAGGAATTCAACGGGCGCATCCTCCCTGTCTACCCCATCAGCGAAGCCTGCCGTGAATCGCGGATGGAACAGAAGTTCTTCAGGCAGATGTATTCCACCGTGTTCAAGTTCCCGGGCCTCACGCTCCCCGGAGTCTGCCCGCGCGAGCTCACGGACTACCTGCACTTCGCGCCCGTCCTCGACAACCTGAGGACGCTCCACAACCCCGTCGACTTCGCGGCGATACGCAAGGCCAAGGGGGAACTCAAGGTGCTCGAGCTCCTGCCGTTCTGCCTGCGCATGATCCGCAGGCGCCAGAACCAGATGGTGCGCGGCCACGAAAGGCAGGTTGACCTGGGCCGCGTCATGGAGGCGCGCGCCGCCCTCCCCTTCCAGCTCACCGACGGGCAGGACAAGGCGCTGGACGAGATTGTCGCAGGACTCAACGGGAAAAAGCAGTTCCACGCCCTGCTGCAGGGCGATGTCGGCAGCGGCAAGACCGTGGTCGCCATGCTCGCGATGCTTGCCGTGTGCGGCGCAGGCGAACAGTGCGCCATGATGGTGCCCACCGACATCCTGGCAAGGCAGCACTACAAGACGCTCAAGCCGTTCTTCGACGCCGCGGGGATGCACCTGCAGCTCCTGGTGGGCGCCACGCCCGCCGCCGAACGCAACGTAATCCTGGGAGAAATGCAGATGGGCCTTTGCGAGGCCGTCATCGGCACCCACGCCTTGTTCAGCAAGGATGTCGCATTCCGCAACCTGGGACTGGTCATCATCGACGAGCAGCACCGATTCGGCGTGGGCCAGCGCGAAGCGCTGCTCGCAAAGGGCGAATACCCCGACATGCTCGTCATGAGCGCGACCCCCATCCCGCGCAGCCTCGCCATGACGCTCTACGGCGACCTCAAGGTCATCAGCATCAAGGACAAGCCCGTCGGGCGCAAGCCCATCCGCACGCGCCTCGTGCCGGCAGAAAAGCGCGACGACATGAAGAAGTTCATCTGCGACGAAGCCGCCGGCGGCAATCTCTGCTACTGGATCGTGAGCCGCGTCGACTCCGACGAGGAAGGCAATGCGTACAGCGTCGACGACATCGTCCGTGAAATGCGCAACTACATCGCCCGCACGCAGGCGCCCCTCCGCGTCGAGGGAATCCACGGGCAGATGGACGAGACAAGGCGCGACGAAATCCTCAAGCAGTTCGCCAAGGGCGAAATCCAGATCCTCGTCGCGACCACGGTCATCGAAGTCGGCGTGAACGTGCCCGCGGCAAACCTCATGGTCATCGACCAGCCCGACCGATTCGGGCTCGCCCAGCTCCACCAGCTGCGCGGGCGCGTGGGCCGCGGCAGCGTGCAGGCCTGGTGTTTCCTGATGTTGCCGCCGGGGGACGCCGCCGAAGCCTCGATGGAGCGGCTCACGAAATTCGCTGGCACCGAGGACGGATTCGAAATCGCCGAAATCGACCTGCAGACGCGCGGCGCCGGCAACCTCGAAGGCAACGAGCAGAGCGGGGCCTGGGTGTTCCGCTGGTTCGACTGGATCGCCGACCAGGAACTCATATCGAAGACGCTTACCATGGCCGAGAACATCCTCGCGGACGCAAGCCATTTCGACGAGAACGCCCGCGAAAAAATCCAGGCCTGGTACAACGAGAAACCGTCCGCCAATGCGGACGGCGTGCACTAGGAATCGCGATAGAGGGGGCTTATGAATCACTTAATAAAAAAATTACTCCTTCTTGCAATACCGCTGGTTTTGGCCGCGTGCACTTTCGACTCCGATGACGATGTCGAGCCATGGGATGCAGATAAAGTGTGCCCAGCAGAAGGAACGAATTCCTACGGCATGCCAAACCGCGGGACATTCACCGACGAACGTGACGGAGAAGTGTACAGATACACAACAATCGGTGACCAAGTTTGGATGGCAGAAAATCTGAGGTACGATGCACCATATAGTACATGTTGTAATGATACTAATTTTATAAGACAATATTGCGAACTGATTGAACATAATTGCGGAACGGAGGCATGCTGCCGAGAGAGCATGTGCAACCTATTTGGACGATATTATTCCATAGTAGAAAACGGCAAAGAAATGGGATTAATTGACGAAATGCTAGCAGACACGATCTGTCCCAAAGGATGGCATTTACCTACGAAAGACGAATGGAAAAAGTTCAATGAAACTTTGAAAACTAATGGCGAAACTGAAGTTGTCATTGCAAACAGAATAAAGCACTCCGATTCAGCCTATTTTTCTTTATCCAATGTAATGCTTCCAGGCACGGACGACTGTGCAATGGGTATAATGCCTTCTGGGTATTTATATGAGGGCGGAAAAGCAAAAACAATTGGAGCATCTTTTTTAAGTACAACTCAAAAAAATTCCGATTTTATTTATTCCTATAAAGTCGGTAGTGGAATTAGTATCAGCAGTCATTACTATAGAAACAGCATCCGCTGCATAAACGATTCAATTAACCCCGAACTATAATGCGCATTATACTTTTAATTCCATTTATTTTAGCAGCTTGCTTTTTCGATTCCGATGACGTGGAAAAAGAAACATGGAACGCAGAAGAAGTGTGCCCAGAAACGGGAACAAATATTTACGGCATGCCAAATCGTGGGACCTTTGTCGACGAACGTGATGGACAGATATATAAATACACCACAATTGGCGACCAGGTTTGGATGGCGGAAAATCTGAGATATGACGCTCCGTATAGCATGTGTTGCAATGATGCGGATTATCTAAAACAATATTGCGAGTTGATAGAACGCAATTGTAATACTGAAACATGCTGCATGGAAAGTATGTGTAATAGATTTGGAAGGTACTACTCTATTAATGAAAATGGAAATAGATTTGACCTTGTAGATGCAAATCTTGCAGATACCATTTGTCCCAAAGGATGGCATTTACCAACCACAGATGAGTGGAAAAAACTTAAAAATGCCATGAAAGTCGATGGAGAAAATGGAATCACCGCCGCCACACGAATGAAAAGTTCAGACTCAAATTATTTCGTCATTTCTAAACAACACACACATTCTGACGCAAATATGGATTATGGAACCGACAATTGCGCTCTAGGAATTCTCCCCTATGGCCATATGATTAGCGAAAAAAGTTTCTATAATACTGGTGCATATTTTTTATCGTCAACACAAACAAAAGCTGACGAATTAGAAGTTTTTCACATTGCCACCAATACAGATTTCTTTTTTCAGGGATAGAGACGCCATCCGCTGCGTGATGGATTCAAATCTTCCTGAATGACGATGTAGATTTACATCTACAAATCCACGTCAAACCGTTCTCATCCCAGCAGCTGCGTCATGGTGCCGAACACGAGCGCGGTGAGCACGACGTTCAAGAAGAAGAACGCACGGCGCACGATCATGAAGAACAGCGACTGCCAGTGGAAAATGTTGTCGCTCGGCAGCACGAGTTCCTTGAGCCCCAGGAAGATGCTGATAATTCCTGTCACCACGAGCATCAGCGCGCCGACGAAGTAGCCTTCCTTCCACACCATCACGGTGAGACCTATGCCGAAGATCACGGCGATAAAGCCGATGATAATCTCGATGCGCAGGATGATGTTCTTCCACTTTCTCTTGAGCTCGATTTTCTCTTCGTTCGTCATTTCGCCTCGCCTTTTTACAGTTCCTTCGTTACCGTTATGGAGTAGTGCGGTTCGCCCTTCCCTACCCCGTTCAGCGGGAAGTTCACGTCAAACTTGTTGACCAGGTGGCTGATGGACTTCGTCTGCACGAAACGCGCGCCCAAGCCCAGCACATAAATCAGGTCTTTCCTGTTGATGTCCTTGAACTCCCACGCCGTCTCGCCGACACCGCCGAACACGACCAGTACGGGCATGAGCGTCGCGATTTCGAAATCCGTGAAGTAACGCTGTTCCAGGTTGCCGAACACGCGGGCCTGCCCAGCGTAGTACCCCGCATGGAACCCGGCAAAGCCCCCATCCACGCCGCCCAGCGACAGCTGGTAGCCATAGCGGGCGTCCCGGTAGAAATCAGCCCTGCCCTTCAGCACCGTGGAGAACGTGTTGTTCGGGTGGAATATATATTCCCCGGCGAGCGCACCGTAAAAATCGCGGCGGTGGCCATGATCCAAGTAAAAATTCATCACCGTCGCCAAGTTCAAGTGGTTCCAGTCGCGACCCAAATACAGGTTCGTCAAGAAATCCAGGCGGATGTCGTTGTCCGCGGAGCCCAACTGCTCGTAATTCTTGGAAACGTGCGCTTCCAGCACGGCGCCCTTGTTGATATCCTCGGTCCACTTCACGTTGCGGAAATTCTTGATTTTCTCGTAATGCAGGTTGGAATACTTCACATACAAGCCCAGGCGGGAATCCTTGCGTTCCGGCACCCACTCATTCCTGGCTGCCAGGGAATCGATGATATAGATTTCGTCCCCGTCAACAAACGGATAGCGGCCCACGCTGCCGTACTCCGCCGTGAATCTCTGGTAATCGTAGGTCGCGCCGAGGTAGAACTTGCGCTGGGTACCGCCAAACGAACGGCTCAAGCGGAAGCTCAGCGAGTCGTCAATAAAGTCTTCTACCTTAAGGAGCTTGACGGGGTCATCGGGGTCATTGCCGTTGTAGGTTTCCAGGGACTTGATTTTCCGTCCCGTCGTATCGAAAGACACCGCCCCGGGCGGCAGCTCCCCGCTCCCGTAGAAATAGGCAACGCGCTTGTTCTTCAGGCCCTCGAGCGTGTACGCCCACTGGTTCACGCTCCTGCTGAGGAACGGCCGGTACATCTTCCAGTGGGCCATGTAGCCGTCACTGTTGTAGCTATACAGAAAGTCCAGGCGGTTGTAACGGATAAGGAAATGCGGTGCACCATACTCCACCTGCCACATGTCTCGATACTCGTTGTGCCCGTAATAGAACCCCAGCTGCTGCCCGAGCCCCAGGAAGTTGCTCTCGCGGATGCCGACGATGTAATTCAGGTTGTCGTAGGTCCAGTCCTTGCCCGAGAAGCTGCCGCCGATGGTAGGCGTGAGCGTCCAGTTGTCGCTCGTGTGCACCGTCGCGACATTCTTGCCGTTTTCCTCCGACATCGTGATGTTCGCGTCGCTCAAGAAAATCTGGCTCCGCAGGAAACGTTCCGATTCCAGAAGGTAATCCAGGTTCACGGAATCGCCTTCGTCGAACAGGAGCAACTTGCGCACGGTCATCTCGCGCGTCTCGATGTGCCACCAGTTCAAGATATCGTAGGCCAGCTTGTCGTACTTCGTATGGCTCTTGGAATCGTCGAAAGCGTCGCCGATATCGTAGCGGATGGAATCCACACGGAAAACCGCCGTGGAATCCTCGGAAAAAGCAAAACCGGCACACAGGGCCACAAAAAGGAATACGCAAGCAAGTAGTCTAGACATGATAACTCTGCCAATATAGAAAAATACGGGCCTTGGCGGCGTGGCAACAAAAATCTATATTTGCGCTGGGTGGCGGATGGCCGCCGGCAGCAATGCTGGAGGAAAGTCCGGGCACCGCAGGGCAGGATGCTGGATAACGTCCAGGCG
>CAMZDZ010000115.1 GCA_947305535.1 uncultured Fibrobacter sp.
GGTCACACCGCCCTCGGCAAAGATCTGGTAGGCCTCAATGGCTTCGTAAGACGTAGCGACGTTGATCGTTGAGCCTTTCAAATAGATTGCTGAATCCGCATGGATGCCTTTCTTCTTGGCGCTAATTTCGACGTTGCCACCATTCATGAGAACTTGCCAATGAGAGTGCAAAGCATCGTCATCCGCATTGATATTGAAATCGCCGCCATTGACATAAATGAATTTTTCAGCCGCGAGGCCTTTGTCGGCAGCGGTCACCTTGATTTTAGATTCTACAGTAGAGTCGTGTACGAGAATGTAATTGACAGCATCGATGCCATCGTCGCCAGCCTTAATCGTGATGTTGCCGCCCGTAATCTTCACGATACCCTTGTTTGCCACCGTGTCCTTGAATACAGATTCATTTCCTCTTTTTTCTTCTACGCATTCGTCGCTTTCGAGGCCGTCACCTTTTTGAGCAGTGACGTTCAGGGTGCCGCCAGAAACTTCGAGGCTACCCTTGCCCTTGATGCCGTTTTCTGGAGCGACGACGGTAATGTCGCCATTCTTGATTTTCAAGTCGTTGGTGGACTGGATACCGTTCTTGAACTTGCCGGTGACAGTAAGCTTGCCCGCCCCCTTGATGTTCATGTCGTCCTTGGAATAGATTACGGCTTTCGATGTGTCCGGTTTTCCGCCGACGTTCGTAAACGCGTGGTTGCCGTTACCATCTTCCAAAACGTTCGTGGTCCCCTTGACCAAGTGGATGACCGCCTTGTCGGCGTTCTTCACGAGGATGGGAGAATTGGAACTCTTCAGGGTCACGTTATGGAGATAGATGCCGGTATTGCCTTCGTTCTCGGCCGCCGGGGTGTTCACCACGACCTGGAAATCGGACGATTCGCCGGTCAAATAGTACGCGCCCGGGCAAGTGATGGTAGCAGCCTTGTCGGCCACCTCGACGCAGCCGTTGTTGTTTTCCACGGTAGCCGTGGTGCCGGAAACCTTCAGAAGGATCTGGGTCCCGTTCAAGGTTCTTGCGTCTTCGTTGTCGTTTTCATCGTCGCCAGCCTCGCCATTGCCGGAAGGAGTTTTACCGCCGGGGACGACTCCGCTGGAACTGGATGCGCCAATGCCAGGAACCACACCGCTGGAACTGGAAGTTCCAATGCCGGGAACCGTGTTGCCGGAGCTGGACACGCTATTGCCAGGAACTGCATTGCCGGCACTGGATACGCCATTGACTGGCGTCCCGTTGCTGGAAGCCGGATTTTGATTGCCGGGAACATCCATGCTGGAGCTCGACGCACCAAGGACGTCGCCACCAAGGATATCGGTGCCAGACGACGATTCTATCGGGTTTAAAGCCTCGTTAGCGGGTTGCGTGACCGAACTATCATCGGAACAAGCCATAAAACTCAGAACTGCAGAAACGGCTAAAACGGGCCACTTCATTGACTTCATAAAACAATCCTCCATTGTTTTGTAATATAAATTCTATACCTGAAAACAGACCCTTTTTCAGCCCAATTTCCGTTGAACTCAAAACAACATTTTTTTCAACACGGAACCGATGTAAAGTGTTAGAAACAAAAGGCCCCGGACAAGCCGGGGCTATGTTCAAAAAGATGTGATGCCGCTCAAATTTGACTGTGCGGCACACGTCTTACTAGGCTTTTTTAAAGCCTTACTTGGCTTTCTTGGCGCACTTCTTGCAGACCTTCTTCGCTGCGGGCTTCTTGCAAGCGGACTTGCAGAACTTCACGTAGGCGGCGAGCGTGTCGCAGAAGACTTCGTCCGGAGTGTTGTCGCCGTTGATGCGGCTGATGATGGACTTGCTGTACTTGCCGAGCACCTTGGCGGTGGATTCCTTGTACACCTTGAGGCGGTTCTTGATGACGGCTTCGTCGGCGTCGTCCTTGCGGCCTTCGATCTTGGCGCGGTTCAGGAGGCGGGCAACGATGGTCTTCTCGTCCTTGATATCGAGCACGAAGATGTGCTTCACGTCGACCACGGATTCGATGAGCTTGACCTGGGCAACCGTGCGAGGAATGCCGTCGAGGAGGAGCGTGTCCTTATCCGGATTGACCTTGTTCGTGTTCACGAGGCCTTCGATGAAGCGGCCGAAGATTTCAACGGTGGCTTCGTCCGGAACGAGGAGGCCCTTGCTGGAATAAGAAGCAAGGAGCTTGCCGGATTCGCTGGAAGGAGCAATGCCACGGAAGATGTCGCCCGTGGAGATGTGCTTGAGGGAAGTGGTAGCAGCGAGCTTAGCGCCGACGGTACCCTTGCCGGAACCCGGTGCGCCGAAGATAAGGACTGCAGGAATTTTAGCCATTGTTAGACCTCTTGGGTTTGATTGTTGAAATTCGGGAACAAAGATAGAAAAAAGTGACAAGGCCCGAGGTTCGAGGCTCGAGGCTCGAGAAAAAAACATCTCAAGCCAAGAGCAAAGAAACTAATAACTAACTCGGCAACGCCTCGGATGTGAAGGTGAGCTTGCCGTTCTCGACCCCGATGCATATCGTGGAGAAGTCCGACAGCCGGCCGAGCAAAAGCCCTTCGGCAATCTCGTCTTCCACGAGGCTCTGGATGGAACGACGGATGGGACGCGCACCCAGCGCCGAGTCGTAATTGTGGTTCACGATGAGTTCCTTCGCCTCCTGGCTGATTTCCAGCAGGATGCCGCGGTCGGAAATGTTCTTCTGCAGGAACCCCATCTGGATGTCCACGACGGAAACGAGGTCCTTCTTGCTCAAGGCACGGAACACGATCTGCTCGTCGATACGGTTCAGGAATTCCGGCGAGAACACGCGCTTGACTTCGTCCCTGATGGCAGCTTCCATGCGGTCGTAGTCGTCGGTCTCCCCCATCTTGGTGAAGCCCATACCGCTGCTGTGGCGCACTTCGCGCGCACCGGCGTTGCTCGTCATGATGATGATGGTGTTCTTGAAGTTGATCTTGCGGCCGTAGCTGTCCGTCAAAATACCGTCATCGAGAATCTGCAACAGGAGGTTGTAGATGTCCGGGTGCGCCTTCTCGATTTCGTCGAGCAACACGACGGAATACGGATGCTTGCGCACCTTCTCGGTGAGCTGTCCGCCGCCTTCCTCGTAACCCACATATCCCGGAGGCGCGCCAATCAGGCGGCTGATACTGTGCTTTTCCATGTACTCGCTCATGTCGATGCGGATCATGGAATCCTCGCTGCCGAAAAGGCTCAGGCTCAGCACCTTCGCAAGTTCCGTCTTTCCCACGCCCGTAGGCCCGAGGAAAAGGAAGCTGCCCATCGGGCGCTTGCTGCTGCGGATACCGGCACGGGTACGGCGGATAGACTTGACAATCGCATCGACGGCCTGGTCCTGGCCAATGACGCGCTGCTTGATTTCCTCGCCGAGGTGCAGAAGCTTCTGCGCTTCCTCGCCGGCAAGGCGGCTCACGGGGATGCCCGTCATCTTGCTGATGACATCGCGGATAACGTTTTCGTCGACCACCGGAGTGTTGGCCTTGGCATCTTCCGCAATGGAATTCTTGCGGTCGGCAATGCTCTTTTCGAGTTCCTCTGCCTTGTCGCGGTGCTTCGCGGCCTCCTCGTACAACTGGTTCGCGATGCATTCGTCCTTGAGCTGGTTCGTCTTGACCAGTTCCTCCTCCATCTGCTTCAGGTCGTCGGGGACCTTGATGGAATCGAGGCGGACGCGGGCACCTGCCTCGTCCAAAACGTCGATGGCCTTGTCCGGCAAGAAGCGTTCGCTGATGTAGCGCTCGGCAAGGGTGACCGCGGCACGGACGGCATCCGGCGTGTAACGCACGTTGTGGTGCTGTTCGTATTTCGCGCGCAGGCCTTCCAGGATAAGCACGGAATCCTCGGAGTTGGGCGGGTTCACGATTATCGTCTGGAAGCGGCGTTCCAGGGCGGCATCCTTCTCGATGTACTTGCGGTATTCGTCGATGGTGGTGGCGCCGATACACTGGAGCTCGCCACGGGCAAGCGCCGGCTTGAAAATGTTGGAAGCGTCGAGGCTGCCTTCGGAGCCGCCTGCGCCCACGATCGTGTGCAATTCGTCGATGAAGAGAATCACCGAGTTGCCGACGCGCTGGAGTTCCATGATGAGGCCCTTCACGCGTTCCTCGAACTGTCCGCGGTACTTGGTGCCGGCCACCATGGCGGCCACGTCCAACGTGACCACGCGCTTGTTCGCGAGCAGGTCGGGAATCTTCTTCTGTACAATCTTCTGCGCAAGACCTTCGACAATCGCGGTCTTGCCGACGCCCGGTTCGCCGATAAGCGCCGGGTTGTTCTTCTTGCGGCGGCAAAGGATCTGGATGAGGCGCTCGATTTCCGCCTCGCGGCCGATAATCGGGTCGAGCTTGCCAGCACGCGCCATGGCCGTCAGGTCGCGGCCGAAATGTTCAAGAATCGGGGTCTTGGACTTGGACGCGGTCGTGGCGGAGGACCTCGGTTCGTTTCTCATCATGGGCGGGACGTTCTTGTCCATATCCATCGAGGAGGGGTCCATGTTCCTGCTCTTGATCTGCTGGAGCATTTCCAGGTAGTTGTCAAAAGTAACGTTGTATGTAGAAAGCGTCGCGGCAGCCGGAGTGTCGGTCTGCTGGAGGATGGCAAGCATCAAGTGTTCGGGACCGATATACTGGTCGCCCTCGTTCTTCGCCAGCTTGGCCGCATTGAAGAGGATGGCCTTTGTCCGGGCCGTAAAGGAGAGGAGGCCACCGCGCTTGTCGCCGCCGATGGTCATGAGCCCGCCGTTCGTCGAAAGGGAACGCTGGACCGTCTCGCCCAGGTCGCTCAGGTTCACCTTGAGCGCACGGAGCGTCTCGGCCGCATAGCCGGATTCCTCGCGCACGAGACCGAGCAACAGATGTTCAACCGTGATGCTGTCGCTGCTCAGGTTATGCGCCGCCATGCGCGCCGCCTGCAACACAGCCTTCGCCTTAGCAGAAAAAATACCGTTGATATCGGACATTTTACGCCTCCTGGATCAATCCGTTATGCATGACAACGCGACGTTTCGCAAAAGATGCCAACTTTTCGTCGTGGGTCACGATAAGGAAAGCCTGGTTGAATTTTTGGTTCAAGTCCCAAAAGAGCTGGTTCAGCAAATCCGAATTCGCCTCGTCGAGGTTGCCGCTCGGCTCGTCGGCAAAAACGAGGTCCGGGTGGTTCATCAGCGCACGGGCAATCGCCACGCGCTGGCGTTCGCCACCGGAGAGTTCGCGCGGAAGATGCTTGAGGCGGTCCTTCAGTCCCACCGTTTCCAACAACATCTCGGCACGTTCGCGGCATTCCTGAGCACTCGTCCCCAGAATACGGCCCGGCACGCAGACGTTCTCCAGCGCCGAGAACTCGCTCAGCAGGTGATGGAACTGAAACACGAAGCCCACCTGCACGCGATGGTACATGTCGCGCTCTTCGCCGCTGAACTTCGAAAGGGGCTTGCCCTTGAAATAGATTTCGCCCGAAGTCGACGTGTCGAGCATGCCGACCAGGTTGAGGAACGTGGACTTGCCCGAACCCGAAGAACCCGTAAGCGCAACGAGTTCGCCCTCGTCCATCGAAAAATTCACACCCTTCAAAATCTCGAGCTGTTCACCCGTCTCGGAAAAGACCCTGCGCAGGTCGACTGTCTGCAACAAACTACTCATGTCTAATCGCTCCTACGGGGTCAAGACGGCTTGCCTTCCAGGCCGGCAACAGTGTCGCGAGCACGCAAAGCGCAATGCCAATCACAAATATCAGGATAACGTCCAGCAGGTGCACGGCAATCGGGAAATAGGGAATCACGTAGACGTCGCCCGGCAACTTGATGAAGTGGTAGGCCTCCTGCAGTTTGCACAGGACAAGCCCGATGGAGCCGCCCACGACCGTACCGCCCACGCCGATAAAGCTGCCCATGAGCATGAACACGCGCATGATGCCCGCCTTGCTGAAGCCCATGCTGCGGAGGATGCCGATTTCCTTCGTCTTGTCGATAACGACCATGATGAGGCTACTGATGATGTTGAACGCAGCCACCAGGATAATCAGGCAGATCACCGCCGCCACGATGAACTTCTCGTAGTTCATCCACTTGAGGAGCGTGATATTTTTCGACTTCCAGTCAATCCCGTAATAGGGGTACGTGAGCCAGTTCGCCATGCTGTCCACCGACGCCTCGGCAAGCCAGTGGTTCTTGACGCGGAACTGGATACCCGTCACGGCGTCGCCCATGTTGAGCAGGTGCTGCAACTCGTGGATGCCCACATACGCCAGGTTCCCGTCGTATTCGTAGGTTCCCGTCTCGAAGATGCCGCTCACCACGCACATCATCATCTTGGGCCCGGCAGAACCGATCATCTCGTCGGGACTCTGGAAAGTCTGCAGCACGAGCTTGTCGCCCACGACGACACGCAGACGGTTAGCAAGACCGGCACCCAGGATAATTCCAGGACGGCGCTTTCCGTTCAGGTCCTCGAGGCTGTCCACGGAATAGTTGCCGAACTTCATGTACTTGTGGATATCGGTCACGCCCTTCGCGGTCTCGGCGTCGATACCGTAGATCACGATACCGTCGTTCACCTTCTTGCTGCTGATGCCCACCTTGTAGATGATGAACGGAGATGCGGAGGTCACGCTGGAATCGCGCGTCCGCACTTCGTTGATCAAGCTGTCGTAAGCGGTAATCGGGGCAGCATTGTAGGCCATCAGCTCAAAGTGGGCATCCTTCCCTATCATCTGGGCGGTCACCTCTTCCTCGAAGCCGTTCACAGCCGCAAGAGCGACCACCAGCGCGAACACGCCGATGGAGACACCGAGCATACTGAAAATGCCGATAAGCGAAACGAAGAGACTCTTACGCTGAGCCCCCAGGTAACGCCATGCGATGAGCCATTCCAGTTTATTCATGGATTAACAGGTTTCCGGTTTCATTAAAGGGAACAGCTGCACGTCACGGATGGTCTGCTGGTTCGTGAGCAGCATGACCATGCGGTCGATGCCGAAGCCAACGCCACCGGTAGGCGGCAGGCCACTTTCGATGGCATGCATGAAGTTCTCGTCCATCGGATGCGTTTCGCCTTCGCCACCGCGGCCGCGGCGCACCTGGTCTTCCAGGAGCTCGCGCTGACGGATGGGGTCGTTAAGTTCGGTATAGGCGTTGCCCAGTTCCCATCCGTTAGCGTAGGGCTCGAACTGTTCGATGAGCCCTTCGATGGTGCGGTGCTTCTTGCAGAGCGGGGTACTTTCGGTCGGCATGTCCTTGATGAACGTCGGCTGGATGAGCTTGTCTTCCACGGTGAGCTCGAACAGTTCGAGGATACCGCGGCCGCGGCTGAACTCGCCGTCGAGGTGGCCGCCGAGTTCTTCCATCTTGGCCTTGATCTCATCGTCGCTCATGTCGTTGACCTTGAGTCCGCCGAACTTCTCGATGGCCTCGATCATGCTGTAGCGGGGCCACGGGGCCTTGAAGTCGATTTCCTTGCCCTGGTAATCAATCTTCGTGGTGCCGTTCGCCGCGATGCAGGCGCGTTCGTAGATGTT
>CAMZDZ010000116.1 GCA_947305535.1 uncultured Fibrobacter sp.
AGGAAGCCGGCGCGAACATCTTTGTGGTCGGTTCCGCCATCTTCGGCAAGCCCGATCCCGAAGCCGTGTGCCGGGAATTTGTGGAGTTAGTAGGAAGTAGACAGTAGGAAGCGGTTGGGGACAGTGTCATGCCCGCGGAGGCGGGCATCTCCTATTTTACCTTCGCTCCGTTCGCCTTGTAACGTTTTTCTCCGTCACGGATAATCACGCTGTTGCGTTCCCTCTGTACGAAGGGGACGTTTTTCTTTTGTGCGGCACCCGGGAGGGCGCACGGGATAGCAGATGATTTTACACTGTTATCCACAACAAAACTTCCGATATAGACACCTTCATCTGGAATCTTCACCTTATTTGCAAAATGAATTCTTTCCGAGCAATGAACATCTCCACAAACTTTCAGATACGCGCTCATCGTGCCCTCATAGCCGTCTATCTTCCTCTCGATTACAATTTCGTTGTTGCCGTCAAAGGTCATCACCGTATCGGCGCCCTTGATTTCGATTTTACGGCTATGCACGTTCCTGAAGTCGATGGAATCCGGAAGCGGAACATTATAGCTAAACAAATCAATGGCATTCTCTCCCTCGCGAACTTTAAGACGTCCTATGTGTATTTCGAGCGAAGCCTTCACCTCTCGCGTCAGATTTCCGAAGCCCACGTTCTGGATGCGCAGTTTCGCACGTAAAATTCCGTCACTCCCCACCGTATCGCTCAGCCACGATTCGCGCAGCACAAAGCGGTAGCCCAAGTGGTCGTTGATGTACTTGAATCCCGAAAGCGAATCGACACGTGCCGGGTCGTAATCGAAATCCTTCTGCTTAAAGGGCGTCTTTTTCCAGCTGTCAATCAGGTTGTTGTTCCACTGGATGTTCAGGTAGCTCGTATGCGTGCGGAAGCCCTCGTAAGCGAGGAATTCCGGCGTGTTGATGACCTCGTAATTCTCGGCCGTCGTGAGCGCCTCGCCGCCGTAAGGCGTGTTGATGCCGTACTTCTCGAGCCAGGCCACGCCCTCTTCGCGGCAAATGGATGTCGCGCAGTCGGCACCCCACGTGCCGTAATCGTACTGCGTCCCCAGATAGCCGTCGTTGAACATTCCCACGCGGTACATCGTGTCGCCCTTCGCCTTCGCGATTTCAGCAAACTTTTCGCCGTCGATATGGAAGTCCACGCCCCAGTTGTCAAAACCAAGCACCTTCGCCGAATAGTTACCCGTGCGCGTGAGGATCTTGAGTTCCGGCGGAGTGCTGCGCAGCATCAAGTTTGTCGCCTCGGCAATGCGGTCGTAAGTAATATTCGTATCGCTGTGCATTTCGCCGTAGGCGCCGTGCATCCCCATCTCGAGCGCCACGATTACGTCCGTATTCTTCGAGAGCACCGGCGCCAACTGCTTTACATGCTTGAGCACCCACTCGTGATCCGGAGTCACGTTGCTACGGCCATTGTACCACGGGTCGTAACAGATGCGCACAATCGCGTGTCCGTTATTCTTGCGGATATTGTCGAATGTCTGCTGCAATACGTTCAATGCATCTTCGGTCAGGTCCTGGTCCTTGCCGCGAATCGTGTCCCCGCTCGCCGAATCGATTCCCAGCCAAGCGTGACTGCTGAATTCCGAAATCTCCGCGCGCAAATGCAACAACTTGGCATACGGCTTTTCAATCGGCTTGCCGCCCGAAGGCTTGAGGTGCAACACCTGCGGTGTATAGAACCCGCGGTCGAAATTGTCAAGCGTCTCCATCGCATCCGTCGAGTCGACATTCTGTTTCACGAGGCCAGCCGCAAAAAGCGGGGCCTGCAAGAAAGCGACCGTCAAAGCAAGCGACAGAAACGATGCAAACTTCACAATTCCCCCATCAATGCTGAACTAACCTGTTAATTCATCATTCTTCTGGATCCTGGGCGCAACGAACATAAAATCCATAGTGCCTATTGTCGTATTGTTGATGCGCTTGCGAGCGACTGTCATCAGTCGAATATGCGTAATACCAAGCACCCGCAGATCCGGCCATATAGGGAATATCGCTTGTCCACACATAAGTGTACTCACCTAGGCCCCTAAATTCGATTTCGCCCGTATACACCTCTGCACCACCTTCGCCATATTCATACAAAGCACATGCCATGCCGCCCGGCACCACCGAGAAACCGCTTTTGTTATCAGCCTCAGTCATAAATGCAGACAAAGCCGAGCCCCTGTAATCTACCGTAGAAAGTTCCTTATCGGTTGCAACATGCCAGCCTTCGGGGCAAATTCCGCGATGCAGGGAATCCTCCGAATAAGAAGAATCCAGATACATTTTCGGAATATCCATTGCGGCAGTCCACGAATACAGACGGCCAAAGGATTCGCAATTCGATTCCTTGTTGTCATAACACCAAGTCTGCCCCTTCAGGTTTTCAGTCGAAGCACTGTCTGCATACCTTAAGTTTTCAGCCATCAGTGTATAAGTGCCCATGTCAACTGTCTTATAAACACGGCCATCGCGCGGGTCAACAAGTGTCCCATATTCGACACTTGAATTAAAGATTTTCGTTGTATCAAAATCAGAATATTCTGCCTTTTGCCAAACAGAATCCTTGCAGACAATCCATTCATAATAGTAATCCTGATGGCCAATCAGTTTGCCCTGAATTTCCGGCGTGCAACGGTCATAGCCTTCAAGGTCGGCAAAAAAGATGCTTAGATACTTCTCATAATTTGCCACCTTGCCCTTTGGGAACCGAGATTCGATTTCACGCCTTAAAGAATCCAGCGTTCCATTATAAACATATCCTACGGTCATATTCGCCAGGCCTTCGAAAACTTCGCTATTGCATAATTCATCCTTATCAAAAGAGTTAGAATACCCGCCAAACATACCGGATTTTTCGACAAGAATCGAAACTGCCGCAAGCATGGCATCACCTTCAGTTTTCCCGTAAAGCGAATAGTGCGTAAAGTCCGTCAAGTCTTCGGGCATGTGAAGGCACTTCAAAAGAGCCTTTGCCGACTTGGACCACGCATCTTTATAAGACATGCCACTTTCCATTTTGCTCCAGACACCCTGTGCTATCATGCTGGTCAGATAGTTCACATTCGCCTTGCCCGAATCGGAAAGATCAATTGCCGCCAAGAGTTCCGGCAGGTAAACCATTTGAGAATCCCGTTCATCATAAAATGATGTCGGCTGTGGCGAGTACAATTCGGCATAGCTACCAAGGAATCCAGCACTCGTTACAGTAAAACTCCCGTCAGCTGAATCGACAAGAACGAAATCACTCCACGACTCGATCCAATAGTCCGGCGGAGTACGCTCGCCAATTTGAATAACAGTGCTATCGGGTTTCAGGAAAAATCCGCGTTCTAGCACGCCCGAAACAGAGACCGATTGGGTACGATCGTAAAACTGTCTATCTGCATCACTGCCATTGTCACTACATCCGACAAGCAGCAGGGCAGCCATACCAACGAGAAGATACAATTTGTTCATGCTTCACTCCAAAACGATTCTAAACAAAAGACGGATATGGATTCTAGCCATATCCGCAATATATATTTTTTTGAGCGGTGAGCTATGAGCGGTGAGGCTCGTTGCTCATAGAGGCTTTGCCCCGGGCTCGGGGCTCGTCGCTACTTGTTGTAAATCGCCTCGAGTGCTGCGGCAAGGTATGCCAGCGGAGCGTTCCAGTTGATGGCCACTTCGTTCGTCGCATAGCTGCAGCGATCATCAATATAGGCGAGCGCCGGCTTGTCGGCACCGGCATAGTTCGGGCACTTCCAGTTTTCCTTGCCGTCCAGGTTGATATCCTGCTTGCCCAGGTGCGGGCCGCCCACGAGCATGCCAGGCACCGGATCGTCGACCAGGTCGGATTCGCTCGGGCGATGGTGCGGATTGCGCGGACTTCTGTAGCCAAATCCTGTCACATAGGTAATGTCGTGCGGGTTCTTGCCGAGCAGGTAATCAAGGCACTGCTGCGCCCCATCCAGGTAGCTCTTGTCGCCGGTGAGCAGGTAGGCATGCACCAGCACGATCCCGTTGTTCGCCATCGCGCTATTGCTGCCCCAGTTCCAACTCCACGGGAATGCAGGCAGGCGGTAGGCGCTCGTATCGCCCACGGCGCGGAGGTTGTTCGCCTCGTTCATCACGATCTTCTTCGCCGCATCAACGAGCTCCTTTTCAAAGTCGGCGGAATCGAGCGCAACGCGGAATGCCGCAAGCATGTTCACGTCGCCCCACCAGGCACCATTCGCGGTGAACGCATTCGCCTTGAGGTCTTCCTGGTATTCCGCCTTCTTGGTCGCGCGGAAAAGCTCGGCAGCCGCCCAGCGGAATTCGTCCTTGCCGTCCTCGTCACCGGGCATATAGCTACCCGTCTGCACGTCGGCAGGCTGCTTGTAGAAGGCCGTCGGGTTCTTCTTGGCCCAGGCATACGCACTCTCGGCAGCCTTGAGCATCTTGTCGGCATAAGCCTTGTCGATATTCCTGTAAACCACGCTCGCCTGCGCCATCACGGCCGCAAAGTCCAGCGAGGCCGTCACGTTCTTGATAATCGCGTAACGTGGCGCAACATCGTTTTCGGGCAGCACGCTGCCGCCGAACTTGAGCGTAGTCACCTTGTGGTACACGCCGCCGTCCTTGTCCTGCATGGTCAGCATCCAGTCGAGGTTATAGCGCACCTCTTCCAGAAGCTCCGGATACTTCGGGAACTCGCGCGGGATGTTCCACTTGAGGGAATCCGCATACTTCGGGAAATGTTCGTAAATCTCGAGCAGGGTGAACACGGTGATGCCGGAGTTCACGATGTACTTGCCGTAGTCGCCCGCATCGTACCAGCCGCGCTGGGACTTGATGGTCTTGCCAGCACCCTTGCCGCCAGTCACCTTGTCGGAGCCGTAGACAATCACCTTGTCGTCCTTGTGACCCGCAGCGCGAGTCCACTTGCCGGCATACTTGGGTTCCAGCGCCATGCTCGCGCGCTGGTAGTAGAACCACTTGAGGCTCGCCTTCACCAGGCCGTCGTACACGTTCTTGCCGACGGTGATGGGGCTGCCCACGTATTCGCCGCCACGGAACAGGCGGTAGGTCCCGGGGGCCTTCACCGCCGAGATGTCGAAGGTCTGCACCTCCTCGCCGCTGTAATCCCAGTCGTAGACCAGCGGGGCCTTCAATTTGAGCACGGCCTTCCCGTTCAGGTCACGGACCTCGAGCCCGTTCGCGTCGTTCCCCGGGAAAACCACCTGCTTCTCGGCATTGGGATAATAACCCAGCTGGTTCATCAGGGGGCCAGCAAAAGCCGAGGAGGCAGACAGAGAAGCCGCAGCGATAGCGGCCGTACAAAAGCAAACATTCCAAGACTTATTCATGCTTAGAATATACTTTAAAACGGCCGATTTCGGGCGTATCGCGCCTCACATTCTGTTTTCAACGGGAAACAACCTGAAAACAGCAGAGATTACTGCTATTTCTTATCGCTTTCGCCGCCCAGAGACACTTTCGTGTCGCCTTTGGCAAAGGAGAAGCCCCTCTTGAGCACGATAACAGTTATCGCAATAATAAGGACAATAAGTACATAGCAACCGGGCGGGTTGGTAAGGCATGCAATCGGTGATTCATTTATTCTCGCCTGTTCGAGTTGGGATTTCAAGGTATCCTTGTCCGCTTGCAACTGATCGATCTTTATGTGCAAACTGGTGGTCTCCGCCTTCAACACATTGACATCCTTCGCAAGCTCGAAAGAATCTCTCTGAAGCTGGATGATGACCCCTTGCACGCTGTCCGCATGTTGCTTCGCCTTCTTGAACATTTCCATGCTCTTGAAGTCGCCCTTCTTGAAACCCACGGGTACTTCCGTTACGGTAGTATCGTTGTTTATCTGTTCTGCCATTTTGTTACCTTTGCCTTCCTTGGAGTGGTTGTTAATAGAGATTCTTGCGGAGCGTTATTTCTTCAATCCGAGCAACTGGAGTATCAGCGAAATAATCACCTCGAACAATGACGACGATTTTTTTGCAGCCGGCTTCGTGGATCTGGCCTGCGCGGTTTTCTGCGACGATGCAGCCTGCGGCGCCTGAGCGGGTTGCAAGGGCGGTTCGACCGAGTGCGCGGGAGTCGACTCGGCCGCAGGTTCCGGAGCCTGCGCGGTTTCCTGGACGCTCTCCGCTTCGGGTGCAGGCGAGGCCTCGGACTTTGCCGCTTCGATAGCGGGCGCGACACTTGCGGGCGCTTCGGCGGCCTGCGGGGCCGTCGCCGTGGCATCCGGCTTGCTTTCGGGCACTTCAAGGAGTTCTTCGGTGCACTTGGAGATGACGGCCTTCAGCGACGGCGTAAAGGGCCAGTCAAACTTGTCCTTGCGCACGTTGGTGTGGTAGAAAACGCCCTTGAACGCGAGCGCGTCCGCATCACTTGCGAACGGGGAATCATCCGGCTTAAAATTCATCGGGATATTGTGCTTACGGCCGAGGTACTTGATCAAGGCGGCAACAGCATCTATCTGCACGTCCGTCATGGAAGCGTAATACTCGTAACCCCTGTAGGTGTGCTTGGAATAGAATTCCGTCTCGGACACCTTGCAATATTCGTTCTTGTAGGCATCAATCAGGTTGTCGCCAGAAAGTTTCAGCGGTCCGTAGTTCGAGACCTCGATACCGATGGACTGCTTTGACATGGCCCCGTTGCCACCGACTGCACCGCTCCCGAGGTGGTAGCTCCATTCGGTATCGGGGAACATCTCGTAAATCCTTCCCGACCTGTCGACAACGTACGATACGGATACGTGATTGTCCTTCGTGGAGAGAGATGTCGTGTCGGACTTTATATAACCGACGGTAAAGTGCAGGCAGATGCTTTTCTTCGCAGTCTTGGCGTTGTAGTAGTAGCTGTTGAAGTCCGGCCGGATAGAATAAATCTTTACATCATTCCCGATATCGGTCGTCTCAGTCAGTTTGTACTTAACTCCAGACGAATTTGTCAGGTTCGAAAAAAATTCATCTTCACGTTTTTTAATGGTCTCTGGCCTCATGCAACTTTCCCTTTCTAGACAAAGTACAATATATATTATTTTATTCTGTTTAAATTTAATTTGTTATCAGAAACAACCGAAAAAAATTCTCTTTTCGCCCATAAACCGGCAAAAGCCACATTTTTGATAAAAATACGCTTAAATATTTAGAGGGCCCCTCAATACTTCCTGCCGTCTGAAAATAAAAAACCCGGCTCCGGAGAGTCGGGTTTTCTTAAATCCTTCGGCTAGTACACTTCGGCGAGCTCAGTGCACTTTTCCGGGAACATTACTTCTTGCTGCGGTGGCTGTTCTTGATCCACTCGGTCTTGTGGACTTCGGGGATGTCGTCGAGCAGTCGGAGCGTATGCGGTTCGTCCGTATTGTCGAGCACCTCGGCAGGGGTACCCTGGTTCACGATCTTGCCGTCGTGCATGATGAAGATACGGTCCGAAACGTAGTTTGCAAGACCGATATCGTGGGTCACGAACACCACGGTCATCTTCA
>CAMZDZ010000117.1 GCA_947305535.1 uncultured Fibrobacter sp.
GCTTAGCCACAAGCTGTTTTCCCAGGGAGTCCTCCCCTACTACCTGCACCAGCTCGACCACGCGAACGGGGTCGCCCACTTCGAAGTGAGCGACGACGAAGCACGAAAGCTAATCGCAGAAATCCGGACCAGGCTCCCCGGTTACCTTGTACCAAAGCTCGTGCGGGAAATCGCCGGCGAAAAGAGCAAGACGCCTATTTAGACGAGAGAACGGACCTTCGGTCCTACAGACGAGAGACGAGAGGAAACACAGCTCATTGCTCACAGCTCACTGCTCGGGCCCCGAGCCTGGAGCCTCATCGCTAGAACAGCGTCTTGACGCCGAAGCCAAGAACACCGTCGAGGTAATTCTCGCCGTTATGGAGAGCGTAATAGATGTTTATGCTCCAGTTGCCGCGGTACTGCGTGAAACCGAGGCCGTAGCCCTGCTCGCGGGCCCACCCGTGTCCCGGCGGCATGGGCCGGTACAGGCCCGGCTGGTAGAACACCTCGACACTCAGGTCATAGCCGTCCTGCCAGAGAAGCGCCAGCTCGGAGAACCCGTAGCTACGGCTGCGCAGCATGTGGTACTGCATTCCCTTGAAGGAGTCCAGGCCGCCCAGCGAGAACAGGTCCATCCGCTTGACCGCCGCATCGGTGGGGAAAACGCCGCCGGCAGCACCGGAGAACCGCGATATAAAATTCCCGTACAGGGGCATGTATTTTGCAACGCTTGCCTGCGCCTTCAAGAAATTGTCCAGGGAGTCGGGACGGTCCATCTTCCATGTAAGATTGCCGCCAATGCGCCAGCCGCTGCGAGGCAGCACGAACCGGTCCAGCGACACATAGGACATCTCGAACGAAGAAAGCTTGCCGTCCTCGCTCAGGCCCAGGAAAACGCCCACCGTGAAGTCAAAGCCGATTTCGCGCGTCACGCCCATTTCGCCCACGATTTCACGTTCGGCGATGCTGTCCCCATCGAAAATTTCTTCGTCAAAACGCCCGCGGATTACCAAGTTCCAGTTCGTCCCCAGCACCCAGGGTTCCTTGTACGAGCCTTCCAGGTGGCGGGCGTCATCGCCCGTATAACCTTCCAACAGCAAGTCACGGGCAGTCCCGGCAATGTTGTACAAGTTCACGTCAATCATGCCTTCCCATTCATTCTCGTCGCTGGAATAGGTCAGCACCCCTTCCGCATGCGATACGGAGGCCTTGCGCATGCTGTAGACAGGGAAAATCCTGTTCCGCACGGGATCGCGGAAAAGCCGCGTAGGCGCAGTCTGCTCGAAATAGCCAATCCTGGCCAGTTTCCGTTCCGAACGATCCAGGTCCGAAAGGGATACCGGCTCGCCCTCCTCGATGCCGCTCAGCTTGCGGAACACCTCCGGTTTCGTTCCGCTGGAATCCAGGTTCTCGGCGCCCGCCCAGACCCAACCTAAACCGCGCTGCAAGTTCAAAGTCAGCACGCCGGCGCTGTCCAGCGACCCCTCCAGTTTCGCACCGACAAAGCCGTGGTTCTCGTAGTAGCCGACCAGTCTTTCTCTCGCGACAAGCCAGGCATCGCAGGGCTTGCCGACAACGCTTGCCATCTGCGATTCGTCAAATTCCGTGTGTTCGCCCTTCCAGGCAACGCCCGCTATGCGACAGTCTCCCCCCTCGGCACGCGAAGGCGACGCGGCCAAAAGCAGCACGGCTAGCAGCAGGAAGGGCAAAGCCCATCCCGCCCGCGAATCGCGAGCCACGCGCCTCTGGATTATTTCGTTCACGTCTATCATCATGCCCTCTTTACGCCCTAGAAATAGGCGCGCGCCTCGCTGCTCAGTTTCTGGAAAACGTTATCCTCGGCATCACCGAAGCGGAGCACGTAGTGACAAGCCACGGAAATGTTCTTGTTCAGGTCCAGCGACAGGGACGCTTCCAGTCTATACGTACGCCCCTCGCTGTAACCGGACATCATCTGGTAAGGGATGGCGTCCCCGCCGCTTTCCATCTGGACGGCGGCAAACTGGACGAAGGCGCTGACTTTTTCCTCCCGGTCGTAGCCCACCCGCAAAGAACCTTCCTTCAAGTCCGCATCGAACTCGATTCCCGCAGCGTCATGTCCGTCGCCATACCGGTAACGCACCCCTGGCTCGACATGGAACCCGTCAAGGAAGCTGTACCTATAACGCAAGGAACCGTCGCGAATTTTCCAGCTCAGTATCTGCAGCGCCGTCAAGTCAACCGTTTCCAGCCGTCCCGTCGCCCCCACGTAATGGTTATCGTTCACCTGATACCCGAGCGTACCTTCGTGCCAAAATGTTTCCTGAAAATACGAGTACGAAGAAAGCGTCTTTTCGTAGTCGGCGCCGGGCGAGTACGAAGCCGAGACACCCAGCGGGTGCACCCATTCGACGCGGCCTTCCCAAGAAAGGGATCCCGATGAAATATCCCGCAGGCCCGACGCCGTTACCGGCGGGAAATAGAGATGCCGGCCGGTCGTATCTTCGCCCTCCGAACTGAACGAGCCGCCCAGAGTAACATCGCGCAAAATGCCTTGGCGAATGCCGAATGCGGAAGCCGGCCTAAATTCAAGATCGGCGCTGAACGCGGAATTCGACGCGAGCACCACGCCCACGGAATCGTTACGCCCCTTGCCCTCGTACACGAAATCACCATTGTCCACGCCCTCGATGAACACGCCAGTGAGGCTGTCGTAGCGGACATCGCCCGTGCCCGGCGCCACGGCCTTGTACACCGACACATAGGTCTGCTCTTCCGTCATGCCCAGCTTGTACGCGACGGTGCCGTAAACGCATTCGTTCCTGTTTCCGAAATTCGCGTTGAGTTCGCCCACCCAAGCGTCCTGGTCACCTTCTTCCTCGAGTTTGGAATACTCGTACTGCAACATGTGATTGAGCTGGAGGTAACGCCAGTTCGCATCGGCGGACTGCTGCCACACATACGTCACCAGGGAATCTTCCCACTCCCCGTCCGCGTCAAGGCGCGCGCGCTTCTTGGCAAGCTTGGTGCCCAAGGCCTCGCGCACGTTCCAGGAGTCATCTACAAAAGAAAGCCCGCCCAGCGAACGGCCATAGCCAACCTCGTACAAGGGCTCACCGCTGCGGCCAATCGAATCGCTTTCGGTATAGCGGAAATCCATCTCGCCGAAGGGGCGAACCAGCCCCTGCCTGAATTCCGAGTTGGCGGTCGCCTGGTAGCGCGTGCGTTCCAGGTCCTGCACCGAAGCGACGCGGACCACTTCCAGCCCGCTGCGGACAGCCTTGGCGTCGTGCACAATGCCCATAGACGCCCTGGACGAATTCCATTCCTCGCCATCGGCGCGTCGGTATCCCCACTTCACCGTAGAAAACAGGTTTTCCCAAAGCCGCATGCGCAAGGCGAGTTCATCGTGCCTCAGGTTTCCCGAAATGCCGCTGCTGTCCAGGTCCCACTCGTCGTTCAGCCTGTACGAATTCCAGTCGTGGTCGCTCCCGACAAATTCAGAACTGCCGAAATCCTCGCCGATGTAGTTCCCGTACACAGAGATCGCCAAAGGGAACTTGCGCAGTCCGTAAGAGGAGTCCGACGTCACGTACCAGCGGAAGGCTCGATCCTCCGGGCCATCCACCTTGTCCGAGACTATATTGGAATCCTTACGGCCCATGGCCGTCTCAAGATCGGCATAGAAGCGGTGGTCTCCCTGCACGCGGAGCCGCGCTCCCATCCGGTCCGTACGCGTAGGCCTGAACAAGGTGCCGAGCGAATCATCACGAACAAATTCACCGCCATCGTCGTTTTTCAGCATGCGGTAGTCGTCGTCCGTCCAGCTGTTATGCTTCAAGCGATCCACATCGTTTTCGAGCCTGAAACCGGACACGTCCATATGGACATTCGGGTGGCGGTACTTGGCCTTGGCGGCATACATTGTATAGACGTTATCATCTTCGTAAGCATCGTAGTCCACGCGGATTTCGTCGTCGTTCCCGGGGACAAGCGTCCCCTTGAAATCGAGCAGGCCGCCCGCGTAGTTGACGACGTAATCCTTCCCGCGCACCAGTTCGACCCCGTTCAGCCAAACCCTTTCCGAGCCCGGCACCACGGACAGGTAGTTCCCGTCCGTACCGATGGAATAGCCTTCGCGCTGGCCGCGCACGCCGCTGAACGTCACCGAATAACGTTCCACCTCGTCCGTACCCACGGCGCCACGTACCTCGGAATAGCCCGCCCGCGCACCGACCATCGCGCCAAGCGTGGAGCGTTCGAATCCGAATAGGCCCATCGACTCGTCGTGCCAAGTGAAATCACCCAGGTGCAGCAAGAAATGCGGAGACTCCACCCTGAAATAAATCTGGTCCACCTCCTGCAGAGTGGCCGTCGTCTGTTCCCCCGCCTTGCGGTCGACATCCGAAAGGAGCGCATCCACGTAGACGTCGTCCGTCAGGAAACCCTGGATACTCAAGCGCATCTCCTGGTCCACCTGCGTACCGCCGTCACCGACAGTCACCTGCATCGTCTTGTAACCGTGCGTGACCAACCTAGAACGGGAAGCGTCCGACGTGTCCGCCGGGTACAGCGGGGCATTACCACGGACAAGGTAATCCGGATTCCAGACTGGGAGGGAATCGACGTCCAACGCAAACGCACAGCCCGCGGCAAGCAAAGCCAAGCTCACGGAAAGACGCATGGGCGCTACCTATCGGCGGGTTCAATGCGGAACTGGCGGCTGGAAAGCAGCTTCTGCTTGTCGACCAGGTCGACGCTCCACTCGCCCGGCTGGAGCAGTGACGGGGCGATCATGGAGAAGCACACATCTCCGGTCAAACTGCAGGGGACGGTCTGCACGGTATCGAGCCCGCGGAACCAGACCGTGAGCAACGTGTCGTCCTTGTAATCCTTGATATTGGGAATCGCCGTATAAAAATAGAGACGGATATTTTCTTCGAAAACGCTATCCTGGCCAAACGGAGAGCCGCTCACGATGTGGCGGCAAATGACGCTCTGCACCATCGACAATTCCGACTCGGCCACGTCCTGGACAACCTCGTTTTCCATCAGGGAATTCACCATGCGGTGCACCAAGAATGCCAAAAAGACGACAATGACAATCACTGTCGTCTTTCTAAGATAACGCAGTGGCGGAAGTCCAGCCACAGGCACCCCCTATCGAACCAGCCGGCTGGTATTCTGGGTAAATGCAGGAACCGCGTCGACAAGCTTTTCGACAAGCATCTTGTTGAAGTCCTCGATGCGGTTCGGAAGGCGGGAGCCCGGGAAGATCTGCACCAGGAGCAAAGCCTGATCCACCGGAGCAATGTAGATGGAGCGGTTTTCACCACCATAAGAGACGGACTGGAAGTTCTCGCCGCCGAGCATCATGCCAATCTGGCGGGCGGAGTCGAACGACGCCGTACTGAGAACAGCGAGCGGAGTAGCATCGGTCCCGATAGAACCCACTTCGGCAATAATGGAACCGTCACGATGGCAGAGGACTACGTATTCCGCCTTGACGCTCGCCTGGTAGGCAAGCATAAGACGGCGGACCTTGCCGGCATCTTCCGAATAAATCGTAAAATCACTCATGATAAACCTTTTTCGCCTTAAATAAACTTTTTACCGTCTACTTTTTCTTCGGGATGTACGGACGCAACTCGATATCGTCGTCCGAGACCTCCTGGTTGGGCTTGGAAAGCTCACGGCCAAACGTCGGCATGCGCGAAGGGGCGACCGCGCGGGGACGCCCGAACGGGGACGACGTAGCCCCCTTCTGGAACAAGCCTGACCCCGAACTGGCACCGCTAGACGAGACATTACCGCTAGGCGGCTTCGCCGCAAACGACGGCATGCGGAATGGAGATGCGGGGCGCTCCGACTGCGGGGGCGGAGAAGGAGGAGCTGCAGGCGCACGAGGCGGCTGCTGTTGCTGCGGCTGCTGGTCCTTGGCCACGGAAACACCGTCCTTGGTCAAGGAAACGCTGTGGACACCCGTGTTGTTAACGCTTTCGGCAGCCTTGCGGAGGAAGCCCTGCTTCACGTTAAACTTCTCGATGACGAGCATGGCGATGGTCTTGAGCGTAGTGACGACGCCCTTGCCATTATGGGCCGTTGCCGGGAAGAACGGGACCTTGTTGGGATTCAGTTCCGCGTTCATCTCGTCAAGAGTAAAGACGTTTTCCATGTCGCGCTTGTTGTACTGGAGCACGAAGGGAAGGTCGTCCAGGTCCATCCCGTAATCCTGGAGGTTCTGCCTGAGGTTCTGCAGGCTCTCGATGTTTTCCGCCTGGCGGGAACGCTGGGAGTCTGCGACAAAGACGATACCATCGACGCCGCGAAGAACCAGCTTACGCGTACTGTTGTAATAAACCTGACCGGGAACCGTATACAACTGGAAACGGGTCTTGAAGCCCTTAATGTCGCCAAGATTCAAAGGGAGAAAGTCGAAAAACAGGGTACGGTCGCCTTCGGTCGCAAGCGAGACCATGTCGGTGCGCTTGTCCTGTGGCATCTTCTGGTGAATGACTTGCAAGTTAGTCGTCTTGCCGCTCAAACCAGGTCCGTAATAAACCACCTTACAGCTAATTTCACGTGTTGCAAAATTTATAGATGACATCTCTAATCCTTGGTACTCAGTTTCATAATCTAGTAAAAATCAACAACTTGCGAAAAACGAAAGGGTAAAAAAGAGGCTACGGAGCATGCACTTACAGGCTATCCACGAGCCGTCAAGACAAAACAGCCCACAAAGAATCGCATGACATCAGAAATTCATGCACATTTGCACACCAACAAAAGAGGCTCTGTCAAGCTAAATCGTATTTTTTACCAAAATTTGCGGAAAAAATGTATTCTGACTGATTTTTCACTGCGATTTAGGCTCTGGTTCTGTCAAGCCTGATTGTATGGCTACGGACTTGCTGCGATGGCCAAAATGGCGCTTTTAGTCAAAATTCTGCATTTTCTCAGTGAAAAAACAATTTCCGACGGGCAGACAAAACCCAATTTTCTTGCTATGCCAAATTATGCGTACGGATTGACTTGACAGAGCCACACCAAAAGAATATGTTTTGATAAAGTCGCAACATTATGCGATAGCGATCAGAAACCGCTTTTGTGGTGTATACTAGGAGTTTCTATGAACTTCGATTTTTGGGGGGCAGGCCTTTTTACGGGGGCTGCAATTTGCTTTTCCCTCGTCGCCTGTGGTGGCGACGATTCCAATTCTGCATCAAATCCGACCAAGGAGACTGTCGCATCGACTGACAATCTTGGAATATGCAGCGAAGATGTCTGCAATCAGAAAGTCTTTGTCGAAGAGGATAGCGCGTACTTCGTCTGTGACGGCGAAAAATGGATTGAGGAGATGGATGACGACGATGAAGACTCCGTTTCTGTCACGGATCCGGAATCCTCGGTGAAGTCCAGTTCTTCCAGTGTCGACGTTCCCCCGAGCTCCGCTCCCGAATCCTCGGCGGAGTCCAGTTCTTCCAGTGTC
>CAMZDZ010000118.1 GCA_947305535.1 uncultured Fibrobacter sp.
GTTCCCAATGGTTTCAAATAATGAATAAAAGTTCCGTTTAGTGGATTTGGTTTACCATCAATCATCTTGGTTGGATGCTTTATCGTAAACATATTTCCCCGTATTTCTAAAACATTTTCAGTATATATAGACCAACTAGCATCATCCCAAATTAATGAATCCATCAAACCATCTTTTCCATATTCATAAATTCCATATCTCTTTTCATCATACAACGCTTTCAAGCACACGGCCTCCCCGTCAATGTACGTAATGTCGTCGCATCCATCAAGCCATGCGTATTCGCCAGTAAATTCCAGTTTCTTCACGACACCCGATACGGTATCTAGTACAGCAAATGGGCACGGATACATATCTTTTAATAGAATTCTACCATTTATCCACGGTTTCGCCCGCGTGTAAGGATCATTCCAAGCACATCCATCTTCTATCTTTATTTTCTTTCGTACATCAGGAAGTTTCCCCACCTTCCAGAATCCAAAATTTTCCTTCTTATCGTAAAACAGCACCGTCGAATCGGCGGCCAGCCCCCAAATTATGGTTATAACACCATCAATCGTATCTCCCCACAAGGGCCTCTGCTTGTTACGATAATTCACAAGGAAAAGTCCCTGGTTGATTGTTCCGCCATCGCAATTTTCCCAATAGTCACAACTTTCCGTATGGTCAGTCCAGCCACGGCCATTCGTTTCCAGAGCCAGCGAATCATCCAAAATCGCAATCACAAGGCCACTGTGCCGTTTCTCATGCACTTCATGATTCACCTCCTCATCGAACAGCCCACACCCCCACATGCAAATGCAAGCAAGCGCCAGCGCAGTAGCAATCCAAAGTCTGTTTTTCAGGAACGGCATAAGAATCCCTTTTCAACAGTCCACAAACCGATGTGACTCTATCACATGCAAATATACCCAAACTTGCGGGCAAAATCAAATTAAACTAAAAGCAATTCTGCAAAACAACAGAAAAGCTATTTGCAAGTCAATGGCCTATTTTTTCGGATAACCAACCAGATAGTGCTCAAATTCGCGGACTTCGTAGCCGGCGTTTTCCAGGGCATAGCGGGAGTCGGAATCGTTGTTCAGGAGATAGACCGACGAGCCGTCCATGCGGTTCTTGTCAAAGTAAAAGTGGTAGCGCCCGAAACGGGAAGCGTCGAGGAAGGCGGCGGGATAGTTCGTGTAGCCCACGGTCTGCAAGAAATCACTGAGTTCCGGTTTCGCAAAGAAGAGGACGCGCGGCCAGCTCACGCCACGATCCACGTTCACGACGGAAGCGTCTTTCAGTTCGGTTTCCACGAATGTCATGGCGTCTTCGATTCCGCGGCAGAAATTCCAAGCAATGCTGTTCCGGTAATCGGTAAAGTAGTGGTTCTCGAACGAGACGAACATGCACGCATAAACGGCGAAGGGAATCACAAGGGCCTTCGGGTTCAAATAATTGAATACAACATAAAGCCCACGCGCAATCATTACGAGCATCGGGACAAAGAGCAGGTTCACGCGGTTGATGTTCACGTTGATGAGGATGCCGATGGCAAAACCGGCGGCAAGCCATACGAGCATGAAAAAGTCAAGCGTCGCGACGCGGGCCCTGAGCCCCTTCCAAGCGCCCTCGATGCTCCACAAGAGCCCCACAAAGAAGAACGGGATGGATATGGGGTAGAAGATTCCGAATTTTTCCGTAAAATTCCACGGCAGACCATCGCTTTGCAGCGTGAGGATGCTGAAGAGGTTGCCGATATTCTCCGGGATTTTCTCGAACGAGATTTCGCTATCGCGGAAATACAGCAGCTTGGGGATGCTCAGGAACGGGAGCGAAATGGCATCCATGCGGCCCTGATTCACCAGCATGAACAGCAGCAGCGGAACGCCAAGCACCAAAAGGACGGCAAGGGCAATCCAGGTGTAGCGGCAGTTGCGCAACTTGCGAATCCAAAACAGGTAAGCCACCTGCAAAAGAATCATGAACGGGACCACGGCCCAAATCGTTGCGTAGGCGTAAAGCGAGAGCCCGTAGAACAGCGCCGAGAGCACCAGGAATTTCGGGCGTTCGACACCTTTCGCAAAAAAGTAAATCCCAAACAGTACGAAAGCGGGAGCGAGATTCGATTCCAGACCCCAGCGCGACAGCATAATGTGCCACGGAGCGATGGCGAGCACGAACAGCGCGGCAAGCGCCTGACGGGCACCCACGTACATTTTCACAAGTTTATATATAGCCACCAGCGAGAAGATGCCGGCCAGCAGCATGGGCAAGCGGATGACCCAAACCTTGAGGCCGAAAAGCGCCACAAAGGGCACCATCAGGTAAGACTCGAGCGCATTCATGCCGGAGCCCCAGGCGGTGAGGTACACGGGCATGCGGAACCCGAAGGAATCCCGCGCCGTCGTCAAGAGCGTATAGGCGTTGTAACCGGCAAAGGCCTCGTCTTGGTTGATGTCAGCGGGGACGCCCGTGAACATGAAGCAGCGCGCGAACACGCCCACGGCAAGGAAAAGCCAGAAAAGGTAGACTTCCGCCGGGACTTTCCGAACGACGCTCGCGACACTTGCAACAAACGCTTTCACGGGCAGGCCCTACTTTTTCAGCTTGACGATAGGCGACAGCCAGTCCGCATGGTCATAGGAATCGGGGCCATGGGGGTCCGTCTCGAGCCGGAGAATCTTGATGCCGGAAAGCGAGACCGCGGCAGACACGGGCTCCCTCGCGCTGCCCTTTACCGGGGCACTCTGCCAGAGGAGTTTCTCGTCGCCGAAGATGCGGAAGACGACTTCGCCATTGTCGTAGACCTCGTCGTCGACACCGGCGGAAATATGGAGCGAATCGGCGTCGCTCGGCAAGAGGTAGACGATGCTCGACGGGGCATGGGTGCCTATCCCGTACTTGTACTGCCTCCCGCCAACCTTGAGGGGCGCGTTCTCCACGGACTTGTTCATCATGGGCACCTTGTAGTTCTGCCGGAAGCTATTGAACTTGACGCCGCTCAAGATAACCTCGCCCTCGGCCTGCTTGACCTTGACAGGGGCAAGTGCGTTGACATGGTAGGCACCGTCCACCAGCAGGCAGACGCCGAGGAGACAGTACGGAACAAAACGCGGAATCTTGAGCGAGCCGACCAGCGAGACGGCCTTCGCGAAGACCTTCGGCAAGAAGAGGTAGAACATGCCACCCGCCATGGTCAGCACGGCGAACGCCGAAAGCCAAGTCCATGCATTGCCGCCATGGAACCCGTCGCAGAGGATGCTCACGTTGCAAGAGGCGACGGCGGTCAGCAGCATCACCCACACGATGGACTTGCGCCAGTCCAGCACGAACCAGATGACGGCAACGGGGATGGCGTACAGAATGTAGCGCTCGTGCATGCCCGGCAGCAGCACGAAGAACGCGGCGGCATTCCACGTGGCCAGTTCGAACACGCGGCGCAGCGACTTGCAGCGGATGGAGGCGACAAGCGTAAAGATGGAGAACAGGACGAACAGCGCCTTGCCCACATAAGAGGGACAGAACCAGAAGAACGGGCCATCCTTGGACAGTCCGAAGAACGGGTTCGCGTCGGGCGAGACGTTGCCCACCGTGAGCATCCAGAGGTTCGCCGCGTTGTAGGTGGCAAACGGGTACTGCGACGTGGTGTCGATATAGGCGCGGCGCAGCATTCCCCCGAGGTTATCGCCCAGGAAGAAGGGCAAGAAGACGAGGACGCAGGCGACAATCGCAAACGGGAGGCCCTTCCAGGAACGGCGCCAGTTCTTGATGAAAAGGCCGCCGAACACCGGCAAGAAGAGGATCATCTGGAACTTCGCGAGCAGCGACAGAACGTACAGCGGGGCCGCAAGCATGGTCGTGCGGCGGAAATAGATGCAGTACAACGAGGAAAGCGCAAGCGCGACAGGGACGAGGTCCACCTGGCCCCACATCGGGCCGCCGAGCAGGATGGCGGGGTTCAGCGCGACAACGGCGATCAGGAGGTTCTGCTGCCAGCGCGGGAGATTGTAGCGGTCGACAATGCGGCAGGAGAAATCCACAAGGAACAGGTGCGCGAAATATACCGGCCACAGGCAAAGGAACTTGAGGAGGAAGGTCTTCGCGACAACGATTCCAAAAATGGCGTGGACCTGCGCGACCACCCAGAGCCAGAAAACATACAGCGGAGGATAGTTCCCGCGGAAGTTGCCCAGGCCGCCGTCAATCAGCGACTGGACCCACCCCACCCAAAAACTCTGGTCGCCATCGTAAGGAGCCGAAAGCGTACAGAACAAATTCGCAACAACGCAAATAATTCCCCAGAAAAGGAACGTCCTCAAATTCGTGGATTTTCTCATGAATCCAAATATATAAAACTTCGTTGACGCCCCTTTGTGGGATCAGCGGAAGAATTCGGCAAGGAGCCGCACCATGGCCTCGTGATCGCTGGCCGCAGTCATCTCGCGGATGCTGTGCATGCTGAGCATGGGCTCACCGATGTCCACCGTCGGAATCCCGAGACCCGCAGAAATCGCAGGGCCCACGGTAGAGCCGCAGGGCATGTCGTTACGCATCACGAAAGTCTGGCAGGGGACATTAGCTTGTTCGCACAGCAGACGGAGACGGGCCGACGAGACGGCGTCGCTGGCGTAGCGCTTCTGCGCGTTTGTCTTGAGCACAATGCCGCCGCCCAGCACCGGGGAATGGTTCGCTTCGTGCTTTTCGGGATGGTTCGGGTGCACGGCATGCGCCGCGTCGACAGAAAGCGCGAAGGACTCCCCGAGAATTGCAGACAAACTAACACCACTAGACAACACAGAAGTATCCGACGCCGCGCATCCCGCGTTCCACACGGCTTCGAGCACGCTGTGCAAGAAGTTCCCGCAGGCGCCCTCGCGAGTCTCGCTGCCCACTTCCTCGTTGTTGCAGAAACACGCCACGCAAAAGTCGTTCTCGGACGCACCCGAACTCGCCAGGGCGCAAGCCGCCGCATGGCAGCTACCCAGGTTGTCGAGGCGCCCCGAGTAAATCCATTCGTCGTTGAAGCCGCCACGGGAAGCCGGCTGCGCGTCGAAGAGCTGCACGTCAAAGTCCAGGAGCCGACCGGCAACGCCCAGTTCGCCTTGCAAAGCGTCGGCGAACGCGGACGCCTTGCCGTCCGCCGTGGCAGCCTGCCACAGGGCGTTGAAGTCCGCCTGCGGGTCCACCTTCGTCCCGTCCTGGTTCACGCCGCGGTTCAGGTGGACAGCCAGGCTCGGGATGCGGAACAGCTTGCTGCCGCGTACGAGCTTTGTCTGGACGCTACCGTCTTTCTCGTAGGCGAGCACACCCGCATAACCCAGGTCACGGTCGAGCCAGGTCGAATGGATGGGAGAACCGTACACCTCGGCATGGAGCGTGCATGCCCCCGCCGCAGTGCGGTCCGGGTTCGGGGAAATCTTAAGTGCCGGGAAATCCGTATGGGCCAGAGCCAGCCTGAACCTGGAGCTTTCGTTTACCTGTAGCGGCATCCTGACGGCAACCAGGGCGGCGCCGCGGACAAACACGTATGCCTTCCCGGGGGCAAAAGCGGCCCGGTCCGTCATCTGCCGTTCCTCAAAGCCGGCTGCGGCAAACAGGCGACGCAGGCAGTCCACGGTATGCCAGGGGGAAACCGATTCGTTCAAAAACTGAAAATATTCCATAAAACCTCTAGACGCGGATTCTTTATCCGAAATGCAGGTCATCGAATTTCTTTTCGAGCAAGCCATGTAAAAATTTATATATTCCTGAATATGCAGTTCAAGCCGTTCAAACAGATCAACTGGATGGAAATCTCCGGACTACTGGTCGGAGTGCTTTTCACCGTTGCGGTCATGATTTTCGGCATTGTCCTGTACGCAAAGATCTTTTCGACCGGCATGGTCGGCATCGAGGAGTACAAGCTCCACAGTACCTTCGACAAGGCACTCGGCCTGAGACCCGGCACCCGCGTCCAGATTAGCGGTGTCGACATCGGCCAGATTTCGGACATGACCATCATCGCGAACGGCGTGAGCATGGAATTCACCATCCGCAAGGAATTCCAGAACTGGATTACCGACAGCGCCGAAGTCTTCGCCATCCGCGACCAGAACGTCATCTCCGCACGTGTCATCAACATCGACGTCCGTCGCGGCAAGGGCCGCGTGCTGCAGGACGGCGACTACCTCCCGCCCGGAAAGGCACAGGACATCGAAACCGTCCTCGAAACCGCAAACGAACTTTTGGGCCGCGTGAACAAGCTCATCGACGCGGCGGACACGCTCCTCGGCATGGCCATGGACACGGGAACCACCGTGGGCGCGCTCTTCGGAAGCCGCCTGCTGTACGACAACCTGAACCGCCAGCTTACACGTCTCGACGACATTACCTACACCGGCATGAACGCCCTCAACAAGGCATCCAGCCTGATGGACACTCTGCAGAGCGACGTGCCTGCATTGCTCAACAAAGTGGACACCATCGCGACAAACGTCTCGGGAATGGTGGACAACGTTTCCGGCATGGTCGACAGCCTCAAGGAAGTCCCGGGCCACGTGAACATGCTCCTGAGCAAGCTCGACACGACCGTCGGGCGCGTAGACGGCATGGTCGACAACATCGGCAACGTGAGCACCAGCCTGACGGACTTCATCTCGTCGTCCGAAGAAACTCTTGAAAACGCCGACGACCTCATGACCGGCATATCGAAGATATGGCTCATCCGCAGGTCCATCCCGAACAAGGATACCGTACCCTTCATGGTGGAGACGCTATGGTAAAGTGCAAGCACCTCATCGCTCTGGCGCTCGCCCTCGGTACGGCCGCAATGGCGTCGGAATCCGGAGAACTTTCGTTCCGCGCGCAAAAATCCCTCGAGAACGGGAAATTCGCACGCAGCTACAGCCAGCTTGAACGAGCGCTCCTCGCCAGCCGCAAGGAAGCCGACCTTTTGTCCGAAGCGCGAATACTGCTTTCGATGGCGCACATCCGCACATTGAGCCTCGACTTTGCACTCGCGGATTCATTGGTATCCATCGTTCGCAAGGGCGCACTCGACGACCAGACCACGGCACTGTACAGCCAAGTTAAAATCGCACTGAACAATGCGCAGGGCAAATATGCCGACGCAGCAAAGCTTTGCAACGACCAGGACAAAGACATCCTGAAGAAATCCGCTAACGGCGTACAGGCAACATTCTATTCCGAATGCGCCATCGCGCAGGGCGCCCTCCACAAAACACAGGAAGCGCAAGAAGCTCTGAAGATGGTCGGCAAGCGCGCCGACAAGAACAGCGGAATCTACGCCTGGACCGAAGCCCGCGTCGCCGACCTGAACAACCAGGCCTCGGCGGACTCGCTCTACCAGGTGGCCGAGACGCGCGCCATCCAGGGCAACCGCCCGCACATGACAGCCACCATCCTGTACTACCGCGGACTGCTCGCCGAAAAGAAGAACGC
>CAMZDZ010000119.1 GCA_947305535.1 uncultured Fibrobacter sp.
AGAAATCAATGCGCTGATTCCCGTGCTCACGAATAGCGATTTGGAATGGGTGAAGGAAGAAATCCGCCGTTTAATGAAAACGGAATCTTGATATGAAGTTGAGGAATGGTCTTATCGCCATTGCCGTGGTGCTTACGGCGTCTTTCCTGGTATTGGACTGGATGGCTTTTTTCCGCTGTGGTGCCGTCGAGCGTTGCCTTATGGAGGGGAGCAGCTTTCAGAACATCGCGAAGTGCGCTGTAACGGCCATCATGACGCTTGTCGTTTTTTCTATAGGTAAAGAAAGACTTTGCTTGAGGGACAGGACGCTTTTGCAAGCAAGCTTTGCCGTGGCTTTATGTGCGGATTTCTGCTTTAAGATTTTGCATGAGCACTTGATTGGAGTTTGCTTCTTTATGGCGACCCAGGCGTTGCTCATTGTCCGCCATACGCGCAAGAATGAGACCGACAACTCTTTTCCCATGATTCTGTATGTCCCGTTCGGCGCAATGTGCCTCGCCGCCGTGCCCTGCTTGTTCAGCTCTTTTTCGGGGGTGATGCTCCCGGTTGTTGCGGCGTACGGCTCGTTTGTCGTCTGTTCGCTCGTTGTCGCTTGCAGAGTTCCTAAGAAGGGCTTTTTCCCTGCCAGGAATGCCCGGCAAATCAAGTGGGGGATGATTCTTTTCTTCTGTTGCGATGTGTGCGTGGGGCTTTCGGGCCTGGTTTCGGTGGACCATAGCGTTCAGGAGATTGTCGCCACCATGGCGCATAACTTTGTATGGGCTTTCTACACCCCGGCGCTTATCCTGCTTGCCCTTAGCGGTTATAGGCAGGATTCCTGATGGAATGAAAAAGTCACCGTGAATGCCGGCGACTTTTTCAATTTGAATTGCTTTACGGTTTCCTACATTCTAGCGGCTTTCGCACGGCGGCGGAAGTGCTCGATGAGCGGGGCGACGGTTTCCTTGAAGTCGTCGTGCGTCTCGATGCGTACGAAGTCGATGGACATGCGTTGGAACAGTTCCTTGACGGCCTTGCCCTGGCGCTTGGCCTCGCGGGCGAACGCTTCGCGGAAGGACGCGTCGCCGGTGTCGATCAAAAGTGTTTCGCCGGTTTCGGGATCCTCGAGTTCTACAAGACCTGCGGGCGGGAGCTCCATTTCGCGCGGGTCGACAACGGAGACGGCAAGGACGTCATGGCGCTTGCGCAGAATCTTGAATGCGTTTTCGAAACCTTCGTCCAAGAAGTCGCTCATCACCACGACGACGGCGCGGCGGTTCAAAATCTTGCCGGCATATTCCAGCGCCACCTGCGTGTTCGTGCCGTGATGCTGCGGCTTGAAGTAAAGGATTTCGCGGATGAGGCGCAGCACGTGCTTGCGGCCCTTCTCCGGCGGGATAAACAGTTCGACCTGGTCGGTGTAGATTAAAAGCCCCACCTTGTCGTTGTTCTTGATGGCGGCAAAGGCGAGGAGGGCAGTCAAAGTCGCCATGACTTCGCCCTTCATCTGCTTGCTGGAACCGAATTCCGAAGAACTGGACGCGTCGACCATCAAAAGCATGGTCATTTCGCGTTCTTCGATAAACTTTTTCACGTAGGGCGTGCCGGTTCGTGCAGTCACGTTCCAGTCGATGGTACGCACGTCGTCGCCCGGCATGTACTCGCGGACTTCGCTGAACTCCATGCCGTTCCCCTTGAAGGAACTATGGTAAGCGCCGGTCATCACGGTGTCGAGCGTGCCGCGAACACTGAGTTCGATGCGGCTGACGGTCTTTAAAACTTCTTTATCAAGCATTTCCTATTGTCATGCCCGCCTCCGAGCGGGCATCTCCATTTTCCATTTGAATATACAAAAAAACGTGGGTGGGAAACAAGCGTTCCCTTCTCCGGCCGACGCTCCTATTTGCGTCTTTTTTACAGCCGGATGCCGGTGTCGCGCTGGGTTACGGTGGCGCAGGCGGCGCGGAAGGCGTTTTCGCCCGCGACAATGGTCACGGTTTTCTTGGCGCGGGTGATTCCGGTGTACAGGATCTGGTTTGTCAGGAGGGGGTGCCCTTCTCGTGTCGGGAGGAGCATCATCACGTGATTGTATTCGGACCCCTGCGACTTGTGTATCGTGATGGCGAATGCGGGTTCGATGGCGTCTGCCGGCAAAAGCGTGAGCGGGTAGAACTCGAAGCGTTCCCTCTTTATCATCAGGTAGGGGCGGGCGTCCCTGAAAATGACGATTCCCGTGTCGCCGTTGTAAAGCTTGTACATCGACTGGTTGCGCGTCAGGATGAGGATTTCGCCCGGGAAGTACTGGTTCGCGGGATTGCCTTTTGTGCCGTGCTGCCGGATTTTTTTGCAGGCGGCTTGGTTCAGTTTTTCGACACCGCGCGGGCCGCGGCGTTCCGCCGAGAGGATTCGCTTTTGCAGCGACAGTTCCCAAAGGCGGTTGCATGCGGGCTTGTCTTCGAGGTCCATTTCCTGGGCGGCCTTTTCCGCGAGGGCGGGCATTTCGGCAAAGTCCTTGACCCAGTCGTTTACGAGTGCTGCGATGGCGGCTTCTTCGGCTTTCTTGCCCCCGGTGGGGGCGTCGATGAACATTACCGTGTCGCCGGATTCCATCGGGACTTCGGTGCGACCCTGGATTGCCTTGGCGAGCCTGCCGATTTCGGAATCGTCGGTGAAGCGGTTCGTCTTGGTGAGCTTGACGACAAAGTTCCGGGTGGCGTTTTCGGGCTTGAGGATTTCGCCCAGTACGGCACCGGCCTCTACGGAGGGCAGCTGGTACGGGTCGCCCAGCACAAATACCCTGGAGCCTTCCTGGACGGATTGCAGGAACGCCGCGAAAAGCGAAATGTCGATCATGCTCGCTTCGTCGATGACGAAGATGGAATTCTTGCTGAACGGGTTCTTTTTGTTGTAGCGGAATCCACCGTCATCGGGGGTGTACTTGAGCATCCTGTGGATCGTGCTGCTTTCGAGATTTCTTAGCTTGTTGAAAATGTCGGGATGCGCTTCCCTTTCGCTGGCTTCGATTTCGCCCAGGCTCCCGACAAGGCTTTCGCGCATGCGGTCGGCGGCCTTGCCGCTCGGGGCGGCGAGGTGGATGTCGTAATCGAGGTATTCCGGGTGGGATTCCAGCATGCACCAGAGAATGTACAGCACGACCGTCGTCTTTCCGGTTCCCGGCCCGCCCGTGACGATGAGGTTTTCGCCTTGCCCGCGGATGATGGCTTCGGCCTGCTCGCGGTTCACGAGGAACTTGCCTTCGGGATTGTTCTTGTTCGCGAACTTGGGATTCCTGGTGTGGATTCTGGAAATCTTTTCGATGCAATCCGCGATGGCCGATTCCGTTGGTGTCGTGCCGTCGGCAAATAATGTCGACGTTGTACTTTCGATAATGCGCTTGGCCTCGAAGTACTTCGTGATGTACAGGTAGGTGATACCGTCGGAGGGACTGGCGACAAACAGTTTGGAGTTCTTTTCGTCCGAGACTTCGCAGTCGGCATTTTCCCAGCTAATGATGCTTTCGAATTTTTGTTCCAGAATGGCGGCGATGGCTTTTTCGATAATCGGTTTGAACTCGCTCACATTACCGAATTTTCCGGCCTCGAAGTCAATAGATTCAAGATCGTAGAGCTTGAGCAGTCCGTTCCATTTCTGTGCCCATTTTGAATAAAATAGTTCTGCATCCAGAGCGAATTGCGTATTGCCGTCGTCCTGCAACGAAAGGACGAGATAGAGGAACTGCTGCACGCATTGCGGGAGGTTCGGCTCTACTTGCGTGATGAGCTTGTGCAGGTGTACGTTGATGGGGGCGATGACCTGACTCATTGTTCGTCCTCCCCGGCATCTTTGCGCTGGCGCATGAGCTTGCGGATGTTGCTATACGATTTTTCGAGGGCTGCGAAGTTTTCCCAGGTGTGCGCGTAGATTCCGTTTTCGGTGCCGGCCTTGCAGCCGCGTACGAATATGTAGTATATGCCGCCAAAGTACTTGTCGAAAATTTCGGATTCGCTGAGCGGGACGTTCCCGTTGCCCGCTCCGTAGAACTGCTTGAGCCACTTAATCAGGCAATAGCAGTAAAGCACCCGCTGCACGGAATAGTCTTCGTCAACCTTTTTCTGTACGCTCGTTGGGCTGTAATCGCCGTCCGCCATCACGTCGGATTTCCAGTCGACAATGGAGAACCGCAGTTGCCCCTGCGTGTCGCGGCGCATGAACACAAGGTCGATAAATCCCTTGCAGATGCTTTGCAGGTATTCGCTCGCTTCGCCGTTGTTGTCGGTGGTGGCGTTCAAATTGAACTGGACTTCGGCCTTTCGGCTGTTTTCGTCGAGGCTCTTCAATGCAAAACTTTCACCGCTCCTGTGCCCGGCTTCGATAGCGGGCAGACTTGCGTTCAGCGTATTCCACAGGATGTCGAGCGTGTGGCGTGTCCAATCTTCTTTATGGTCCCAGATGGGCAGGGACTGCTTCTTGAACGTTTCCTCTACGAGCATCGCGAGCTCTGCGGAATCATACATGGATTCTACACATTCATGGTTCAGGCCGATGTTCTTGAACTTGCTGAGTTCGAAAATTTCGTGGAGCGCGTTACCGATTTTGGAGCCGCGCGGGTACCTTATGTTGGCTTCGATTTGCGTGGCGTCGAGTTCGATGTCTTCGCCTGCAAAGTGGTTTGCCTCGGCGCTGCCTTCCTTGTCCAGGTTTGCTTCTTCGTCAATACTGAGTGTAGATTCCTTCTTGCCGGCAAGCGTACTGTAGGAGTGCTGCATGATGCTGAGCTTTCCTACACTCTTTTGCAGTTCTTGTATTTTGCCCTTCTGCTCGGATTCTGCGTCGTTGCCTTCTTCCTGCTTTTTCCCGGATGCTTCTTTTGCGGGGGCGAGAATTTTTTCTTGGACATCTCGCTTCAAGTCGCGCTCAATGAAGTAGTCCCATTCCTTTACGGTCGGCATGACGGTGAAGAGTTTCGCGTTCTCCTCGTCGGAACAGAATCTCTTCAGCGATGCAGAGAGGAACCGGAAATCTTCCTTGGGATTGCCGTCTTTGTCGAACCAGCTTGAATAGCGGGGCAACACCAGTATCGAGGAGGCTCGCGTGAAGTCGACGTAGAAAAGCCTTTCCCATTCCTGGAGTTCCTCTGCCTGGCGTGCTTCCTTTGCCGCTGCACCGTAGCCCAGGCGGATGCTGTCCCCTTCGTGGTACAGGTACGGCCCGCTTGTAGACCTGTTGAGTTGCTTGAATCCGGCCACGGAAATGACGACCGGGAATTCCAAGCCCTTGGAAGCGTGGATGGTCATTACCTGGACGGCATCAAAGTCCGTTCCCTTCGCGACAAGGTTTCCGTCCTGATCGTCGGCATCTCCCGTGAGGCTGGCAAGGTCTTGCAGGTGTCGGATAAGGTCATCCAATGTACAACTATGGTTGTACAGGTAGTTGATGGCATAGTTGCCAATCTGGCGGAGCTTCGTGAATTCCTGCAACTTGCTCAGGTCGGAAAGTCGTTTTTCCACCTCGCTTTCGCCGTAGATGCTCTCCTGCATTTCCGCGAAGCGGCGCTGGTTCGCAAGTTCCTTCCAGTGGCATATCATCTTCCGTTCCTTGCTGAACGGGTCATCGAAAGTTTCGCTTTCCACATTGGCCAAGTCGACGGCGAAGAAGTCGGTAATCAGCGCTTCGTTCAGAATGCGCCTGTTCCATGCCGAGAAATCGGTGGCATTGATGGCCTTGAACAGCGAAATCCATTCGGCACACTCGCGCCCGTAAAACAGGTTGCTGTCCTTGTAGCGCGTGTAGGGCACGCCGGCGAGCTTCATGCAGGTCTCGATGTTTTCCATCTCGTTCCTGGAGCGTGCGAGAATGGCGAAATCCCTGAATGTCACGTTGCGGTAGATGTCGTCGCTGCCCTTGGAATCCTTGTTGAAGATTTGCAGCTTTGTCTTTTTGCCGTCCTTGATATACGTGCAGCAATCGATGATCTTTTCTACGCAAGTTTGTGCGAAATTGTTGGCGCCGATTCCGCTTTCCGAAATCCAGAAGGGAACCGCTTCTTCCCATTCGTTCAATTCCTCGTTATAGAATCGCGCATTCGGTTTCTGGAGTTTCTTGTTTTCCGGATCGCCGTCGGGATCTTCGCCAGGAGCGTAAGACGGCTTGAATGCCATTCCTTCGCCAAAGAAATCCTTGCATGCGAAGAGTTTGTTGCACGCCTCGATAACGGAGTTCGTGGAACGGAAATTGCTCTTGAGGTCATCCCCGTTGCCAATTTCTTTTGTCGCCTTGAGGTAGACATTGACGTCGGCACCCTGGAAACTGTAGATGGACTGTTTCGGGTCGCCCACTACGAAGATGGAATGGTCCTTTGCGTCGAGGAAGATTTCCTTGAAGATGTCCCATTGCAGCTGGTTCGTGTCCTGGAACTCGTCGATGATGGCGTAGCGGTACTGTTCGCGCAACCGCTTGCAGAGTTCGCTCGCTTCGCCGTTTTTGCCACGCTTGAGGACGGCGCTGTGGACGGAGAGAATCATGTCGTTGAACGACTGCATTTTGTTGTCGTTCTTGAATTTTTGCCATTCCTCGAAAAGCGGCTTTATCTGGCTGTAAAGGAATTTCTGGATTTGCTTCTGGAAAATGTCGTTGGCAATTTCCTTGAGGTCATCCTTGAATTCCTTGAAGAACAGGAATGCGTCGTAGGCTTCGCGTGGCCACGATTCCAGCGTCTTCGAGGACTTGAAAATTTTCCCGTTGAACAGGGCGGCTCCATCTTGCCATTCCTTGAGCGCGTCGATGAAGTTACCGACCGTAGCAGTACCTGTCTTTGTAAAGCCGAGGTCGCGGTGCTGTTCCAGTATTGCAAGGTTGTCTGCAATCTGCTTATTGCCCAACAGGTCGGCAAAATTTTTCGGTGCCGTTTCGAACATGCTTGTTTCTGCACGGTCGATAGCGACAGTTTCTTTACCGTCGTCGCCTTCGCCCTTGTACATGTCGATGGCTGCCGAGAGTTTTTCCGTGAGCGATTTCTCGAGCGAGTCCGCAGCCGAAGCCGCTTGCAAGATTGTCTGGTAGAGTTCGTCTTTGGGCCACTTGTCGCGAGCCCAGGCGCTTATCATTGTCTTTACGCTCTTGTCGTCGACCATGGCGAGGTCAAACGGACGGCCCGCTTCGTAGGCGAATTCCTTCAGGGCCTTTTGGCAGAAGGAATGAATCGTGAAGATGGCCGCATTGTCGATGCTGCGCAAAGCCCTTTCGAAATTTTCAGCGACGCTGCGATCTATGCCCTCTTTGTCCAGAACTTCTTCCATCTTTTTGCGGATGCGGTCCCTCAGTTCGCCTGCGGCCTTTTCGGTGTAGGTGACGATAAGGATTTTCTTGAGCGGGCAGCCTTCGCCGATGAGTTTTGCCACGATCTGCTGGATCGTGTATGTCTTGCCCGTTCCGGCGGAGGCTTCGA
>CAMZDZ010000120.1 GCA_947305535.1 uncultured Fibrobacter sp.
AAGGGTGAAAAGGGTGAGGACGGCAAAAAAGGCGCAGATGGCAAAAATGGTGCGGCCGGTGCCGACGGCAAGGATGGTAAAGATGGAAAGGATGGTCTGAAAGGCGACAAGGGCGAGCAGGGTGTGAAGGGCGATTCCGGTGCTGCTGGTGCTGCGGGGCTTTCTGCTTACGAAATCGCGAAGGCTGGCGGCTACGCAGGGACAGAGGAGGAATGGATTGCTTCGTTGAAGGGCGATCCGGGCGTAAAAGGTGATTCCGGTGCTGCTGGTGCTGCGGGGCTTTCTGCTTACGAAATCGCGAAGGCTGGCGGCTACGCAGGAACTGAGGAACAATGGATTGAGTCCTTGAAGGGTGACCCAGGCAATCCGGGTACTAATTGTGAAATTGTTAATGATCAAGGGAACGTTGTTGAATTGAAATGCGGTACACAGACAACGACACTCTATAAGACTACTGTGTGCGGAAAGACGCCCTATGACCCGAAAAAAAAATTCTGTTATGGCGTAGACACTTACGACTATTGTGACGGTAAAGTTTACAATCCGGACAAACAGTTCTGTGCAAAGTTCGATGATGAATCGGAGCAGGTTTACAAAATGACGACCATCAAGGGGGTAAATTACACCAAGACTTGGATGGCGGAAAATCTGAACTACAAGACTGCAGCAGGCAGTTACTGTTGTGATGGCTGGGAAAGCAATTGTCAAAAGTATGGTCGGCTCTATACTTGGGCCACTGCTGTTGGCAAGTCGGAGGACGACTGTGGCAATGGGAATAGCTGCAGCCTCGGTTCCGGCAAAGTTCGTGGTTTGTGCCCTGAAGGCTGGCACCTGCCTGATACCACGGAATGGAAAGCTTTGTTCGATGCAGTCGGCGGAAAAGCAAAAGCAGGAAAAATGCTAAAGTCCACGGAAGGCTGGCATGTTAAGACGGATTTGACTAGTGGCAATGGCTCGGACTCCTATTCCTTCTCGGCGTTGCCTGCTGGCAACAGGTACGACGATGGGAATTTCGGCTACGAGGGCTACCAGGCGCTCTTCTGGAGTTCTACTGAGTGCAATAGCGAGAATGCATACTTCTACTTCTTGAATAACAGCGACGATGTGTCCCAGAGCTTCAACCACAAGGGCCACGGGTACTCTGTTCGTTGCCTTAGGGACTAGGTTGCCAACCGCCAAGTAAGCCCCCTCCAAAAAATCGGCCCTCATTGTTAAGAGTGTTTAAATCAGGCTGCCATCTGCACCGGGTAGCCTATTTTATTGGCTTATAGCAGCGCCTTCGCGGGAATGTGGAACCAGTCGGGCCTGAATTCCAGTTCGTAACATGCTTCGTAGACGGCTTTCGCGATGACGTGGGGCTGTGCGGCGGCACGTAGCTTTGCGGTGTCGATCTGGCGCTCGCGGGCGTAGTGCTCCAGAAAGGCGTCTTCGGCGGCCATGCTGTCGCGGCCGGAGGTGGCGGCGGCGTAGCGGAAGCTGCGCTGCATCCCGGCGATGTCGACCGCGGGGGAGCGCAGGCGGCGCCGGTAGGCGAGGGTGCGGGAAGGTTCCCCCTCGAAGTCGAGAATCGTGAAACGGCGGTCGTCTTCGCCGGAAGTGCCTCCTCCGGGCGCGTCGTCGACGAGTACCTGGCCCAGGTGGAAATCCCCGTGGACGCGCTGCGGGGCGAGAACGCCCGTTTCGAGGCCGAGTGCCTGCGACCTTTGCCGGGCAAAGGTGTCGCGCAGGGATGGCAGGGCGTCCAGGACTTCCTTTGCCAGCGGGTCCTTGCTGGCCCGCAACAGGCTCTCGAGCTTCCCGAAGGGAGGCTCCTCGTCGGTGGCCGCCGTGCCGGGGAGTGTCTTCAGGGCGGCGTGCATGCGCGCGGTCGCCTTCCCGAGTTCGGCGGCGTCGCGCGGGTCCATCTTTTCGCAGAACCATTCCCAGGCGTCCCTTGCGTCAGGGACGAGCTGCTCCAGGATGCCGAGCGCGTATTCGTTGCCGGATTCGGCCTTGTAGACGCATTCCCCGTAGAGTTTCGGGGAGGTGCATGCGCCGACGCCGTTCAGGTGGCGAAGTATTTCCGCTTCGGGATGGATCCCCGCCTGTAGCCTGCGGTACAGCTTGAAGATGCTGTGGCCCGGGACGAGGAACGACGAGTTGCTCTGTTCCCCCGGGAATTTTTTTGCACCGAGCAAGGTCCCGTGCCCTGCGCATTCCGCAGCCTGGCCGTTTTCGGGGGTGTGGGCGTTCAGGAAGACGAACTTCCCCCTTTCCCCGGGGAATTCCCGGGTGCCGGGATTTCCCGCAAAACCGGCTTCGAGGATTGCCCCTATGCATGCCTCGTCCCCGATTGTGGCGTACATGTCGGTTTCGCCGTCTGCGAACGTGACGTCGAGCAGGGTAAGTTCCGTGCCGCCGATTTTTGCGGAATCCTCCACGCGCACGGAATCGATGTTCCTGGACTTTCCCATGAACCACCGCTTGCCGCGGAGCGTCTCGATGTCGATGGAGCCTTGCATGTCTTGAGTTTCCCTGACGGATGCTCTTAGCCGCGTACCTGGCTTCCCGGGTTGGGGAGCGGCAGGAAGTACCCCTGGCTGCGTAGGGTGGCGAGCGCTTTCAGCCGGTTTTGCACGCTTTCGGCCGGGAATGCGTCGATGACGAACTGCGGGATGCGTTTCTGGGGCTGGAAAGCAAGCGGGATGCCCTTGTAGTCACCCAGCTGCCAGGCGACCAGGAGCTTTTCGAGGTAATCCCCCCAGGGGAAAACGTCGGTCGGCTTGAGCGTGAATTGCGCCGGCTTCTTCTTGTCGCGTTCCGTGAGCAGGAGCGAGCCGTCGCGGAAGCAATAGGAAAGCGCAGCCAACCGTTCCTCGTTGGAGGTGGCGGGCTGCGCCGGAATTTTTACGATAATGTCCAATTTTGCAAGTCCGAGCTAGGCGGCCAGAAGGTCCCTTTGTATCTGGGCGTACTGGTACATGGATATGGACGTTATCCTGATTATCAGGTCACGAGCGAGACCAGCTTTGATCAATGCCCGTGCGTAACTGAGCTTGTCTATATCTGGAGATGTCATTGTGTAACCTCGCTGGTTAGTTTCTGTTTACAATAATAATAAGATATTTTTAATGAAAATGCGAGGGGTTTTAGGTGAAAAAATGTGCAGTAAAATAGACCGTGCGGAACGATGTTGGTCTTAATCTTTTGATAGTTAACAAGTTAACGTAATGAATATTTTTATTTACAAATGATAAAAAATGATGCCGTGTGATAAAAATCATTCTAAACGGCAAATCCTGCATCCTTCAGCGCGGGAATCCTTCTCCTGAACGTCTGCACCTTCTTGATGTCGAGTTCCGCCTTGAGGACGGTTTCGGCATCGCCGGCGCTAGCAACGGTGTTCCCTTCGGGATCGATGACGAGGGAGTTGCCCGCATAGGCGTTCCCTCCGGCGTCCAGGCCGCAGGCGTTTACGGCGACGACGTAGCATTGGTTCTCTATGGCGCGTGCGCGGAGGAGGGCCTCGAAGTGCGTTACGCGGCTCTTGGGCCATGCGGCCTGCACCGTGACCAGGTCGATGCCCCGGCAGACTGCCGCACGGTAGGTTTCGGGGAAGCGGAGGTCGTAGCAGATGGTGGGGGTGATGCGCCAGCCTTCGGTTTTGAATAAAGTAACCTTTTTGCCGGGCCTGATGGAACTTTGCTCGCGGAGGAACGGGTGCATCTTGTCGTATCCGGCGAATTCGGTCGTTCGTCCCGGGATGTAGACGCTGCTGTGGTTGGTTAGCGCTCTGCCCTTCTTTGCTATCCCGGCGCCGATGACGGTGCAGCCGGTCTTGTTGGCGAGGTCGGAGAGGAACGCGGCGGTTTCCCCGGAGGAATCCTTGAATACCTCGGCGGAACCGAGGGTGTCGTGGGGGAGGTATCCCGTGGCGAACATCTCGGGGAACAGGATAATCCCGCCCTTTTTGACGGCAGCCTTGCGGACGAGCGCCGCCGCGTGCTTCAGGTTGCGAACTTTTTGGCCCGGAATCGACTCCATCTGGATTAAATAAACTTTCAGCATTGCCAAAATTTAATAACGTTGTGCCCGAAAACTCATTTTTTCTATTTTATACTTTATGAAATTTCGCCCTGTTCTTTGGATTCTTGTCTTTTTTGCCGTAAGTGTGTTTGCAGCGACCCCGACAACCATCATAGGTGTTGTCCTTGAATCCGAATCCGACCTGCCCATCAAGGGAGTGAAAATAACCTACCGTAGCGGCAAGGTCGTTGGCGAGACGAATTCCGATGGCCGTTTCGAATACGAAGTGGATTCCAAGAACGCCTCCCTCGTGTTCAGCAAGGATGGCTACGACAGCGTGTTTGTGGATTTGCAGGACTTTGCTGACCTGCTGGATATGGTCGTTTCGCTTGTGCCCAACGTGCGTGACCTCGGGTCGAGTACCGTGGTGGGTGGCGGCGAGCCCGTGAAGTGGGAACCGGACCGCACGGTAAAGGTCGAGTCGCTGGAAGATGCTGCCGGCATGCGTTTCGACGTCACGGAACACCTGAGCCAGATGCCCGGCATTTCGGGCCAGAAAGATTTCTCCAGTGCTTTGTATTACGAAGGTTCCCGCGCGGGCGACGTGGCCTACCATCTCGGCCAGCTGCGCATCCCGAACATGCGCCACCTGGACGTGGGCTTCCCGGGCAACCTTTCCGTGGTGAACCCGCACATCCTGAGCGGAATCGAAATCCATGACCATTATGGTTCCGGACCGTTGGGCCAGGGGCTTGCGACATCGGTGCAGTATATCCCTGAACAGACTCCGGGGGACTGGGGTATCAAGGGTGCCGTGGGACTGACTGTCCAGGAAGTCGTCATCGACATGCCGTGGTTCTTCTGGGATTCCTTCCGGCTGTCTATGCGCCGCCTGGATGCCGAAATGCTCAAGAACCTGGGCGAGAAGTTCTATACCGAATTCCGCAAGCGCGATGCGGGTTGCGATGGCGAAGAATGTGACGTGAAGTCTTCCGACCCGTTTGACCTTTCCGCGTTCGACATTTATGCCCAGTTGAACGGCTCGGATTCCCTGGGCGACACCTGGGCGTTGCGTACGCTGTACAGTTCGGATGAGTATGCCATCAAGCAGGACACCGCGACCTACCTTGACCAGGTGAATTCCGTGAACATCATCTCGGGCGAACAGGAATACCTGGTGCTCGGCGCCGAATACAATTCCAGGTTCGGGACGAGCGTGCATGCCGGTCTTGTGCGCGAATACCTGAGCGATACGCTCCGCGATACGACCGGCTTCCGTGAACTGGTGTATAACGATAGGGGCGAGACTTCGTTCATCGATGCCTACGACCAGACGCATACGACGATCAGTGGCGGGTTGAGCAAGGGCTTCAATGGGAAAATCCTGGGTGCCGGCCTGAGCGGCGCCGTGCTGTACGAACATCAGATTATCGAGCGCAACTATCCCGAATTCGGGGGCACGACTTCCAAGGATTACCAGACGGGCGTGCTTTCGGGATCGGGACGCTTCAACTGGAATAGCGATTACGACCAGTACATCCTCTCTGCGGGCGCTGTCGCCGACGCCGTGGACCACAATGCGCAGCCGACGGGCTCCTTGGATGCCGACGTCAATCTTTCGCGCGCGGATTCCGCCTATTGGCACTTGTTCGGCAACGCCGCCTACCGCAGCGACTGGAAACCCTATTTTGACGACGGCGATTTTACCGGTCGCCTCGAAACGGGAACGTCCGCAAAGCTCGGCCTCGGTTACCGTTCCAAGTACTTCGATGGCCAGGTGGCCGGTTACGGGCGCTACTATGCCGACCCGCTACTCCCGATGCCGAAGGCCTATGCGTATTACAAGGACGTGACCCCGGTGGATTACGCCTGGTCGATGGGCGGCGGCGTGAAGGTGGAATGGAAGACCTCGCACCACTTCTCCTTCTCGACGAACGTGAACTCCGTGTACGGCGAATACGAACTGGAGGACGGAAGCTCGATTCCTTGGGAAGCGAACGCCCGCCTCGACATCCTTTCGCATTTCCGCTACTATCCGCGCAAGGACTCCGTGGTGTCCGTTATCTTGACTCACCATGCGCTCTATCACCGCCCGCTTTACTATTACTCCGTGACCCCGTCGACCATGGAAGTGAACGACGGAAAGACGAGCCGCATGGCCGGGACTCGCCGCCTTCATGACTTGAACGAGTTTACGGACCTCTACCGTACCGACGTGCGCGTCAATCTCGACATTACGACGAGCAAGTTCTTCTTCAAGAATGCGCGCTTCTACCTGGAACTCGACAACATCTTCGCGAAACTTGACGTGGATGCCCTGGAATTCCTGGGGTCGCAGAATGCCCGCGAGCGTTCTTGGGTGACCCGCGACGATGACGGCGACACTTCCGATGGTTACGACCTTGTACCGTTCATGGCGAAGGGCATGGGACTGTATTTCCAGTTTGGCGTGGAAGTGCAGTTGGGAATATAGTCTAGACGAGAGAAATGGTTGGACGCACAGGATGTGAGGTGGGTGCGGAGAACCTTGTGGTATGAGATTCTTTTTATTGCTCTTATGCTTGAGTATTGTCGCGTGGGCTCACGAGACGGATAGTTTGTTCGTGCCGAAGAAGCCCGCGAAGCCGGTGCGCTTTTGCAAGGCGGCAAAGCAGTGGGTGGAATACGCCAAAGCCGATTCCAACCTGGTCGAGATTACGTACATGAAGGGACTGCGCATGGACTTGCGCTATGCGACGTTCGACAACGTCACCGGACACGATCTTTATTGCGGGATTCGCCGCGCTTTTGTCCACAGGGATGCCCTGCCCAAGTTGAAGCGGGCGCTTGCGCTGCTGAAGAAGGAACTGCCCGGCTACCGTATCGTCGTCTTTGATGCCGCCCGTCCGCTTTACGCGCAGGGCGCGCTCAAGCGTGCCGTGGCCGGCACGCCCTACTCGAACTACGTCTCGTCGGGAAAGACGGGCGGCCTGCACAACTACGGTCTTGCCCTTGATATCGGGCTTGCCGACAGCACGGGCGCCATGGTCGACATGGGTGCGGACTTCGATTCCTTTGAACGGTGTGCGGGTGAAGTGGGCGAGGCCGATGCCTTGAAGTCGGGGCGCCTTACGCAACGGCAGGTCGACAACCGGAACCTGCTCCGCGGCATCATGAAACGTGCCGGGTGGGTAAGCTTACCGAGCGAATGGTGGCATTTCAACGCCTATACGCGCACGTATACCAAGGATCACTATCCGCTGTTCCCGATGTGAGGAGAGAGGTTCGAGGCTCACAGCTCTTTCACACTGGCTCTTTTGAGCCTGTCGTTCAGGGCCATGCCCACGCCGATGTTCG
>CAMZDZ010000121.1 GCA_947305535.1 uncultured Fibrobacter sp.
TCATTGCCGAGCGTAACTTTGTGCTGTTCTTGCCGGTATTCTTGTGTGGGGCTCGTGGCTTGACCCGGTTGGTGGTAAGGTCCCTGAGCCCTGTCGAAGGGCCGAACCTCGTCTCTCGTCTTTCGTCTCTCGTCTTAATAGGCTTCCTTCTCGGGCTTTGGGCCCGTTCCCTTCTCGCGTACGATTCGTCCATGGTAGCCTTCCAACGCGTGCCGGTAGGTGCCGCCGCCTGGATGGCCGCGCATCCGTACGAGGGACACCTCTTCAACGACGACCGTGCCGGCGGGTATCTTGCGTTCGTGAACCCGGACGATTCCGTTTACATTGATGGCCGCTTTATCCTCAAGACGGCGGATTTCTTTGAACGCTACCTGCGCTATGCCGATGACCCCGCGCTGTTCATGCGCGATGCCGATTCGCTGCAGGTCGGTCGCGCCATATTCCCGCTCCGCTACTATGCCCGCTGGGGCAATCTGGTCTCGGCCCTTGAACCGCATAAAGACTGGGATGTGGTGTACCGCGATTCCCTCTACATTGTCCTAAATCACAGTTTTCGGAAACCTGCCAGCGAAAGGTAAGTTTTCGCCTGTAAAAAAGTGATGTTGGACACGCTTGTTCCCTGCGGCGCGCCCTATTTTTCGAATAATTCATTATTTTTTATGGCGGATGTTTGATGAATGTTGCATCAGGCGTAAAACACTTTAAGGATAGCCTATGAATGGTTTGGTAAAAATCGCTGTGTCATCTCTGTTCGCTTTCGGCTTGGCCCAGGCGACGGTCAATTTTCCGTTTCCGCAGATGTCGGATTACGGTGGAAATGCAACGCTCCTGAGCGACAAGGCGAAGGCTTCGGAAGATCTGAAGAAGCAGTTCCAGTATTGGATGAAGGACATGTATAACGAAAGCGGCGATGTGGCCGGTGTCCGTTCCAATCCCGGTTCCGACGAGTACTTCTCGGAAGGTGTCGGTTACGGCATGCTCCTGATGGTCTATTTTAGCGATAACACGACCAGCTACCAGAGTCAGTTCGACAAGATCTGGAATTTCTACAAGAAGATGATGAACGAGAACAACCTGATGGTCTGGAAGGTGACGAACCTTGCGAATAAGCAGGACCAAGGGGCTGCTCTTGATGGCGATATTGATGCCGCGGCGGCATTGATTATGGCCTACTACCAGTTTGGCGATGAGAAGTACAAGACCGATGCCAAGGCACTTATCCAGGCAATGAAGAAGTCCGAGTTCGAAAGTAACGGATTGCATTTGCCGGGCGACAAGTGGGGCGATGCCGGTGCCAATACCAAGAATCCGGGTTATTTCGATCCTGCGTACATGCCGCTGTTTGCTCTTGTTGACGAAGAAAATGCCGAATTCTGGAGCAAGACCGCTTACGATGCCAACATGAAGTTGTACGAAACGAGCTCTGGCGAAGTTTCGACGGGCCTTGTCGACGACTGGACGGATAAAGACGGCAAGAGCCGCGACGACGAGTATGGCTACGATGCGTCCCGTGCTCCGTGGCGTAACGCGAAGGCCGTGTGTTGGCATGGCGACCAGCGAGCCCTCGCTATCGACAAGAAGATGGCTGAGTATGTGTCCACGGTTTCGGCTGCGGATATGAAGGGCCCTGTGAAGCGTTCTTCGGGCTCTCTCGGCGGCGACCACAACAGCACTTTTGTCACCTCGCTCATGACTGCGCTTATTTCGGATTCCAAGTACCAGTCCAAGCTTGACGAGTACTGGGCCGAGGCTGTGGCGCTGGGTGACGAAAACTATTTCAACCAGTCGCTCAAGCTCCTGAACGGACTCCTGGTTTCGGGCAACATGCCGAACCTCGCCAAAGCTTCCGCTGCTCCGCAGAGTTCCAGTGCCGGCCCCGAGTCTTCTCCGTCCGAATCTTCCAGCAGTGTCGCTCCGGGTCCTGCTTCCAGCAGTTCGGCCCCTGTGCAGACCGAGTCTAGCAGCAGCGCTGTCGGACCTGCATCCAGCAGCTCCACCGTCGATGCCATTGCTTCCCCGGCATTGCTCCCGGCAGAATCGTTTGCCTTGCATGGCCGCGTGCTCCATTTGGACCTTCATGCGCAATCCCGCGTGGACATCACCTCTGTCACGGGTGTCGTGGTCAAGTCGTTCCGTGCCGACGCGAATTCCACGAGCGTCTCCTTGGCCGACTTGCCTTGCGGAACCTACCTGGTCCGTGTCCGGTCTGCCGGTGTGTCCAAGGTCCGCACGTTCAGTATCAAGTAAAGCGATTTGTAATTGATATTTGGCAGGAAAGGGTTTGTGTAAATCCCCTTCCTGCTTTTTTTTTTGTATTTTTCCCGCATAAGAAAGGTCTTTTTTTATGAAAATATCGCTTTATCCTAAGTTTGTCGCGACGGTACTCTTTACCGTGACTTCCATTTTTGCCCAGCAGGGCGCCCCGACGGGTGCCGCCGTCGACCCGAGTGCCGACGAGCAGAAGGCGCTTTCTGCCCTCAAGGGCAAGCTTGAAGGTGCGATCGTGTGGGCGACTAGCCGCGCGAACTCCCATCACGACATCTGGATTATGAACGCCGACGGCACGAACGCCCGTGCGCTCACGAGCGGCGATAACGTGGACTGGTTCCCGCGCATTTCCCCGGACGGCTCTACCGTGCTGTTCAATCGCAGCAAGGGCGGCTGGGTTCCCGAAAACGACGCGAACTACCCGGAAAAGTGGGACCTTTGGATGGTCGACATTTCGGGCGAGAACGCCCGCAAGGTGGTGGACAACGCCACGTGGGGCACTTGGCGACCCGACGGCAAGTCTATCGTGTTCAGCCGTGCCGGCAAGGTCTTCACGATGGACCTTGCAAGCAAGGCCGAAAAGATGGTGCTCGACGGCGAGAAGGCTTTCAACAAGTCCGGCGTGATTCTGCAGGAGCCCAACATGAGCCCCGACGGAAAGCACCTGGCGATCACGCTCCGCGGCTCCATGCGCGAGACGGGCGTTTGGGATCTGGAAAAGTCCGTGTGGACCAAGTCCGGTGACGGTTGCCAGATTGACTGGAACTTCGACGGCTCCAAGCTTTACCGCGTGAACCCGACGGGTAACGGTGGCACTGCCGCCCCGAGCGAAATCCTGTGGTTCAGCGCCAAGGACGGCAAGCAGGTCGAAAAGGTCGGCTTCTTCGGCATCCCGAAGAACGTGAAGCTGATGGACTTGCCTGGCCGCCGCAGCCACGAATATTTCCCGCGTCTCTCGCCGGATGGCAAGTGGCTCGTGTGGGGCGCGACCGACAAGGGTCACGACCACGACTTGTTCGATTACGAACTTTACATCTGGAAGATTGGCGAACCGGTAGAGACGGCGACCCGCATTACCTACCACACGGGTAACGACCGCTGGCCGGACATCTGGTTCGGTAAGCTCCCCGTCAAGGAGTCCCCGAAGCCCGCCGCCCAGGCTGCCGCGACTGCCGCGAATGCAGCTGCCGCTGTGCTGGGTGGCGTGAGCGAAGCCAAGATGGACGAACTCATCCAGGCTATCAATCGTTTGACGGATGCGGTGAAGGCTTTAACGCCCGCTGCAGCTCCTGCTCCTTAAGCAGAAAGCCATGATGGCGAACGCTCCGGCGACGTTCATGCTCGCCTTGCGACCCGCCATGGGAATGGTCACTTTCATCGTCGCCTCCGCCATGAGCTCGGGGGCGATTCCTAATTCCTCGTTGCCGAGGATGATCAGGCCTTTTTCGGGCCAGGTGACTTCGTTGATGCTCGGGATGTCTTCGCCGGTCTCGAGCGCGATAATCTCGTAGCCGTTTTCCTTGTGCCACTTGACGCAGTCGAAGGGCGATTCCCAGCGCTTGATGGGAATCCACTCCTGGCATCCGCGTGCGGCACTCTTCACGGTCACGTGGTCGGGCCCGCAGCTGTAGCCGCTCAGGTGGACACCTTCGAGTCCGAAACAGTCCGTGCTGCGGATGATGGAGCCCACGTTGAAGGCGCTGCGCAGGTTGTGCACGAGTACGGCGAACGGAATCGGCTTTTCGTTCGCGACTTCGCGGTCGCCCGGTTCCTGCTCCAGGTACACGTCGCGTTCGAACCCGAGCCCGGCCCGCGTGCGGAATGTCTTGTAAAGGTCAATCATTTGCGCCTGGTTCTTGCCCGTGAGCCGTTCGCTATCGGGGAGTTTCAACCATTCGGCGTATGTCTCGTATTCGCGCCTTGCGCGGGGCACGTCGTCGCCCAGCTGCAGGATAATGACTCGCAAGAGCTCGGCCATTCGCTTGGCCTTGGAGGTCTCCTTGGTCGCTAAAAACTTTTTCTCGGAAAACATGCAAGAAATATAGCATTCGTGGAATGGGTAAATAGCTATATTGAATGTATATGAACGCCACAAAAATCCTTTTGTCTGTTGCTTGCCTGTCAATCCTTTTTTGGAATGGTTGCTCGAATTCGCAGTCCGTGAGCGAAGATCCCTCCGCGAAGTATCCCGTCCTTTGCCTGGATGCAGACAATTGCCTTGTGCAGATTCCTGCGATGGGCCGCACAGTCTTGCTCGGGACGAATGATGCGAATGCTAACAAGAAGGACCGCCCTTCGATGGGCGTCTCGTTCGATTACGATTTCTATATCGGCAAGCACGAGGTGACTTGCGGGGAAATGGGCCTTGATTGCGGCAGTTCCATGCCGGCGACTAACGTGACCTACTACGATGCGATTCTCTATGCGAATAAGCTGAGCGTCAAGAACGGTTACGATACTGCCTACACCTACACGAAGGCCGTCTTTGACGATCGCGGTTCCTGTACCGAACTGGTCGGCCTCGCCTTCAATCCCCAAGTGGACGCGTTCCGCTTGCCGACCGAAGCGGAATGGGTCTTTGCCGCATCGCAGGACTGGAATGTGGCACGGGGCTGGAACAGCGAGAATTCGAGCTACAAGGCTCACGAGGTTTGCTCCGCCGGAAAGGACAAGTTCGGCATCTGTGACATGGCCGGAAACGTGATGGAATGGGTGAACGACAAGCTTGCCGACCTGCACGACTCGGTGTATGTCGACTATGTTGGAAGGCGCGAGGTGGCGAACTTGGAAGAGATTGTCATCAAGGGCGGTTCGTTCAGGAATTCTCCGTCTGCAATCAATTATTACAGCCGTGGCGACGTGTATTTCGTGACTCCGATTTCGAAATCGGATTACGTCGGTTTCCGCCTTGCTTTTGGCAAGATTCCCGATCCGTCGTGGGCTGGCAAGTCAAGCGGCGACGATGCCTCCGGAGTGACTGTTCTGGTGGGGACTTCCGCTATTCGGACGTTGACGGGGAAGGGGGCTGCCAAGCTCGCGTTCCGTAACGATGTCACGGGGAACATTTCTTTTGTCGATTTCACCTTGGGCAATCCTCAGTTGTTCGAAATAAAGGATGACATAGACGCCTATCATCCCGACATATCTCCCGACGGGAGCAAGGTCACTTTCTGTACGGGGCTCGAAGGGGCTTCCGGCAAGTCCTCCGTTTACGTGCGCAACCTGGACGCTTCCGGTAGCGGCCTCGTGCGGCTCGATGTCGAAAATGCCGCCATCCCGCGCTGGCGCGTCCTTGAAAACGGCGATACGGTCATTGTCTACGTGACGTATGCGGGTCACAACGACGAATCTGCCTGGAATTCGGCTGGCACGTGGCAGGTCCCCTTTTCGAATGGTTCGTTCGGCGAGCCTTCCAAGCTGATGGATGGCGCCTTCCATGGTGGAGTGTCGCACGACGGCAAGTTTGCCGTGACGGGTAGCAAGTTGCTGAAGGCTTATCGTGGCGGTTCCGTGGAAACGTGGTACGACGGCGAACAGGCCTGCAACGTGTCGCTGAGCGGCGATTCTCTCCGGCAGACTTTGTTCCTCGACTTTGGCGGTGCCAAGGGGAAATCTTTTGTCGGGCATGATTACGGGACGCACGGCGTAGCCCTTGTTGCCGATAGCGCGGGAACCCTCGTGGACTACATGGATGCTCCTGACGGCTTTACCTTCGACCATACGGAATGGCTGAAGAATTCCAGCGGGCGTTTCGTGGCGACGGTTGCGAATGCCGACGGCGCCCACCAGAAAATCGTGGCGGCGAATCTGGAAACCTCCGATATCGTGGAACTGGTCGCGGGGGAGGAACTGTGGCATCCGTGCCTCTGGGTGAAAAATGCTCCGTCGTCGTCGACGGATTGGGACCTGGATAGCCTTGGTCAGTATTTCGACGCGGGTCCCCTTTTCGCACGCAAGATGGGCTTGCTGTGGCAATACAAGGATTCCACCGAGTTGGTCGGGCTGGGAATATCGAGACTTTGGGCCGGCATGATTCCGGAACGCATGAGCAAGTTTGCGCTGAATCTGGGTATTCTGGGATGCCAGGGAGAATGTTATGAATTCCTGGTGAACAACTACTTGTACTTGCACATGCCCAAATTGAAGTACCTGGTGCTGAGTATCGATCCGGACATGTGGCAGTATCTGACGCCCGATAAAGACATCCAGGCAATCTCGCAAAATTCCAAGGGCTTTACCTACGACAGGAATCATGGCTATTGGATAGATGGCGTCGATGAATTTTTTGTGGACTGGATGGCTCAAGTTTCGAGACAGGATATTGATTTGCCGATTGACACCGCTTCTAGGGGATGGCGAAGGGTGGAATGCTCCGAGGATTGGTCTTCAAGGGGAGAGGGCTACGTAGAAATCCTCAACGACTCGACATTCAGCGATATGAGCGACGGCGCCGACGTCAATTTGGGCTTTATGGAAAAAGTCATCCAGTCCGCTCGGGACAAGGGCATCAAGGTTGTCGGCGTGGTGTTCCCGCAAAGCCCGCATTACATGAAAACGGGGACCTACGGGCGCCACGGAATGCGCCGTTCCGCGGCAGAATTGCTGATAGCGAAGGCTGCATCCTTGGCGCAGAAATACGACAATTTCTACATGATGGACGAAAACAAGATGGGTAATCACGATTATACGAACATGGGCGGTGATTACGACCATTTGTGCTTTGACGGGGCGGTGAAATTTACTGCCAAATTGGACTCGGTAATCCGCAATTTAGAGTAATTTCGCAGCTATTTTTGCTATCTTTATATTACATGCAAGAAGCACGGAAACCGCGTATCCTCATCACGAACGACGATGGGGTAGGTAGCGCGAATATGCACGCCCTGGCTGGCGC
>CAMZDZ010000122.1 GCA_947305535.1 uncultured Fibrobacter sp.
CCTCTTGAACCCCATTCAAGCGCTCTACCAGGCTGAGCTACATCCCGTGGGTCGGCGTCAAATTTAGGTTAAATTTCGCATTTTTTCAAGGTGAAGCCCCGAAAAAAACGAAATTTTACCTCCATTTACTTCCAATAACCGACTATCAGCACTTCGGGAGTCGCCTTCGGGAACTTTTTGCTCTTGAACGCGACGATTTTGCGGAGGCTCTGCTGCTTGAGTTCCCAGCCTTCGCGCAAAAGACCCTTCGTCGTAAGGGTAATCTTCACGCCGGGGACCTTGCCGCCTTCCTTAACCTGGTCGATCTTGTCCACGTTCAGCATGACGTTCTTGGACTTCATGGAGAACTCGCGGAGGCTCGTGGAATCCAGAGCCAGGTCCGGACGGTCCTTCTTGTCGGTCGACCACACGTAGAACGTCCATTCGCGCTTCTCGCCCTTGCCGTAGTAGCCGGCGTCAAAGAGCTTCTCGCTGAAGAAGAACGGGGCCACGACAAAGCCGTCCATCTTGGCCGTGTAGGGCTTGCCGTCCGTACCGACCATCACGATGACCGGGTTGATCTGGCCTTCCATTTCGGAAAAATCGATATCGAACTCGATCTTGACCGGGGAATTCTTGGCGATCTTGGTCGGGTACTTGAAGTTCGACATCCCGATGCCCTGGCCGAAGGCATTCTCGAGAGCGATATCCTTGCCCGAAACGTTCGCGCCCTTGAGCACGATGTGCTTGACTTCGCCCTGGTTCACGTAACCGATGGGGTAAGTCTCGGGGACAAAGCGGATGGCATCGTCGGCAAAGGCGGCAGAAACTGCAAGGGAAGAAACAATAACGGATGTAATCAATTTCGAAATCATGCGGTAAATATAGATTTTATTTGCCAATCGCCCAATTTTAGGGGCGTTTTATATGCTAAATTATCTCTGCCATATGCTTTTAACGGATTTGCTTACATCGTCGGCAGTGCAGGAATTCATCCAGGACGCAATCAAGCAAAAGAAGGACGTGCTGCAGGTGTCGAGTGCGCTCGGCAAGAAATACAGCTTCGAGGAGCGCGCGGCAATCATGGACTACATGGCGCTCGTCCCCAAGTTCCGCGAAAAATTCGGGATAAGCTATTCAAAAAAGGGCGGCGGGTTCCTCCTTTGCGACAAACTCGCGCTGGAACAGAGCACCGCCCAGGATATCGGGCGCTACAAGGCGGAACTTTGGCCAAACGGGCCCGACGCCGGCACGACAGTGCACGACCTGTGCTGCGGCATGGGCGGCGACAGCTTCTACCTGCCCGGCCACCTGCATGTCACCGGTGTCGACATGGACACAGACCGCCTCGCGATGTACCGCTACAACTGTCAGGCGATGCGCGGCGAGGGCAAAACGCTCCAGGCCGACGTGCGCGCCCTCCCAAAAGACGAAAAAGCCGACTATTTCACGATTGACCCGGCCCGGCGCGCCGCCGAGGGAGAAAACCAGCGCGACCTCACGAACCTCACGCCCACCTTCGCCGAAGTCCTCGAGATCGCGAAGCGGTACCGGGGCGGGATGGCGAAGCTTCCGCCCGGGTACCCCACGGGCGAAATCCCCAAGGACACCGAAATCGTCTACATCGGCGGGCATTCCGACTGCCGCGAGTGCCTGGTCCTGTTCGGCGAGATGGCGAAGGCGCCGGGAACCGTACGCGCCGTCATGGTCGACAAAGGGGGCAAACTCGCCGCACAGTGGAACGCCGAGCGGGACATGGCCCGCGAAGTCCGCGACGAGGCCGAACAACGCCTGTTCGAAGAGAACTTCCAGCGAGAAGGCCGCGACAGGGTCTACCGCACGGCCAGCAGCAAGTCCGACCTCCCCATCGGAGAAATCTCCAAGTACCTTTCGGAACCCGCGGCCGTGCTGGTCCGCAGCCGACTCTTCGGGATCGCCGCCCTCGCCCACGACCCGTCGGCCCACCTGATATCGGAAGGCATCGCCTACGTGGCCAGCGAAACGCCGCTCCCCGCGCCGGGATTCACCAGCTTCGAGATCATCGACCGCTGCGAACTCTCCACGGGCGCCGTCCGCGCCATGCTCGCCGCCCACGGCATAGGCAAGCTCACGCTCAAGCTCCGCGGAGTCAAGCTCGACCCCGATGCAGAAATCCGTAGGCTCGGAGCCAAGGGCAAGGAATCCGCCACGCTCTTCTACACCCGCGCCCAGGGAGAAAAAATCGCAATACTGGCGAGGCACGAGACCCCTAACCACTAACCACTATTTACTAACCACTGTTGACTATGTCCGTAAAACTTGAACAATCCTGGCTCGACCTCCTGCAAGACCAGTTCGAACAACCGTACTTCGCACAAATCAAGAACAAGCTCCTCCAGGAAAAGGCGGAACATCATGTCGTGTACCCGCCGGGCTCCAAGATTTTCGCCGCGCTCGACTTCTGCCCCGTCGACAAAGTGAAGGCGGTCATCATCGGGCAGGACCCCTACCACAATCCGGGCCAGGCGCACGGGCTCTGCTTCTCCGTGCCCGTCGGCATCGAGCCGCCGCCCTCGCTCATCAACATCTTCCAGGAACTCCACGACGACCTCGGCATCACTCCCCCGCCCCACGGCAACCTGGAATGCTGGGCCCAGCAGGGCGTATTGCTCCTCAACGCATCGCTCACCGTGCGCGCCCACATGGCGGCAAGCCACGCAGGCATAGGCTGGCAGCAGTTCACCGACACCATCATCCAGCGGCTCTCGCAAGTCCGCGAGAACCTCGTGTTCCTGCTCTGGGGAAGTTTCGCCATCAAGAAACAAGCCCTGGTCGCCCCGAACCGTGGTCACCTGATCCTCACGGCGCCGCACCCGAGCCCGCTTTCGGCATACCGCGGGTTCTTCGGCTGCAAGCATTTCAGCAAGGCGAACGCTTATCTGCAAAGCAAGGGAATCGAGCCCATTGACTGGAGCATAAAGTAACAGATACACAATAGAGATTATTTTATTGTTATTTTTATTTCAGAGTTTTTCAGCAAAACATAAAACCTCGGAGGGATAAATGAAACCGTACTGGCAAGCAGCACTTGTAGCAGCATTCGTCGCTGGGCTCGCTATTTTCGCAGGATGCGGCGACGAAATAACCGAGGTAACCCAAAAGACCGGAATTGAATCCGTCGAATCATTTGCCTCCCTACCCAAATGCGGCCAAAAAGACTTGGGAAACCTTACGTATGTGGCAGACTCGGCAAAAGTGTTCACCTGCACTCCTGACGGATGGGTCACTTTAAACGGAACCGACGGAAAAGACGGGGCTGACGGTATAAACGGTAGCGACGGAGTGGACGGAACAGACGGGCTTGACGGAAAGGACGGACGAAACGGAAAAAAAGGGACCTCCTGCACAATTGAAGATCTCAATTCGGGAGACGGATACAAGGTCCTTTGCGGCGGAGACTCCGTAGGTGTACTCCTAAACGGAGAAAAAGGGGATAAAGGCGATAAAGGTGATAAGGGAGACAAGGGAGACAAGGGCGATAAGGGGGATAAAGGGGACAAAGGCGATAACGGCTCCTCCGGGAACGATACCACAAGCACCGGCAACACCAGCTACACAAACTGTTCCCTTAACGACGACGGACATGGCACAGTTACCATCACCTGCGACACAACCTCATTAAAAATCTACAGAGCGCTGTGCGATGCAGTTCCATATAATCCCGAAACAGAATTCTGTGACGATCATATAGTTTATGACGCCATGCTCAATGAAGACTACGTTTCGATGATTAACTGTAAAAGCCAGGACCTGTGGTGCAAAAACGTGTCCAAGGACAACCGCGTGCAGACAGGCGCTGACGCCGGCAACGATGATTCCGGCATATGGACAATCAACTCCGACAACCCAGACGGAGGCACATCCTACATTGCCTGGCCAATTTCAGTGGATCCTAGCGAAAAAATGAAAGTAACCGATCCGGTGATTGATTTCTGCAAGGGAATCTGCGGCAGAGCTTACCTGATTGGCCACAAATTATCTTACGACCCGTTCGTTGAGTTCAGTTTTCTCGTGGGCGGCACGGATGACAATGGAGACACAACGCAGATAGACATAACCAGTTGGGATGGCCTTTGCATCACCTACACATCCAGCATGCCAGTAAAGCTTGTTCTAGGAACCGGAGAAGCAGATTTTATAAGAGAAGAAGGAGACTTTCCATACGCAAGCCTCATCAAGACGACATCACCGACAGAGAGATGCTTCGAATGGACCGATTTCAAGCAAATGGGTTGGAGCGGGAATCATATCAGCGGTCCGGAAGCGGCAACAAAAGCAGCCAACATAGCATTTCAAATTCACAACAAACACAACTCCATCATTGACTTCAACATCATCCGCATCGTCAAATATGTGGACCGCTAGGAACTAACCCTGTACAAGGAAAAATCAGCGGAACTTATATTGCAGCTTGCCCTTCTCTGAAGCAGTGACCTGCAGGTACATGCTGCCGCCCTCGAAATCGAGCACGCGGTAATCCACGAGCGTATCGCCGCTCGCGTCCTTGCTCTCGGTGTACTTCACGCGGACCTTGAACTCGCCAATCCAGTCACCTTCTTCCACACGGCTGCGTTCGCCAGGCAAAACGGTCTGGCGGATCCACGACGAATAGATGCTGCCGTCAAGCGCGACCACATCGAGCGAGATTATGGAGTAATCCTCGGTCGCATTTTCCAGCTGGAGTCTCGTCTCGGATTCCAGGAACCAGTGGCTCAGGCAGCCCGTGAGCGCAAGCGGCAAAGCACAGAAGACGCAAAGGGCGAACAACGGGCGAACAAATGCTTTCATTGCAGAACGAACCATTAGTTACCTCCGTTGCCGGACTTTTCGTAGCGGATTCCGGTCGCTTCAAGAGTCTTCGTCTTTCCGCTGCCGACCGAAGTCGACGCATCCGACGGATTCAGGTGGATAAGGCCATCCCCTTCGGGAGGTAAATCCTTGTTCTTTTTCTCGACCTTGATGGTCTCAAGCGGAGCCGAGCGCGTGCCGCCCCGGGCAAAGAGGAATCCGTCAATGGAAGCCAGGTTAAACTGGAATTCCACGATGAACGTCCCCTTGGCATGGAAGAAATTCTCGTAATCGTAGGAGGAATTGTAAGCGAAGCGGACGAACGGGAACTCGATTCCGCCACCCCACAGGAGGTCGTCCGTGCCGTCAATCTTCTTGTTGCGGCGGATGCACGTCGCCTCGAACGCCACCATGCGCGACGCATCCGGGTAATACTTGAGAGCCGCCGAATGGAAACCGTCATCGGGGAAATCGTACGAGACTTCGGCATAGAGGATCTGCCCGTAAAGGTTCTGTTCCCAATTCATGCGGTAGGTATCGGCACTGAACTTGTCCGCAGACTTGTTGTAGACCGTGAGGTCGATGTTGGGCAAGTACGTCAGGAGGCCCTTGGAATACCCGCCATAGACCAGCCGCGATTCCAGGTCGAGCGACAAGCGCAAGAAGCGCACATTGGAACGGTAGAAGTTGCCCTGGACGCTGAAATGGTTCCAGCGCAAGTGAGCCCAGGAGTAGAGCAGGGAGTCACTCTCTTCGGGGTAGACATCGCCGACATGCTCCACGTTGTAGTGCTGCATACCGCCGGCAAAGGTGACATCGTGCTTGATATGGGTATACGTGAGGCCCCATGTCGTCGTCGACGCCACATGCGAAAAAGCGTTGTACTTCGGGTAAACAAAGAAATCCTCGCCATCCCAACCCGAGCGTTCGAACCAAAGCAACGCGCCCAGCTGCGATTGCCTTGTCACCGCACCGCTACCGAAACCGGCCACATGCTGCCTGAAAGCATAGCCTTCATGCTCGCCATACGGGCTTTCAAGCGGGAGCTGGCTTGCAAGGGGCGTATAGTTGAAACCCAAGTCGAGGAATCCCCCGCGGCCACCGCGCATCACGTCGCGAATTTCAAGGAGCTGCTGGTCGCGGGAATGCGACCCGGTCTCCGAAAAGGCGGCAAGAGGGACGGCATCGGCGACAGAAAGGCCAAAAGCCATCGGGAGAATGCACAAGGCACGTTTAACTACTTTCCGCATCTGCATGCCCATAAATTAGTAAAAAAGCGTTAGAACTGGAAATAAAGGAACGGGTTGTAGCTTTGCGTAAACAAGGCGAGCGTCGCGAGCACGAACAGCCCGAGCGAGACGACCGCCTTCCAGAACTTCACGTCGTTGCACCAGTCGAAACTGCGGAATCTCCAGAACGAAAGCCATGCGGCCACGGCCATGAACACCACGCACGTCGGCGTGAAGATTTCCGCCGAAAGGATAGCGTCGGCAGCGCTCACCGGCATGAGACCGAGCATCGACTTCCACAGGCGCCACGCCTCGCCGATATTGTCGGCACGGAAAAGCACCCAGCCGAACAGCACGATGACCTGGGTAATCAAAATCTGCACGACCTTCGGGGCCTTCCAGTAGAAAGCGTTCTTGTTGTTCGCGCGTTCGACTATCATGAAGAAGGCGTGGTACAGGCCCCAGCACACGAACGTCCAGTTCGCGCCATGCCAAACGCCGCTCAGGAACATGACCATGAACAGGTTGAAGTACAGGCGCTTCTTGCCCACGCGGTTTCCGCCCAAGGCGATGTAGAGGTAGTCACGGAACCAGCTCGTGAGCGAAATGTGCCACTTCTTCCAGAAGTCCGTGATGCTCACCGCGCGGTAGGGGCCGTTGAAGTTGCGCGGGAAATGGAACCCGAGCATCAGGCCAAGGCCGATCGCCATGTTGCTGTACGCCGAGAAGTCGAAATAAATCTGGAACATGTACGCGAGGGCGCCCCACCACGTATTGAGCACGCCCGGAGCGTCGGCGGCGAAAACGCGGTCGGCGATGATGCCCACCTGGTTCGCGAGGAAGATCTTCTCGGCAAAGCCGAAGCTGAAGAACATGATGCCGCGGACGAAGTTCTCGAGCGTGTGCGTACGCGTCGCGAGTTCTTCTGCCACCGTATTGTAGCGCACAATCGGGCCCGCGACAAGCTGCGGGAAAAGCGCCACGTAGCAGGCGAACGTCACGAAGTCCTTGACCGGAGGGGC
>CAMZDZ010000123.1 GCA_947305535.1 uncultured Fibrobacter sp.
CGTCGCCGGTCTATACCCGAGCAATTTCATGCTGTAAAGCGCGGTGCCCTTGCTGATGCTGCGGACGCCGGTGGCGTAGCCGAAAATCTTGCGGAGCGGAATGTCGGCCTTCAAAAAGTGAGTCTTGCCGTCGCCGCCGATTTCCTTCACCTTGCCGTCGCGCGCCTGGATGTCGCCGGTCACGAGGCCGGCAAAGTTCACGGGACATTCGAGCGAAAGTTCCATGACGGGTTCGTAAAGCTGCACGTCGGCAGGCTTGATCAGTTTCATCACGCCGTCGGCACATGCTTTCTTGATCATGGGCGGCAAGGCGCCTTCGGTCCAGGTGAATTCGTGGACTTCGAAACGTACGCCCACGAGCGGGCCCTTGCCCAAAATTCCCACTTCGGTAGATTCCAACAACGCGGAACGCACGCCGGCCAAAATTTCACGGGGAGCGGTTTCCAAAAATTCGGCCGAAAGGCGGATGTCGTGCGCATCGCTGTCGAGCGGTGTCGCAGAAAGCTTGATGGAAATCTTGTGCGGGCCGAGCTGGAACGTATTTTCGACGGGGCCGACATTACGGCACAGGCGTTCCTGCCAACGCACTTCCGGGGAGCCGGCCTTCACTTCGCAACCGAACTCGCGCTTGAGGCGGGCAAGCAACACTTCGAGTTGCACCTCGCCCACGGTATGCAAGTACCAGAAACCGCCATCCAAATCGTGCTGCACGCGGAAACTCGGATCCATGCGGCCAAGCGTCGCGAGGCTCTTTTCCACGTGGGCGTAATCCTCGGCACCGATACATTCCACACGCGTCTGCAAAAGCGGCTGGTAACGATCCCGGATGGACTCCGCGTCCTCCCGCTCGTCTCTCGCCTCTCGTCTCTCGTCTCTCGTCTCTCGTCTCTCGTCTATATATATCACCTGCCCCAGTTCCGTCTCGAACGGCGTCCGCATGGCATAAATGTCACCCGAACGGATTTCGTCAACAGGCTGCAAAAGGTTCGCCTTCAGGCGCGAAAATTCAAAACCCGCAGGCCACGCCTTGCGTTCCATGTCGGTATGGCTGCGGAACAGCGAAATTTCGCCCACGCCCTTGAAATGGCGGAGGCGAATTACCTGACCAAGTTCATTTGTTCTAAATTCAGGAACGTCGGGCAAGAAGAACGTCAGTGCCGTCACGAGGCTACGAACGCCGAAGCCTTCCATCGCGGAACCCGCATAGCACAGGGCATAATCGTCGCTCTTGGCAAGTTCCTTGAGCCCACGCAGCAGCATCTTCGGCGGAACCCGCTTGCCATCCATGGCCAGTTTCAAAACCTCGTCGTCAAAGCTGCTCGCGAACTCCACGGCCTCGGCGTAATGCTGCTTGAGCTCGCGGGATCCGTCCCAGCCGTCTTCCACGTTCCAGCCGTCATCGACGACTTCTTCCCCGGTGTCGGAGTGTGTCAGGCGGCTCTGGCTGAGCACGTCGAGAACGCCCGTCATGCGGCCGTTCTCGTACTGCGGGAGCGTCATCAGCACCGGGCGCACGCCCAGGATTTCTTCGATGTTGATCAGCGTATCGTCGAGCGAATAGTCGGGGTTGTCCAGCTTGTTCACGAACAGGATGGTCCGCACCCCCGCCTCGCGCAGCTTCTTGAACGCGGCGATCGTCTGCGTCTCCACGCCGCTTGCCGCACTCACCACCAGCACGGCACCTTCCACGGCCGAGAGCGCCATGTCGACCTCGGCCCCAAAATCAACGTGCCCCGGAGTGTCTATAAAGTTGAACCAGGAGTCCTTCCATTCGAAATGCGCCACGCCGCTCTCGATGGTGATGCCGCGTTCCTTTTCTTCGGGCATGTAGTCCATCGTCGCAAGGCCGTCCTCGACGCGGCCGGGTCGGCGCACCTCCCCCGCCGCAAACAAGATGCGCTCGGAAAGGGTCGTCTTCCCGGCGTCCACGTGGGCCAAAATGGCAATGTTCCGAATCGGCTGCGACATAATTCAAAAATACATAACTTCGCACCGGCATCCATTAAAAATTTTCCCAATAAAGCCGTTTGTCGCACAAGCCGGCCGCAAACCCGCGCCCCCCCCAAGACCCGATTTAGAACAAACGCAACAAATCTATACGAATAAAATAATTTGTATACATTTTTTTAATGTGACGTACATTTCGTTTTTTTGACAAAACAAAGATTTTTTACAAAACCTTTGTAAAACGTTCTTTACACTATACATCTCAGGAAAGTGCAGTTTGCTATATTGGAAGCGTGTATTAGTAGGATTGTTTATGGAATTGAGAAACGTACCAACCAAATTGGTAAACAAATTCAAAAAGGCCAATATAAAGACCGTTGAGGATTTGCAGAAAAACTACAATCGGTTGATAAATGGTCTTGGTTTCGGCGGGATTTTTGTAGCCGCCCTTTTGGACTACATGCAGCGCGAAAACATCAAGCTGCCCGAAGGCTCCGCCACGCACCGCGAAGATTTTGTGGAAACGAAGAAAGAATTCAATTTCTCCCCGCCACCATCCAAGCTGTTGACAAAGGCCTTTATAAAGGCGAACATCTACTCCGTCGATGACCTTCAAAAGAACTACAAGGAGCTCACCAAAGCCGAATATTTCGGCAACAAGCGCATCGACGAGCTCGTCAAGTACATGAAGGTGCTTGGAATCAAGGACATTCCCGAATCGCTCCAGGCCAAACAGCAGGCATCCATCCAGAGCCAGTTCGCCATCATCAAAAAAGACGTTGACGAACTTGTCGCCTGCAAAAAGACGAAATTCCTGTTCCCGTGCAACGCGGCCCTGAGCATCGCCTTTGCGAAGGTCCACATCAAGAACATGAAGGATCTGCAAAAAAAGATCCAGGAACTGCAAGAAACGCTGCGAAGCAAGCATGTCGCCATCTCCGAGCTCCGTTCTTGGATACAGGACACCAAGGAATACTACAAGAACAACGAGAACGAACGCAAGCAGAACGTGCTTTCGCTGTACTTGGACGGCCTCAAGGCGATCGCACCGGGCGAAAGCATCCGGAAAATCCGCTATACACAGAAGATTGCCGCCTACCTGATGGGCAAGAATATCGCCAACATGCCAAGAATCGACGGTCAGGCGATGGTCCAGCTGAACAACGCGAAGGAACTCGTCCAGAAGCACACCTTCCTCGCCGCGAACGAAATCCTGCGCCAGTTCAGCACGAACATCAAGGAAATTACCAACGAAGAGCGCATTGTCGCCCGCCTCCTCTGTCGAGCCGCAGGCTACAAGATCCGCGACCTCAAACGTTACGGGCAAAAGAAAGGCTTTGACTTGTTCGTCACCAAGAACAGTGCGACAGCCCACCTCATCAAGGATGTCGCCGACCGTTGCTACGAAATTCTGCAGCTGGAAGTCATTCCCGCCGACATCGCCAAAATTTCGAAAGCGCTCGCCAAGCGCGGGTACAAGAGACTCAACGAAGAAAGGCTCGCCCACCTTCTAAGCAACCTGAGCTACATCGAGCGAAACGGAAAGCTTTTCTCCATTCCTATCGACAAGCTCAAGTCAAAAAGCGACATTGCCGCGCGCATCCTCTACACGCTCGACAAGAAGGTCTCAACCGACGAACTGTGTTCCAGGGTGAACAAGATTCTCAAGCAGAAGAACAAGCCGACCAACACGGAAACCCAACGTGCCGCAACGGCTTTCATGAAGAACGACAAGATTCTTTTCAATACAAAGACCGGGGAATGGTCGTTCAAGAAATAGTCCCTAGCGGACGCAACGAACCGAGAATCCGAAAACTTTGGGCTTCGTCGAATAGCTGAAGCCCATCGACTTGTTTGTCATGAACCAAACGCGGGCACCGGAGCCGTCTTCGTCGCTACTCCAGAAAAAGGCGAACTTGCTCATATTGCCGTAAGTTTCGTCGTCAAAGCGGTTGCCCGCAGGCATCGCGCTAAACTGGAGCGTATCGTTGCCATTCGTCTCGCCCTTCCAGCCGTACGTGGTCTTCAGGAGGTACGCGGCGTTGAAATCGGCGCCGGCGGCAGTCCACAGGCTTTCGAAGTCTTCCTGGTTCGGCAGCCTGAACCCTGCCGGGCAAGCCTTCTTCGCGGCATCCCAGGTGTACAGGCGCCCGTAAGCCATGCAGTTGTCATCGCTGTCGTCGTAGCAGTAGCTGTTTTCTGCCGCAAAATTCAGATTGTCACCGAACCATTCCCGCCCATCGATTTTCACGAGACGGTAGCTCTGCTTGTCGCGGGGGTCCTTGAATTCCGCAGGTTTGGACGCCGGAGCCTTGCGCGACGCGGACTTCGACGATTTGCCCTTCGCGGCAAATGCAGGCATCGCGACGCAAAGCGTCAAAAAAAGCACCAAAAACTTTCTCATGGGGCTACTTGTCGGTCATGCAGCGCACGGGATAGCCGTTCTTTCGCGGGAGAGTCTGCTGCAGCACAAAGAACCTCTGCACCTTGCCGACTTCGCCTTCCACCCATTTCCAACGGATGTCGGCAGCGTAGCCCTGCTTGATGGACGTGGCTTCCTTGACTTTCGTGGAGCTCCAGAATGCGCCGGTATTCGCGACATTCATAATCCCGCCGTTCTTCGAGATAAAGTCCCAATCGTCAATGCTCGGGAGCTTCCAGCCCTTGGGGCATACTTTCTGGGCATCGCCAAAGTCGTAAATATGGTAGCCATCGCACTGCTTGCAATCGATCCCGAACATCTTCTCGTAATCCAGGTTCTCCTTCATCCAGACCTGGTTGGCAATAATCGCGACCGCGTACTTGCGGTTGTCGCGGCTATCCACAAAGGAGCCTTCCCAGTCATCGTCCGAGCACACCAACGAGATGCTCTTGATGGTCATTTTTTCATTCAGGTTCTTCTTCGTGCAGGATTTCTGGATGGAGGATTCCATCATCGTCGCATCGCGCCAGGCGTTCAATTCCGGATCGCATACGAGGTTCTTGTTGTTCGCGCGCGTCAACTTGCCGAAATTTGCTTCCGTGCATTCCTCTTCGGCAAAGGCAGACGACACAGAAAGCGCCAAAACGGCCACAGGCAGGACCGTACCAAAAAAGCGGTTCAGAAAAACCATCTTGAGACTCCAATTTTTTTTGAGAATATAACTAAGTTCAGCCCAACTTTGATTCAAGGGCCTCAACGCGAGCGGCCAATTCGGCACAAAGTTTCTCCAGCCGGTCTAGGCGGGAGTCGTGTTCGTTGTCCTTCACGCGCTGGCGACGAAGTTCCGTATCCTGTTCCACATTCTTCACGTCGACAGAATTTAGACGAAAATCATGTTCCGCATCCTTCGCGACCTGGACCTTGAGCTTGAATTCCTGCTCGCGGTCCTTGCTGTAAAGAGAGTCTAGGCGGGAGTCGTGTTCCTCGTCCTTTTTCTTTTGCAAGTCCAGACGGGCATCGTGTTCCTCGTCCTTGCGCTGGAGCTCGCGGAAACGTTCTTCATCTGAATTCATAAATGCCTCCCGTAAAAAGGGGTCCAACACACGTAATTTAGCAAAAAGGGCCCTGCCAAGCGGAGGGGCCCCTTCATCCGAGAGCAAGCGTTTACGATTCAAACGGGCGGACGCGCAGCGTGACACCCAAATCTTCGCACAATTTGCGGCAAATCTCGATTTTTTCCTCGGGCATCACCTTCTCGACGACGGTCATGACCACGTTTTTCACATGGCCTTTCGCGAGCACGGCGAATTCCTTGAGGGCATCGTAAGACTGGATGCCGAACTTGGAACGGGTCAGCGCCAGGAATTCCTCGGCGTTCGAGGCGTTCAGCGAAATGGACACGGTGTCGAAACGTCCTTCGAGCTCCGGCGTAATGTCCTTGCCGTGAATCAGGTTCGCGAGTCCGTTCGTGTTGAGACGGATTTTCAAGTTCGGGTACTTCGCCTTGAGCTTGTCGATCACGCTGCACACGTCGTAAAGGCGTTCCAGCGGTTCGCCGTATCCGCAGAAAATCAGTTCGTTGATAACGTTCAGATCGTAGGCGTCAAAAATATCCATCACCTGGTCGACACTCGGATCGCCGCCCTTGAGCCAGAGCGTATTGCCTTCCATCATCTTCTTCGTCTGGCGCAGGCAAAACACGCAGTTGCACGGGCAACGGTTCGTCATGTTCACGTAGATGTTCTTGCCGGCAATGTCGCCGCTGTTGGCGATGTCCAAGTAGCCCGCCTGCCCGACGGTTCCTGTAACGGTATAAACTATCATTATGCCCCCTTAGTCTTCGATGAGGTCGCGAAGGTACATTTCGACGCTCAGGCCCCAGTGTTCCGGAACGTTATTCTGTACACAATACCCGATGCACTTGGACGCAAACTCGGCGGCCTTCTTCACTGACTCGTAGAAGTCGTGGCCGTTCAAGTACATCCCGGCAATCACAGCACTGATGACGTCGCCCGTTCCGCTGCGGTCACCGCCGATGCGGTCGGCCATGACGATTTTCGGTTCCTCGCCCTTGCTGTACACGTAATTCATGATCTGCGTTTTGCTGTAATGGATGCCCGTAACGACGATGTGCTTGGGGCCCTGTTCAGCAAGCGTCTTGCACATGTTCTCGATTTCGGCGAGGGTGAGATTCCCGTCGCGGTAGTCGGAACCCGTAAGCGAACAGAGTTCGGTGAGGTTCGGCGTCAAGAGGTCGGCGTAATGCACAAGTGCGCGCATCTTTTCGCACAGGCTCGGCGTGTAGGTTTCGTAGAGCCTGCCGTAGTCGCCCATCACCGGATCGACCAGCGTGAACACGCCTTCTTTCTTGAAAGTCTTGATGAAGTCGATGACGATGTCCACCTGTTCCTCGGAGCCGAGGAACCCTGTCGCGATGGCGTCGAAACTCATGTCCAAATCCTTGTAGGTCTGGATGTAGTCGCGCATCTTGGGGGTGTAATCGTCAAAGAAGTACTTGGGGAACTGCGTATGCGTCGAAAGAATCGCCGTGGGGACGGCAACCGCCTGGATTTTCATGGCCGAGATGACGGGCGCCATGACGGCAACCGAGCAGCGGCCGAAACCAGTGATGTCGTTAATGAGGGCAATCTTTTTCTGTGGCATAGCAAT
>CAMZDZ010000124.1 GCA_947305535.1 uncultured Fibrobacter sp.
AGTTGTCGGCGTGCTCAGCCATAGGACTAGACGGTGTAATCGGGTAAATTGCCGCAACTTCGCTAACAGCAAACGCTACGTTAGCGGTGGCCTCGTTACCGTCACACGCAATCATCTTTTTTGCCATGTGTATCTCCAGTTTTGAGTTTGAATTTTGAATATTAAAATCCGAAACTAAAATTACATAGAAATCGGGGAAAAAATATAGCGCAAAAGAAAAAAAAGGCTCCAAATGGGCGCCTTTTTTTCAAATCGTTCCGAGCGGGTCCGCTACGGGGCTATTTCTTCTCGACGACGAGGATGTTACCGTCGTAGGTCATGACCCCGAGCAGGATGCTGTGGATGAGCCGGAACTTGTCCACCCTGTAGTAGGGGCCGTTCGCCATGGGGTTCGTACAGTCCGGGTCGGCCACGAGGAACTGCCTTTTCTCGTCGAGTCCGTAAAGCACCACGAAATGCCCCATCGGGTCGCCGTGGATGTCGTCGAAGACGGACTGGTCCTTGTCGTTGGTGTACTCGCGGGGGCTGCGGTAGAGGTAGGTGGCGGAAAGTCCGCACAAAACGGGAATGTCGCGCTTGAAGTAATGCTCGAACATGCTTGCGCGGAGGTCTGCCGTGGCGACCGTGCCGCCCAAATCCAGGAAGCGGATGTACGCCTCGATGGCCTTGCGGAGTTTGGGCGCGTGCTTGGCCTTGTGGAGCTTTTCGAGCTTCTCGCGGAGTTCGGGCATCTTGAGCTTGCTCCAGGTGGGGTCGAATATTTTTAGGTTGTACGAATAAATGGTCGCCTTGAAGCCTCGCTTGAGCGCGTCGATGCCGAGGAACACGCCGAGCGTGCCACCTTCTTCGAGGAATTCTATTTCGGAGATGAGTTTCTTGAGGGGAATATTGTAGCCGAGATGCGCATAGACTGCGTGTAGGCTGGTCGGTCCGCACGTAACATCGTCTGGCTGAGGGAGAATCTTGATTTCCATCGAAAAGCCTTCATTGAACGTGGCGGTTTGGTACACAAATCGTCGAGTGACGCGAAATATAGCAAAATTCCCGAAATTTGTGTAAAAACAGGGAAAATGTGTTGCTGGAAATGTTTTTTTTTGCGAGTGTTGCGGGTGGGGTGTCGGGGAAAATTTTTTCTGCCGGGGTGACATATTGTGTCAGCCGGATTTTGTTATATTAGTGCACATGGTAGCAGTAAATAAATCCAAGGCGAAAAAAGAGATTGAGTTCCTTTGCACGAACTGCGGCAACACCACGCCCAAGTGGGTGGGGCGCTGCCCGTTCTGCGGGGAGTGGAATTCCCTCAAGGAACATGCGGTCATCCCGGCTGCCGATAGCGCAGGGCGCGGGGGACGCGGCCTGGGCGGCCCGGTCCACAAGGTCGTCGCGCTCAAGGATGTCTCCACCGAGGACACGCGCCGGCTGAGCACCGCGAACACGGAATTCGACCGCGTGCTCGGCGGGGGTCTCGCGCCGGGCTCCTTGGTGCTGATCGGTGGCGACCCGGGAATAGGCAAGTCCACGCTCGTGCTCACGACGCTTGCGACGATGACCGCCGCCGGGGTGAAGACGCTCTACGTGAGCGGCGAGGAGAGCGCGAACCAGGTGAAGCTTCGCAGCGAGCGGCTGAACGTATCCGGCAGCGACATGCTCCTGCTCTGCGAGACGGGGCTCGAGAAGATTATCGAGATGGCGAAGGAAATCCAGCCGCAGGTGCTCGTCATCGATTCCATCCAGACGGTGTACAAGGGCGACCTGCCGGGGACGCCGGGGTCGGCCTCGCAGCTGCGCGAGTGCACGCTGGACCTGATGGTGTTCGCAAAGAACACGGGCTGCATCACCATCCTCATCGGCCACGTGACCAAGGACGGGCAGATTGCCGGTCCGCGCATCCTGGAGCATATGGTCGACACGGTCGTGTACTTCGAGGGCGACCGCAACAACCAGTACCGCCTGCTTCGCACCATCAAGAACCGCTTCGGCGCTACCGACGAGATCGGCGTGTTCGAGATGACGAGCCACGGGCTGAACGCCGTGCCGAACCCGAGCAAGGTGTTCTTGCAGGAGGGCGTCCCGCCGACGCCGGGAAGCGTGGTCTGCTGTACGCTCGAAGGCTCCCGTGCGCTGCTCTTCGAGACGCAGGCGCTCGTGAACCAGACGAACTTTGCCGTCCCGCAGCGCGTTGCCGCGGGCATCGACCCCAAACGTCTCACCATCATCCTCGCCCTGCTCGAGAAGTTCGGCGGCGTGAGCGTCGGCATGTGCGACGTGTTCGCGAGCATCGCCGGCGGCATCCGGGTGACCGACACGTCGTCCGACCTGGCCCTCGCGCTCGCTATCGCGAGCAACCATCTGGGGATCCCGCTGGGCCGCCAAACCATCGCGGTAGGGGAGCTCGGTCTGTCGGGCGAGGTCCGGAACGTGAGCCTCCTGGACCAGCGGCTCAAGGAGGCCCGTCGCCTGGGGATGACCGTCGCTGTGATTCCCTCGTCCGGCAAGCTGCCGGAGTCGGTCGGGAACATGCGGGTCGTGCGCGTCGGTGGTCTCGGCGAGGCCGTGGCGTGGCTCATGGACCAGAAGTAACTGTTGAAATTTTGGATGGCGGTGCTCTCGCCACAAAAAATAAAGGGCGCCCCGCGGGGCGTCCTTTTTAAATCCGTTATGTAGGGAAGATTATTCTTCGTCGTCAGAAGACTTTTTCTTTTTCTTCTTCTTCTTCGGCGAGTCATCGTCGTCGGAAGCTTCTTCACGCGGCTTTCTCTTGCCAGTGCCTTCGACCTTGATGTCGGCGGCCTTTTCGCCACGCTTGGTGAAGCCGAACTGACGCGGATCGAGACCGCCCGGGAACTTCGTCCTGTTGTCGTAGATGACCTTCTTGGCGGTGAACTTTTCGATCTTGGCGTTGCTCAGGTCTGCACCGGAGAAGTCAACGTCGTCCATCTTGGTGTCGGCGTCGATCTTCACGCCTTCCATGTTGGCGTTGAGGAAGCTAACCTTGGTCAGCTTGGCACCGGCGAAGCTTGCGCCGGAGAGCGTGGCGAGGTTGAAGTCCGTACGTTCGATGGTGGAGTTGGAGAAGTTGGCCTTCGTGAGGTCGGCCTTGTCGAAGATGTTCTTGCGGATGTAGGCGCCGTCGAAGACGACCTTCATCATTTCGGCTTCCTTGAACACGACCTTGTTCACGTCGGAGTCAAAGAAGGAGGCCTTGTTGAGCTTGGTGCGTTCGAAGGAGCTCTTGGAAACGCTGCCCTTGTCGAAGATGACGCCGGTCAGGTCCTGGCTGTTGAAGTTCATGTTCTTCAGGGTGGACTGGGCGAACTTGGCCTTCTGGAGCTGCGTCTTGGAGAGGTCGACGTCGTTGAATGTCGTCAGGGAGAGGTCAGCTTCCTGGAGGTTGACGTTCGTGAAGTCGGCACCGCCGAAGTCAGCCTGGGAAAGACCGGCCTTGGCGAAGTTCACGTTCTGCAGGTCGGCGCTGCCGAAGTTGGCGGCAATCAGGTTACAGGCGGTGAAGTCCGTCTTGACGAGCTTGGCCTTCTTGAGGTTCGTGTTAGCCATGAGGGAACGGGAGAAGTTCGCGTTCGTCATGTTGGCCTTGCTGAAATCGGCGTTGGTGAGGTCGACGTCCATGACGGAGGCCTGCGTGAAGTCAGCCTTGCTGAAGTCGGCGCCGTCGGAAACCTTCATGGCGTCGAGGCGGGCGTTCTTGAAGTTCGCCTGCGGGAACTCGCTGTCCAGCAAGGTGGCTCGGTAGAGGTTCGCGCCTTCGAAGTTTGCGCCCTTGAAGTTGGAGGAACGGATGTCGGCGCCGCTGATCGTCGCCTTCGAGAGGTTGGCGTTCTTGAAGTTTGCGCCGCTGATCACCGCGTTCTGGAAAGAAACTTCCGGAAGGTTGGCGTCGGAAAATTTCACGTCTTCACCGGCTGCGCGCTGGAAGTCGGTCACGCGCTTGACTGCCTTGGCCTTGGAGAAGTCAAAGCCGTCGATACGCTTGTCGCGGAAAGAAACGTTCAAGTCTTTGCCGGACCAGTTCGTTTGTTGGGCAAACGCCGAAATCGTCATAGCACAGACAAGGCCGAGACCCAACTTGGATACTTTCATCATATTCATATAAGAATTCCCTTTAATTATGAACAAATATAACGGATAGCCCTAAAATAACTAAAATTTCGTGAAAAAAATTCAAATAAAAAAAAAACATCTAAAAAAATGTTTTGTTTCCTTTACCAAGGGCTATTCTTTCGCAAAAATTGCTAGTTTTGGCGAAAATGTCAGAAATTAAGGCTTTGGAATACGATGTCGTTGTCTGCGGGGCTGGTCCCGCAGGTTTGATGGCTGCCTGTACCTACGGGCGGCTGACGGGCGGTGCCGGACGGGTTTTGCTTCTCGACAAGAAGGAGCCCTGGAAAGAGCCTATCTTCTGTGCGGAGGCCGTCTCGACGGGACGCCTGAACGCCCTTTGGCCGATTTCCAAGGAATGGGTCCGCGGCAGTATCTCCGGTATATATTTTACATCGCCCAAGGGATTCAGGGCCGAGTTCTACAGCAAGGACTGCGGCTCCCTGTTGGACCGTTCCCGCTTCCACCATGCGCTGGCGGACGGCTGTGCCGAGGCTGGTGTCGAATGCCATTTCGATACTCCGGTGACTAAGCTTTCCCGCGAGGGCGACTCCTGGAAAGTCCAGGTGCTGCAAAACGGCGAAACCCTGACGATTACGGCCAAGGCCGTCGTCGACGCCACGGGGCCGGGGTGCAGGCTGACCAGGAACATCGACTGCCTCAAGGGCATCGAGTCCGGCGATACGGACCTGGAACCGGCCATTTTCGCTGTTGCCGAAGGAATCGAGCACAGCCGCGAGCATATCGAGCTTTTCTTCGGGAGCGAATTCCCGAACGGCTACGGCTGGATTTTCCCGCGTGACGGCGTGGAAGTCAATGTCGGTTTTGTCTTGGGCAAGGACCACGATTCGCCTGTCCCGCTGCGCCGGAAACTTCTGGAATTCATAAGCAGCCGCTATCCGGAGGCGAAGGTCAAGGCCGTTTACGGAGGCATGATTGCCTGTGGGCAGTCCCGTCGTCCGCTCGCGATGCATGGCCTGTTCAAGGCGGGGGACGCGGCGAGCTGCGTGAACCCGATCAGCCGTTCCGGAATTGTCGAGTCCCTCCTTTGCGGAAAGATTGTCGCCGAATCCGTGGCCGAATGGCTTGCCTGTAGCTCCGATGCGGACCGCGCCCGCGTGGAATCCTCTGTGCTCGACCGCTGGATGAAGGCCCAGGGCCGTGCCCACTTGCAGATTGCGAACGCGAAGCCCGCGTTCGGGAAGATTACGGACGCCCAGTTCGACCGGGCCGCCGAGAAACTCTCCCGTATCCCGCAGGGCAAGGCCTCCCTCTGGCGTATATTCTTCACTGTCCTGAGCGCATGCCCGTCGCTGATTTGGAAGATGCGCTCATTCTTACGGTAACGCGATGTCGTCTATAGAAGAAAGATTGGAATCGGTTCGCGCTAAGTTCGCCTCGTTCTCGGACCAGGACGACAAGTGGAAGTTCCTCTTGGACCTGGCCCGTGCGCACAAGGGGATGGATGCCTCTCTGAAGGCGGAGAAGTATATCATCCAGGGCTGTGCGTCCACGATGTACCTGGTTCCCAAGTTCGAATCCGGCATAGTCCATTTCGAGATGGAAGTGGAAGGCGGGACGACGAATCCGCTGATCAGTCGCGGTCTCGGTGCGCTTGCCTTGCAGATTTACAACGACTTGCCCCCGAAGGATATCCTCTCGGTGGATGCGAAGTTCTTCCAGGATATTGGCTTGAATGTCGGGCTTTCGCCCACGCGCTCCAACGGTTTTGCAAGCCTTATCAAGCAGATATATTTATATGCCCGCGTCTTTGACGCAATTTCAAAAAAATAGGTAGGATAACATGTCTTTTAGTTTCTTGAGTGGAAAGAGCCCCTTTGACGAGGCCGAAGAAAAACTGGAAGCTGGCGAGAATCCGTCCGGCAAGCCGAAACTCCCTACTCCGACGATGGGTTGGCAGGATGTCGTTTTCCTCATCGTGCTTGTGGGCCTGGTCGTTGGCGGCTACTACTATTACCAGTACGCCAAGAAGAGCAGTGCTGAAACGTTCGCCCAGTGCGACGTGCTCTATGTGGCAGCGGAGACCGAGCCAGCAAAGTTTATCGAGGCGGAGTCCTGCTACAACGCCACGTGGGACCTCGGTTTCGTTAGCGATTCCATGGAAATCCTCCGCCAGGACCGCCTGGGCGCCATCGAGGACAAGCGCAACCATCTGAAGGATCTGTTCGCCGATGCGATGGATGCCATCGCCGACCGCGATTCCGCGAAGGCTTTCGAGATTGTCAATGCGTACAAGGGCCCGATGCTCTTGCAGAAGAGCGACCGCGAGACCTGGGAGTCCCTTGCCAAGGCTGGCGCGCTGAAGGCTGCCGTCGAGGCCGCCGCTGCCCCTGCCGCCGATTCCGCGGCGCAGAAGTAATTTTTTAGCGGAGCTTCTCCACAGTAATTTCCCTCTCGGTTTCCGAGAGGATTTTTATTTGGATAATATGGGTGATGCCCGAATCGTTCCCTTCCAGGCGTTCGGGCCATTCGATGAGGCTGATGCCGGATTTCAGGTAGTCCGGGTCCATGCCGACTTCGTACAGGTCGGCGCCCCCTTCGAGACGGTAGAGGTCGAAGTGGAAGATGGGCGGGTCGTTCGGGTATTCGTGCAAAATGGTGTAGGTGGGGGAGCATACCGTGCCCGTGTAGCCCAGGCCCTTGCACACTCCGCGGCTGATGACGGTCTTGCCTGCGCCGAGATTGCCGTAGAGAGCCACGCGGTCTCCCGGTTGCAGTGTCTTCCCGAATTCGGAAGCCCAGTTGAATGTCTCTTGTTCGCTATGGAATATCATGATGTAGGTTCCAGGTTCGAGGC
>CAMZDZ010000125.1 GCA_947305535.1 uncultured Fibrobacter sp.
CCAGTTCGCGGCGCAGAATCTGGTTGATGAGCGTGCTCTTGCCGGAGCCCGAAACACCCGTCACCACGGTGAGCGCACCGTCCAGAGGAATTTCCACGTCGATGTTCTTCAGGTTGTTTTCGGCGGCACCGCAGATCTTGAGCTTCGGTGTATTCTTGTCAATCTTCTTGCGCTTCTCGGGAATCTCGATCGCCTTGCGACCGCTCAGGTACGCACCCGTGAGCGAAGCCTTGTTCTTCTCCAGTTCCTCGACGGTTCCCGCCGCAATCACGCGGCCGCCTTCCACGCCGGCACCCGGCCCCACGTCAATCACGCAGTCCGCATGGCGCATGGTATCTTCGTCATGTTCCACGATAATCAGGCTGTTGCCCTGCGCACGCAAGCGTTCCAGCATTTCCAGCAACTTGTCGTTATCGCGAGGGTGGAGCCCGATGCTCGGCTCGTCAAGCACATAAAGCACACCTTGCAGGCCAGCACCCACGGCACTCGCCAGCCTTATACGCTGCGCCTCGCCGCCAGAGAGCGTAGATGCCTTGCGGCTGATGTTCAGGTAACCCAAGCCCACTGCATTCAAGAAGTTCAAGCGTCCGCGGATTTCCTTCAGGATTTCCTTGCCGATCCTCTTTTCCTTTTCGGAGAGGTCGAGCTTGCCGAAAAATTCCGCCGACTTTTCCACCGACCATTCCGTCATCTCGGTGAGGTTATGCCCGTGGAACGTGACCGCATTCGCCGTGCGGTTGATGCGCGTACCGTGGCATTCGGGGCAGACGCCAATCTGCATGTACTTGCGGAAATGGTAGATGTGCCACATGTCCCACAGTTCCTGCATGATGGGGATAATCCCGCGTTCCGATTCGCTCGGCGTGCCGTACAGGACGGCATCCTGCTGTGCCTTCTTGAGCTTGTTCCACGGCGTATCGAGCGAGAAATGCATCTCGTTCGCGATGTTGCGCAAGTTGCGGCGCCCGAAGTCGCTGAAGATGAGTGTCCCGTCGTCCTTCTTGATGGTCGCGATGCAGCCGTCCTTGATGGACTTCGTCTTGTCCGGGATAATCAGGTCCAAGTCGAACTTGTAGCTCTCCCCCATGCCTTTACAGGCGGGGCAGCGGCCCTTCGGGTCGTTAAAGCTGAAGAATCGCGGTTCCAGTTCCGGGATGGAGATGCCGCACTTGGGGCAAGCGAGCAACGTGCCCTGCAGGCGGTATTCTTCCTTTGCCGGCGCATTCCCGACACCGGCGTTCCCGGCACCCGGCGCGGCAAGCAAAAAGCTCACCAGCTTTCCGTCGGTCAGCTTCAGCGCGCCTTCCAGCGCCTCGCGCAAACGGCTCATGTTCTTGCGTTCGAGCGTCAGGCGGTCAATCACCGCTTCGATCGTGTGCTTCTCGTAACGCACAAGCGCAGGAACATCTTCAAGCCTGTAAATCGTACCGTCCACGCGGGCACGCACAAAGCCGTTTTCCTTGAGCTCGGCCAGTTCCTTGCGGTATTCGCCCTTGCGCTCCTGCACAATCGGCGCCATCACCGTAATCTGCTTGCCCTCGTCGCTCACATACAAATTATCGACAATCTGGTCCACCGTCTGCGCCTGGATCACGCGCCCGCAATCGGGGCAGTGCGGCACGCCGAGGCGCGCAAAAAGCAAACGGTAATGGTCCAGAATCTCGACCACCGTACCCACCGTAGAACGCGGGTTGCGGTTCACCGTCTTCTGGTCAATCGAAATCGTCGGCGAGATGCCGCGGACGCTCTCCACCTCGGGGTGCTTCATGCGGCCGATGAACTGGCGCGCGTACGCCGAGAGCGATTCTACGAAGCGTCTCTGTCCTTCCTGGAACACCGTATCGAACGCGAGGCTCGACTTGCCCGAACCGGAAACGCCGGTCACCACCACGATGGAATCGCGGGGAATGGAAAGGTTTACATGGCGGAGGTTATGCTCGTGTGCGTCGCGGATCTCGATGGACTTGGTCATGCCTCAAATATAGTAAACATTTGAGCAAGTTGACAAGGGAATCTAGAACTCCTCACGGGATTCCCAAATCCCAATTTCCAGTTCGCAGAGATCTTTTTCGGAAGAGGCAGACACACCGGTCATCATGTAGAGGGCGTCATCGACGAGGGCGGCAAATACGCAGCGCTGATAACCGCCGTTCACCGTCTTGATAGTGCCGTATTGCCTTTCGCTATTGTAAAGGGGCCCCGTGACGGAGCCTTGCTTTATAACCTCATTTCTCTTGGTCCAATAGTCCTGATCCCATTGCAGGTAGAAACTGATGAACTGTTCACCGACAGCATCCTTCCCTATGTTAAAGGTCGTGTCGCGGTACAGGTCTATCTTGTTCATCGCCCGAAGTTCGATCCGTATGTCGTCCTGGCGGCAATCGAAAGCGGCAAGGTTCTTTTCAAGCGAGAAATATTCGGTCCCAATGGCCCATTCGCCATCAAATGTAAACGCGTACGGTTTTGGGGCAGGAACATACAACGTACTGCCAAGTTTTTTTGACACAAGCCCGCCGAACGCGGAGAAGGACTTGGTCATAACAGACGGTTCCATACGACTTGGAGTAAAGCAACCGGCCAGCAACAAGGCAAATGCGAACAAAGCGATTATTTTATTCATTATATAGACGCCCCTTTTTCCCATAAATTTAACAATTGTGTCAAGGCTCTACGATTTCTTGTTTTTTCCGCCGACCGGGAAAAGGACAAACTGCATCTGGTACACGCTTTCGGCATCCCGGTCTTCTTCGGCAATGAGGGCGATTTCCTTGCGGAATGCGTTGATGCGATCCACGATCTTCTCGTAGCCCTGCCTGCTGACGCCGAGTGTCAGGCCCGAAATGTTACGTTCGGAAGCCGGATCGTTGTCGATGGAATCAGCGCCCATCTTCAGGCAATGCTGATGGAACCCGCGAAGAGCCAGTCTAGAGGTGCGGTCCCCCGTGGTGATGGCGTTGTCGGTCAGCACATAGCCGCCCTTCGCGTCCTTCTTGATAAGTTCGCAGGCTTCCAGGAGCTTCACCGACTTTTTAGCCTCTTCCACCGTAATCGGCGGATGCACCTGTTTTGCGAGCGTCTCGTAGTCCCCGTCGAATCCGAACATGCCGATGAGCGAACGGACAATGAGGTGGTGCCATTGCGAGTAAACCATGTACTGGCAGTGGCCCAGAATATGCTGCGACTCGGTAAAGCGAGCCACCTTGATTGCCGCCTGCATGTCTTCAAACGCAGCGTTGCGCTCTTCCGTTGTCGTGGCCTGGTTGAACCGGACAAGGGCGGTAAAGAAAGCGGCCTCGTGCTTGCCGAGTTTCAGCCCGGCGACGATTTTCGCGGCGCTCTGCGTGGAAAGGTTCTTCTCGCCGTTCATGACACGGCTGATGAAGTCCTTCGCCTTGAATCCGATCTTGTCCGAGAATACGCGCAACGAGAAAGAAGGGGAATCGGCCTTCTTTTTCTGGTAGTAGTCTTTCAAGTATTCCCTGTAGTCCAGGAACTCGAAAATCTTGCGTTGCGTTTCTTTTGCTCCCATATGGTAAAATTTAGGTAAACCGCGAACTGCGCGACACGGCGCCGGCGTAAATGCGTTGTCCGGGAACAACGAAAAAAAGGGGTAACCGTACAAAAAAAGAGCTTTCTAGCACGACAATATTAGATTTGTTGACATAAGTTACACGGGATGTTGGGTGTTTACAGGGAAATCATATTCTCCAAGAACCCCTAAAACCAGCCCAAAAGGGCTGGTTTTCTTATATTTGCCTTTAGAAAAAGAGGTTTTTTATGAAGATAGCTGTTGTGGGCGGGGCCGGATACATCGGTTCACATACGACCCGAGAACTCCTGGACCGCGGTCACGAAGTCTGCGTATTCGACAACCTTTCCAGCGGGCTCGAACAGAACCTTTTCCCCGAAGCCGGCTTCGTGAAGGGCGACATCCTGAACCCCGACGAAATCGGTAAATTCCTGAACAACTTCAAGCCGGAAGGACTCGTCCACCTGGCGGCATTCAAGGCCGCCGGCGAGTCGATGATCAATCCCGAAAAGTACAGCGTCAACAACATTACCGGCTCCATCAACATCCTGAACGCGGCATCCGCCGCCGGAGTCAAGTATTTCGTATTCTCCAGCTCCGCTGCCACGTACGGCGCACCGCAATACCAGCCCGTCGACGAGAACCACCCGACAAATCCCGAGAACTACTACGGCTACACCAAGCTCGCCATCGAAGGATTCCTCAAGTGGTACGACCAGCTGCGCGGAATCAAGTTCGCCGCGCTCCGCTACTTCAATGCGGCCGGCTACGACGTGAAGGGGCGCATCAACGGCCTCGAAAAGAACCCGGCGAACCTTATCCCGGTGGTGATGGAGGCCCTGCTCGGCAAGCGCAAGGAACTGCTCGTTTTCGGAAACGACTACGACACCCCAGACGGAACGGGCGTACGTGACTACATCCACGTGAACGACCTCGCCATAGGGCACGGCATGGCCTTCGATTACCTGCAGAAGAACAACAAGAGCCTTATCGTGAACCTGGGCGTGCAGCAGGGAAGTTCCGTGCTCGACGTCATCCACATGGCCGAAAAGGTCAGCGGACGCAAGTGCCCGTACCGCATCGTGGAACGCCGTCCCGGCGATCCGGCATCGCTCGTGGCGAACCCCGCGAAGGCGCACGAAATCCTCGGCTGGAAGGCGCAGTACAGCGACCTCGAGACACTGCTTTCTACAACGTGGAAGGCCTACCTGGCCAACGAGCGCTAACAATTACATGATATAGGGACGCACCTGCTTAAAGATCAGCTTGCGTTCCTCCCCCATGACCTTGAACTCGATATCGAGGGCAAGGGCGTCAGGATTTTTCTTGTAAAGCGATGCAAAGTGGTCCTGGATCGTCTTGACCGTCCGGTAGAGCGCGTAGATTTCACCGCTATTGAGAATTAGCGAGTCGGGGCAAAGCGTAGAATGCTGCAAAAGCACGCTCTGCACGCCGCGCTGCGGCGGAGGCGACGGGATGATGGAAATGATTTCCGGGAGTTCACCGCCTTCGGGATTGGTAATGGATGTCTCGCCGACCTGGATGTTCGCATAGAATCCCGCCACCGAGTAATCCGCAATGTTCTGCGTAATGACAACGCCGTTTGCCACCTCGTCCGGATAGGATTCGTGCACGGCCACGGCCATCTGCACCGAGAAATGGTCGATGTTCCAGAGGGAACGTTCCTCGAACGCCTTGAAGCTCCATACGGAAGCCCACACCTTGCGAATCTCGTCGGACGGGAGATCCTTTTCGCGCGAAGTCGCCTTGACGGACTTGTAGAGGCCGGCACCGTTGAAGTCGCTCAGGTCTTCGGAATTGGTACTGGAACGCAGGCGGACGCCCGCATCGCCGTAGAGACCGCGGACTTTCGTGTCCAGGGCTTCGCCGAAGGAAGTTTCGACGGGGATGTGCTTGAACATGTAGCGGATGTTGTCGAGCATCGCCTCGCGCAGACGCGTGTCGGCGGCAAAATCCTCGCGGGAGACCAGAGACGTAATGTAAGAGCGGAGAGAGGTTCCCTTCGGCGAGCTTGAAGACGCATCGGCCGATTCAGCGCTCTGAGCCTGCCGAAGGGCAGCAACGCAGGCCGTTTTCACCTGGGAACAGATTTCCGAATTGCGGCCTTCGTTCCCGCAATCGGCGAAGGAACGTTCGCACAGTTCCCCGGTCACCTGGGCATAATCCATAAAGTGGCTGTAGTGGTAGAACGGCACGGCGAATCCGTCAGGCGAATTGTCGGGAATCAGCTTGTGGAGTTCCGCAAGGTTCGCGGCCTTCACGCCCACCGATTTCGCCGAATTGAAATCAAGGTCCGCGAAGTCGATGAATCCCGAATCCGACAAATCGTAAGTGAGGCTTATCTGCTCACGTGCGTTCTTGTTCCAAAACTCCTGCGCCTCGTCAAGACTCGCCTCGCCCACCGTATAGGAATTCGACTTGACATCCAACTTCACCAGCTTTCCGCAGAGAGCGAGCAGGCTATCGGGAAGGTCATTGCCGTTAAACGCGATGTTCGGCGTCTTGCGGGCCTTCGCAGCCAAATTCACGTGCGAAAGCGGAGTCTGCGCATCCTTGCTGATTGTCGCCGCGACAAGCGGGATTTCGGCGGGAAGCGTTTCGAGAATCAAAATGTCGTGCGAAGAGACAATCGCCGTGTCAAGTTCCGCGGCAGTCAATTTGCGGAGTGTCCCGTATGCGGTCCCTGTGTTCATAATCAGGAAGGGAATATCGCCAAACAGCTGGGCATGCGTATAGACCGGAATGTTCGCCGCATTGAATTCCGCAGCATAACCGGCAGCAGCCTCCTCGGCATTCGCACCCGCAGGCATGTAGAACAGGCAGTTCTTGGACGCCCCCGGAGAAAGGAACAGCATACGTTCTTCAATTAATTTATAGACCGTAGCCACCTGCTCGGGCGTAATGTAATCCGTCGGGAAAAACGTCAGCGCAATCATGGAATCGAGGGATGCGTAGTATGCAAGCGTCCCGGCAACAGTATTTTTTTCCGTCGTGAAATACGTCTCGCTTTCGAACTCAAACACAGAGCGCTCGTCATGCAATACCATCTGCGCAAAATCGTAATGTATCGGGAACGCCTTCGTGTTCATAAAATGGACTTCGGGGGAATCCGTGTCGAAATTGGCAATGACGAATTTCACCAAGTAGCTCGAACCCATTTCCGTCTTTGACGTGTAGGCCAACTTGCGGAAAGCCGCGTAACCGTCTTCTTTGTAGAAACCCGTGTACTCGTTTTCGTTCTGGA
>CAMZDZ010000126.1 GCA_947305535.1 uncultured Fibrobacter sp.
AAGAAAAGCTCAAGGAAATCCTCGACCTCCGCAAGTTCGTGGGCCGCGCTCCGGGTCAGGTCGTGAAGTTCGTGACCGAAGAAGTCCGCCCGGCTATCGATGCTGTCCCGGATTGGGCTAATATCGATGCCGGTGAGTTGAAAGTTTAAAATCGCTTTATAACGCATCGCAATACTTCCTCTCGGCAAGGCTCACGTACGCTTAGTATGCTACGCCTTGCCGTTCGTCGTCTTGCTCGGTTCTAAAACGATTTTATTTTAGACGAAAGAATTTATTTAAAAACAATTATTGTTCGCAATTTTTTGCGAATCTTGTCGTCCAGTTAACCTATGGCTGGGCGTTTTTTTGGGTGATGCACCTGCTATATGATACAAACTCGGTTTTTTTGCTTTTTTTTCGTGCAAGGTGTCACGGGCTGTTGCTTGTTTTGCCTTTTTTTGACGTTTTTCGTGTGATTTAACTTATATTACTGGGTGTAAGGAGAATGACTATGGACATCCGCAAGGGCAAGGTCGAAAAGAATCGCGTGTGGTCAGCAAATACCCAAAAGGTACTGGCCTCATTTTTGGGGGTTTCGGCGATTTCGATGCTTGCCGCGTGTGTCCCGTCCGATTCGGTGACGGGGGGCGAAGCTGAGACTACGCTTCCCTCATCGAATTCTGCTCACTTGACTTCTAGTGATGCCGTTAACCCGGAGTCTTCCGCATCCGTTTCGTCTTCTTCGGTTTCCCAGCCTCCATCTTCGTCAAGCAGTTTCTATTATCCGCCCCTGGCGGGGGTTGTTGAGGCCGAATCGTCTGTAAGCAGCGAGGTTTCGTCGAGTAGCAAGCACGTAGACAATTCCTACATGATGTCGTCGGGCGGAGTGATGTACTACACGACTAGCTCCAGTTCCGTGCGGTCGAGTTCGAGCAGCCCCCTGCCTGTGACTAGCGGCGTTCCGATGTCTTATCAGCCGGTCAGCTCGTCTTCGTCGTATAAGATCGATTCCCTGCAAACTACTGCGGGCGAGATTGTTCCGCCGGTGGAATCGTCCAGTTCGTCGATCAACAACGAAGAACCTCCGCCGTTGGCTGGTATCCCGGAATTGTCCTCCAGCAGCGAGCCCGAGCCTTTGCCCGGCGACCCGATTGAATTGCCGGAACCGCTGAGTGGCGACGTTGCTGAACCGGAACCTATGTCGGGTGGTGCCTTTGGTCCGCAACAGTTTTCGGGTGATGTTACTGAGTCGGAAGACTGATGAATCTCGTCCTTTCCCTCACGGAACGGTGTAATCTTCGTTGCACCTATTGTTATTACAAGGTGAGCCACGAGGCCCGCAGTCTTGTGATGTCGGATGAAATCATGGAGGCGGCCATTCGGCTTGCTTTCGAGCGGACGATTGCCCTGAGGCAGACTTTTCTCAACATTACGTTCTTTGGCGGTGAACCGCTCCTTTGCATGGATTTGGTCCATAGGGGGGTGGAGTTCGCCAAGAGCCTTGTTGCGGAACGTTTCGGGGACGATTTTGTCGTAGGTGTGGGTGCCGCTGAAAAATCCTCGACTAAATTCCGCTTGCGTTTCGCGGTGAATACGAACGGCACGCTGCTCGACGATTCCATCATCGAGTTTATGAAGCGTGAGAGATTCCGCGTCTACCTTTCGCTTGACGGCCCGGAGGCGCACCACAACATTTGCCGCAGGCAAGTGGACGGCACGGGTTCCTTCAAGCTGATAGAGCCGCATATTCCCGCACTGCGCAAGCTCGACACGGTTGTACTTTCGGTCGTGACGCGCGATAACATGCGCTCGCTTTCGGGTGCGGTGCGTTGGATACAGGCGCAGGGTCTCAGGAACATGACTGCCGCCGTGGATTTCGACGGGAAGTGGACCGGCGAGGAATTCGATGTCCTTGCGCGGGAATATACGGAACTTGCGAAGCTGTGGCTTGAATTCAAGCGTAATAAGATACCCTTCTATTTGGGGACTATTCAGGACAAGTTAAAGTTCCGCTTGACGGGACAGCGCCATCGTACGTCGACTTGTCATGTGGTGGAAGGCATTGTCGCCTGCGCTGCGAACGGAAATCTTTTCCCCTGTACGCGATTCATCAGCAGCAAGCCCGATGCCCCTTATATTATGGGCAACGTCTACGACGAACCGGCGAAGATCTTTGGCGGGCCTGTCGCCCGCGATATCCTGGACTTCTTCAACCGGGACAAGGAAGACTGCGAAGGCTGCGCCATCCGTTTCCGTTGCCATGCCCACGAATGTGCCTGCACCTCGTTCTACTCCACGGGATCGATTCACGGGGTTTCACCCGAAGTTTGCACGCACGAACGCATGCTCGCCGCGATTTGTGACGACGCCATTGCGGAATTTACTGATATTTCTGAAAAAAATTAAGGTCCTCGCAGAGACTCCAACGGGACCTTAATAGAACAATGAAAGATGGCCCTATCCCTGTTTATGGCTTAAAGGGAGGAATATAGTCATCATCTTGTTTTTTATTCTCGGTCTTTGCCATAGCAACTCCTTGTTTCGCATACACAGGAAAAATATAGATTCTTTGGAGTGGCTCGGGGCGTACTCGGCATTGGGGTGTGATTTTGTTCACATTTTATCGAAATTGACCAAAAAAAGCCTAAATTGGACAATATAGGCGGTTATGGGCGAGGCAATCGGCCAGTTTGCCGTATTCCCGGACGAAGTCTTCGCGGGAGGGAGTGTCGCCTAGCGCACAGTGCAGGGTCGACGATAGTGTCCCTCGGGCAAGCATCTTTTCCATTGTGCACTCGGAAACCTCGGTAAGGTCGCCTTTCACGGCCTTGAAAACGCGCTTCCAGAGCTCTCCGGCGGTGCATTTGCCTTCCATGCCGAACATGGCCAGGAATTCGGGCCAGTCGATGACGGTGTTCTCGGCGTCGCGGGAGGTCTGCGTCAGCATTTCCGAGAGCCTTGCCGTGTCGAAGTCCCGGAGCATTTCGCGGTAGGCTTTCGCGGTCACGGGTGCACTTCCGGCGGCGGGCTTGAACAGGCGTCCGCTCGCGATGGCCTTGAGCGTCGCGATCTCGAGCTCGGCGATGGCGATGTCCGCGTTCGGGCATTCCTGGATGTCGACGAGGCGGATTTCGATGGCACCGCGGTCAAAGCGCGCGATGGCGCCGCGGCTGTTCAGGAAGAAGTGGTTCAGCAGGTGCTCGGGGTCGTGCGGCGCGATGGCCTTCTTGACCTTGTCGAAGATTTGCGTGTTGTACTCGTCGTAGGTGTACGCCTTCTCGGGGATGACGAGGCCCGCGATTTCGGGGACCTTGTCCTGGTTGTGGCGGTAGACCTCGATGCGGGCGTCCTTGAAGCCCGTGTACTTGCCGTCGAGATAGGGGCTGCTCGCCGCGATGGCGGGGATGAGCGGCAAGAGCAGGCGGATGGCCGCGTGCAGCTCGCCGAATTCGTCGTCGCCGTCAAAGGAGAGGTTCAGGTGGGTGCTCTGCAGGTTCGCCCAGCCGTGACCCTTGCAGTTGAAGATGCGGTCGTAGGTCTGGTAGATGTCGTTGCAGTCGTAGGGCCACAGCTGCATCTCGGCGGGGTCCATGAAGGGGTGCGCGGCGCTCGGCAAGAGCATCGCGTTGATTTTCTCGAGTTTCTTGTTCGCACGGCGGATTTCGTGGAAGAAACGCTTGCCGAGCCCGTCGAATGTGGACTTCGGGTGGGCGCACTTGAATTCGAGCACGTGGCTCACGAGTTCGTTCGAGAGGCCGATATCGTCGTATTCCACGTCGGAAAGCTGGTTGCCGTCCTTGTCCTTGCCGAGCGGGACGTCGGCGCGGGGCAGCACCTGCAGCGTGTCGCGGTCCACGATCATGAATTCCATTTCGACGCCAAAGCGTTCCCAAATTTTAAAGTTGCTCATATCTCTTGTCTCTCGTCTCTCGTCTGTAGGGCGTAGCTCGTTCTCTCGTCTAATCTTCGTGCCTCGAACCTCAAGCCTCATAGCTAATCTTCGTGCTGATGAATCTTGTGCTGCGCGGCGTGCATCCTTTCCTCGATGCGGCGGCGCAGGCTCTTCATGATGGTAAGGTAGATTTTCTTCTTGCCCACCAGGTCCTCGATGCCGTGGTCGATACTGGGATTGTCGTTCACCTCGATGACGACGGGGTGTCCGTTGATTTCCTTCAGGTCCACGCCGTAGAGCCCGTTGCCGATGAGGCTTGCCACGCGGAGCGCCGTCTTGACGATACCGTGGGGGACGCTTTCGATGGGCAGGCAGTCCCACTTGCCGCAGGTGCCCTGCTTGTTCTTGCTGTCCCAGTTGTAAATCTGCCAGTGGTTCTTGGCCATGTAGTACTTGCAGGCGTAAAGCGGCTTGCCGTCGAGGATGCCGATGCGCCAGTCAAAGTCGGTGGGGGTGAATTCCTGGGCGATCAGGAGGTCGCTGTGCTCGAACATCGTGTCGAGAATCTGCTCCAGTTCCTCCTTGTTGTTCGCCTTTTTCACTCCGAGGCTGAAGCTCGAATCCGGGGTCTTGATGACCATGGGGAAGCCGAGCTCCTTCGCGAGCGTATGGCGGTTCTCGCTGTGGGCGATGATCGTCTTGGGGGAGGGAATCTTGCCGACGGTCATGAGTTCCTGCAGGTAGACCTTGTTGGAGCAGCGCAGGATGCTGTCGGGGTCGTCGATGACGGCGATGCCCTCGCTCTGGGCGCGGCGCGCGAACGCGTAGGTGTGGTGGTTCACGTTCGTCGTCTCGCGGATGAATATGGCGTCGAATTCGCCTACGCGGTGGTAGTCCTTCTTGGTGATGAGCTCCACGCGGAAACCCGTGTCTTGCGCCGCCTCGATGAAGTTGTGGATGGCCTGCTTGTTGCTCGGCGGTTCCACTTCGTCGGGGTTCACGAGGATGCCGAGGTCGTACACGTAGTCTTCGCTCTTGGCGGAGGTGTAGCGCGTCTTCTCGAAGTACTCGATGGCGAACTGGTCCACCATCTCTTTGTGCGTCTCGGGAATTTCGTCGACGCTGATGGGGCGGATGCTCTGGATGAACCATTTCTGCTTGAACACGAACTTGGCGCGGAGCAGCGGGGCCTGGAAAATGCGGTAGAGTTCCTGCGAAAGTTCCAGGTACTGGGCGCTCACGTTCTGCCCGAAATAGATGGAGAGCACGAATTCCGTGCCGGTCAGCTTGCGCAGGCTCTTCTGGATGAGCTCGTCGATGTCGTCGCTGATGATTTTCACGACGGCGGGGGCCTTGAAGTCGCGGATGTTCTTGACGTTCGGGATGACCTTGTGGCCGCGCGCCTCGGCAAGCAGGCTCACGTAGTAGCCCTTGCTCTGGTAGCTGTAGTCGCGGCACAGGTTAAAAACGCGCACGCTCTTTTGCGTGGTGAACTCAGGATTGGTGAGGTAGTCTTTTGCCGATACGATTTCGGCTTCGGGAATGTGGAATTTCCAGTGTTTTGGATTGTTTACGACAATTATTTTTTTCATGATGGTGCGCGTGTGGCGTGCCCGAGCGGGGTTGCGTCGCGCGTGCTATAACCTCTTTGGTTTTTGCACGATAAAATTACGAAATAAAATACGATGTGGCTACAAAAAATGTAAAAAAATGGTTTTCCTCCGCCGAATTGAGTAATTTACTGCCGTGCACTTTTTCATTTAACAAAGGTGGATAACATGGAAAAAAAATCAAGATCGTTCATTGCCGAAGCACTGATTTTGGCTATTGCGCTTCTGGGCGTTGGATTTTGGGTTTCCGCGACGGTAATTGACTACGGGAACAGGGACCGCACTGTGCAGGTCAGGGGGCTTGCCGAACGAGAAGTCTCCGCGGATTATGTGATTTGGCCGATTGTGTTCAAGGAAATGAACAACGACCTTGCCGACCTTTACGCGAAGGTCCAGGCGAAGATGGAACTGCTCACGAAGTTCCTCGAGACCAACGGGATTTCGAAGGACGAAATTTCCTACTCGAGTCCGGATGTCATCGACACGGACGGCGAACTGTACGGCGACCACAAGCATCCTTACCGCTACAACGCGACCGTCGTCGTGACGGTGGCTTCGGGCAAGGTTGAACTTGTTCGTAATCTGATGGCGAAGCAGGCCGAACTCCTGAAGGACGGGATCGCTATCACGGACAACGATTACAGGTTCCGCAAGGTGTTCAGCTTTAACGGCCTGAACTCCATCAAGCCCGCCATGATTGAGGAAGCGACCCGCAATGCCCACGAGGCTGCCGAGAAGTTCGCCCTGGATTCGAAGAGCGCTCTGGGCAAGATCAAGACGGCGACCCAGGGCCAGTTCTCCATTACCGACCGCGACGAAAACACGCCCTTTATCAAGAACGTGCGCGTCGTGACGAATGTGCAGTATTTCCTGAAAGATTAAGCGGAATGGCCTTTCCTGTGCCATTCGGCACGCCGGTGGCGCCTGCATTGCAAACGAAAAAATTCTATTTTTTCCCATGTTCAAATTTCACGTGACTAAGTCACAGGATTAGATTAACATGGCAATGCAAGATATGAATGACCAGGTGCAGGCTCGCCTCGCGAAGCTTGCGAAGTTCAAGGAAATGGGTGTGGAGGCTTATCCGCACAAGTTCAACCGCACGCACGATTCCAAGACGCTCAAGGAAAACAAGGAAGCCCTGATGGCCAGCGGCGAAGAAATCGCTTTCGCCGGCCGCGTGGTGCGCTTTAACCGCAAGGGCAAGATGTGCTTCATGCACCTGAAGGACCGCTATGGCCGCCTCCAGGTGGTTTGCGCCCG
>CAMZDZ010000127.1 GCA_947305535.1 uncultured Fibrobacter sp.
GGCGATCCGCAATGGAAATCGCCGCCAAACGCCGCGGTTCCGTCACACCGATTTTAAAGCCAGCCTTGTCATCCCCGCGACCTGTGCTGAGCATTGTCGAAGCAAGGCGGGGATCTCCTTTCCCATTCCTCGAGCCCCGAGCCTCGAGCCTCGAGCCTTCCTCACCCCCATCGCCCTTCGGCAAGCTCAGGGCTCTTGAGTACCACTCTAAAAGAAACTTCGGCAGCTGCGTCGACTTGCCGGAACCCGTGTCCGCCTTGACAATCACGACCTGGTGCTTTTCGAGCAGCTCGAAAAACTCTTCCCGATGTTCAACGACGGGAAGTTCCGGGTACTCGATTTTCAAAGCGGACAAGTCCACCGCCAGCCACTACTCCTTAATATGCCCGCACTTGTCGCAGGTGAGTTTGTAGCTGTTATCGGGATCGACGACCATCACGCCGTCGCATTCTGGCACTTCGCACGGGAGTTCACCCGGCATCACTTCGCGGTATGTCTGTTTTTCTTCCATATCCCAAATATAGAAAACGCTACGTGGCGAATTTTTCAATCACCTCGGCAATTGCCGAATGGTTGTTGTCGTTTGCGGTCACATAGTCGGCAGCCGCCTTCGCCACCGGCGAAGCGTTCGCCACGGCCACGCCCACTCCCGCCGCCTCGATCATCGGGCAATCGTTCTCCTCGTCGCCCACCGCGATCGTGTCGGCCACCGGGACCTTGTAGAAGTCGGCCATGAAGCGCACAGCATCGCCCTTGTTGCTCAGCATGTGCGAAAACTCGAGCATCTCGGGCTTGCTGAACACGTCAAAAAGCTTGCCCTCCGTCGTCTTGCGCATCTCGGCGCGGAAATCGACGAGGCTGGAATGGTCAAACGGCGTAATGATATTCACTTTGATCGGCGGTTTCACCACCACGTTGATAAAATCGCCGTAGTATTCGCGGATATCCTTCACGACAACGTAATCCATCTTCATCAGGCGGCAATACGTCTTGAGCTGTTCCGTCTCGTATTCCGAAACAACGTAGTCGCCCGAATACGTGTGCGCATGCATGCCATAGCGGTGCGCCGCATCCATGATGAATTTCACCTCTTCGACCGGGATATACCGCGTGAGAATAGCCTGCTCGGTCGCATAGTCATAAATGAGGCCGCCGTTGAAGCTTACCAGGAAAAAGCCAGGCTTGTCGAAGCCGTACTTTTGCGCCAACTGCTTTGCGCTCGCGAGCGGACGCCCCGTGCAGAGCACGAGCTTGTGGCCGCGTTCAAGCATTCCCTCGATGGCCTTCATGTCATCATCGAGAATCTGCTTGTCGTCAGTTAAAAGCGTTCCGTCCAGGTCGGTAAAAAGAAGTTTCATGCGCGAGAATTTAGCAAAAGAAGCGATTTTTCATGCTCTTTTTTTCAATTTTATCCATATTCCAAAGACAAATCGCTTGCGATTCCATGAAAAAAAAGGTATGTTAGAGTTGCCTGAGAATTTTTTGAGGAAAAAATGAAGCTCGTAAAAAAACTTAGTTATCTGGGAGTTTGCCTCCTCTTGGTCGGATGCGCCCAATCCCTCTCCGTTTCGAACAAAAACACTTTCGCACAGAACAAGTCGGGCGTGATCGGAGTTTTCCGCCAGCCAGTCGGTTTCTGCAGTGGTGGATACAAGCAGCTGATGGTACTCGGTGGCGAAGAAATCCTGGTCAAGCCAACCTGGACCTCCGCCCAAGACAACCTATTCTCAGCCTACATTGAGCCGGGACCAGCGGAATTCATTTCGTACCACTATGCGTGTGGGTACACCTCGACCACCTTGACGCCCACAAGAAGCCGCGGCATCGTCGTTCCCGAGAACGGTTTCTGCAAAATCACCGTATCCTTCTTGAAAGGGGACAGCCTCTTTACCAAGAACGATTCCCTGTTGCAAGCGCATTTTATCAAGCAGGGCGTCGCCGTTCCCTTTAGCGACATCCCCTATTGCGAAACATATTGATGCACTGATTACAGCGCGAACAACGCTATAGCGAGAAGCACGAACACACAGCCGCTGAACCAGGAAAGTATATCTTATAGGGGCTCTTTATGAGCCCCGGAAAAACTTTAATCTGAAAGATTACGCGAATGCTTTGGGATTATAGCTCGAACGGAGATATCTCTCGCTGCTTTCAGGAGAAATTTCACTGATTTTGAGCAGGAAGCCCATTTCATAGCATTTCAGCAATGAATTGTGTACTGGAAGGAAGCAGGAGAGTCCACTCTTCTTCCCATCAACGAGATCTGCATAGCTGAGATAGAGTGTAGGTTTCGCAAGCCCCTTTTCTTTGAGAAATTTTGTTAGTTCTACTTTGTCAGTTTTGTAGTCGCCAGAGAAATCTAGTTTAGAATTTACATTGAAAGTCTCTAGTTCTTCCGGAGAGAATGCAGGCTTCCTTGGAATCAACAGAGTCGTCGTCCCAAAGTTTACCCAGAACATCTTTAGAATAGCTTTGATACTTTCTATGTCGTAGGTACCCTCTTGGAGAGAAACCTGACCGAGGATGTACCGAACGCCATTATGTTCTGATTGGTAATTAATGAGAGGACCAAGGCCACATTGCCAAATGGAGAATAATCCCCACATTTTACGTTTTGCGGCGAAGTTTACAAAAGAACGGCCAAGTTCTAATGTATAATCAGCATAATTCTTAGAGAAATCGCCCGAAAAATCATAGTACTTGAATGTGTTCAAATTGAAAGAATTTCCGTTGCGAGCGTCCTTGCAGAGAATATGTCGATATCCAGATACAACTTCATTATTCTCATCTTTGTCGATACTCACAATATAGTTATACTGATTATCAAAGACATCTTCTACACAAGGTTGATTGAAAGCACTTGCAACTGCTTTCTGAATTTCACCGAAAAGAGCTGGATTATCCATCTTCTTCATATTGAAGACATGGAGAACGTCCTTGAAATTAGTGATCAATTCCATAGTTACATACCTTTTTGTTATGTTTTTCTTACTTTTAAGTTTAATATAAGAAAAATATAAGAATTGTCAACAAATTTGTATGCAAAATTTTGTTTAAGTGCTCAGAATGAGATACTCATTTATTACAGCGCGAACAACGCTATAGCGAGAAGCACGAACACACAGCCGCTGAACCAGTTGAGGTTCCGGTTGGCCTTGGGACTGTTGAGCAAGAAGTTCTTGACAGTCCCCGCCAAAAAGGCGACAGACCCAAAAACGAGGAACGTCGCAACCACGAATTCCGCCCCCAAGATGGCCATCTGGAGCGTCGGGCTCAACGGGCGGTCCATCCTGACCGCAGGCGGGATGAACGACAGCGCGAAAAGCACCGCCTTCGGGTTCGTGAGGTTCATGATGATGCCGCGCAGGTAAAGCTTGTGGCCGGGAAGTTTTCCCACATCGTTAGACCCTTCGGCAGGCTCAGGGTTCTTATCCACAACGGTTCCCGCGCGGACCTGGAAACTCTTGTACGCCAGATAGAGCAGGTATGCGGCACCGCAGCACTGCAGCACGAAAAAGGCAACCGGGCTCGCGGCCAAAATCGCGGAGACGCCGGCAATCAAAAGGCAGGTCTGCACGACAATGCCGGTGCAGAGACCGCAAATGACGCAAAGTCCGGCCCGGGTACCGTGGGTGGCACTCTGGGCCAGCACGAACAGGTTGTCCGGCCCCGGCGCGATGGCGACAACGATGGCAGCGATAAAGAACTCGAACATGCTACAGGCTATTCAGGAAGCTATCCGCGTCCATCTCGTCCAGGCTCTTCTGCAGCTGGGCAAGCGTATCGTCCGAGAGGGAGGGCAAGCGGTTTTTCTCACGTTCGGAGGCGCGCTCGTCGGAGGCGTCCACCATCTTCTTGAGCGACTCGGCGACGTCGTTCACGGAATCGCCGTGCTTCATGACGACGTTCAAGACCTTGCTCAGGCGCTTGCGCAAGTGGGCGAACTCCTCGCGGTCCAGCTCCGAAATCTCACCGTGGAAATACATCAGCGGCACGTTGCACTTGACACAGGGGAAAACCATCATGTTGGAGATTTCCCCCTCGAACTGGACGTCGAAGGATGCGCCACAATGCGGACAGCCGATATGCATTTCACTCATGCCTCTAAATTTAGCAAATGCGGCCATCGACTAAAGCCAATTTGACGTCATTATTTTATTTTTTTTCCGCTCTTTTTTTTGATTTTTGCGCCCCACGTGTTTATTGAACCCTTTTTACATTTTTCGACACCTTTTCTTTTTTTATTTAAACCATGCTTTGCCGTTGGCTCTATCACGTAACCAGTCTTGAACTATTCGACGGACGACTCTTCCGCGCCGGTTCCGCCGCCATGCTTTCCATCATTCTCGTCCTCTTCTTCATGCCGAAATACATCCGCATGCTGCAGCGCATCGACGCGACAAGCGATCTCGACAAGGACGGCAAGACGAAGCCCCCTCCGATCATGGGCGGTCTTCTCCTGGTGGTCGTGGTCGAGATTGTCTCGCTGCTTGTCTGCAACATGAACGGCTATACGATATCGACACTGGTCATCTTGCTCCTGTTCAGCACCGTGGGCGCCATCGACGACATCGCGAAAGTCAGGGCCAAGCGCCTCATCAACCTGGGCCGCATCAAGGCCGCCGACTACATGGACAAGGCCGACGGTATCTCGAGCAGCCTGCGCCTGTTCCTCTACTTCCTGTTCAGCTTCGCCGTGGCCGTGTTCTGCTACAAGTTCATCCCCGAGCTCAAGGGCGACCTCACCATCCCCTTCTGCCCCATCGACGTGTTCCAGATCCACCTCCCCAACTGGATATTCGTCGCGTTCATGACGTTTGTCATCGCCGCGTCCGCGAACGGCACCAACTTTACCGACGGTCTCGACAGCCTGGTTTCCGTGCCCATCCTCACCAGCATGGTGTTCGTTGGGCTTGTCGCCTACGTGAGCGGCAACTTTATCTTCAGCCAGTACCTGAGCGTGCCCTACCTGCCCGGCTGCGACGAGCTCTTCCCGCTAGCCATGTCCATAGCAGGTGCGCTCCTCGCCTACCTCTGGTTTAACAGCCCTCCCGCCGAAATCTACATGGGTGACGCCGGTTCCGTGGGCTTCGGTGCCGCCATCGGCATCATGTTCATCCTGGTGCAGGCGGGACTTTTCCTGCCCATCGTCTGCGTCATCATCATCGCGGAAGCATGCTCCGTGCTGTTGCAGATAACCTGGTTCAAGATTACGAAACGCACCAGCGGCACGGGCAGGCGCATATTCCTCTGCGCACCGCTACACCACCACTACCAGAAGAAGTGGGAAGGCAAGTTCCCGAGCAAGCCGCTCATGAACTCCAAGATCGTGTGGCGCATGCACCTGGTGAGCATCTTCGCGCTCATCGTGAGCATGGTGATATTCTTCGGTATTAGGTAATCCTAGTCCTTGATGCAGCGGACGGAGAAAGCTTCCCTTTCAAAGAACGCCATCTGCTGCAATTGACTGATTTCCTCTGATTCGTTAAACATACCTTTTTCGTGGCAAGCGAAGAAATAGACAAAATCCGTTTTGTTGCTGTCGATATCCGTAGAGCTCCAGAAGAAAGCCACCGCGCCCTGTCCAGAGGATGTCCGGGACATTAGAGTTTCTTCGGGAGGGGCATCCCAGTAGTGGATAAAATCAAAGCCGGCAGGCAAAACCGTGAACAGGGAATCGTCCGTTCCATTGCCACAGCCCTCGTTGTCCATGCTGTTCCAACCGGTCGTTGACCTGAGCTTTTTCGCAGCCGCCTCGGGTCCGCCCATAACGGCAAACAGGGTATCCCACTCGGCCTTGCTGGGCAGGTGCCAGCCTTCGGGGCACACGCCACGGATTTTTCCCGACGCATTGCAACTCACCAAAGGAGAACAATCAAGGGGCTTATTGCCGGGAACCTGGCCCCGAATATCAAAAGCAGCATGCCGCGGGTAAAAGCGCCCGTACTTGGCACAACTGTCGGCGCTATTATTATAGCAATAACTAGAAGAGTCACCCTTAGGCTGCTGATCATACCTGTAATTCAGATTCTGCGCCATCCACGTCTGGTTTCCTATGGTCACGATCCGGTACACTTGATTGTCTCGTGTGTCTATCAACAAATTCTCGCAGGCAGTCAAGCTCATGAGGGATGCCAACGCCACACAGAGCAAAAGCAGTTTTTTCATTCATTTCTCCTTTTATTGGCGTAACTTAAATTTAGCACAAATTACACTCGCACATATAACGAGCGAAAAAAAAGACCGAAAAACCGTCTATATCCAGTATTGCTATATTGTAGCGCATGGAAAACATCATCGAAACCTTGAAAGCGGCGGGCCAGCAGGAGCTGCTCGCCAAGCTTGAATCTTTGAGCGGCGACGCACGCGCGCGCCTCGAACGTGACATCGAAAGCCAGGACTGGAACGAACTCAAGGCCATCTACGCCGAGAAATCCGCGGCATCTCTGGAAGACAACGTCTCTGCCGACCTGAAGCCGATGCCGTTCAAGATCGCCATCGACGACCTGCGTTACGATTTCTGGAAAGAGACCGGCGAGATCCTGCTCGGCAAGGGGCAAGTTGCCGCATTCCTCGTCGCGGGCGGACAAGGTTCGCGCCTCGGCTTCGACGGTCCCAAGGGCATGTTCGACATCGGGCTTCCGAGCCACAAGAGTTTGTTCCAACTGCAGGCAGAACGCCTGCTGAACCTCGCCGCACGGGTGGAGCATCCCATTCCCTGGTGCATCA
>CAMZDZ010000128.1 GCA_947305535.1 uncultured Fibrobacter sp.
GAATGCCCAGTTCGGGGTCGGTGTAGCCTTCCCACTCGATCATGTTGTCCTGGGTATGCCCCTTGATGCCGTGCTGCGGGCCAAAAAGGGCAGAAAGCTTGAATAGCTTGCCGTCGTATTCCTTCAAAAGGTCGAGCGTGTAATGCAAATCCGGGAGGACCGAGGCCGGGTGGAGGACAGCGCCGAGACGCTTGCCCTTTAGATTTGCGGGGAAAACTTTTTCAAAACGTGTAAGAGCGAGTGATACCATATATTAGTAGGAGGTTGAATTTCTTATTTAGAAGATACAAAATAATGTCCGTTTGGAAGCGCATTCCCCTTCTTTTTCTAGATTTTCCAACATGAAAAAAGCAATTAAGATTGTCCTGATTTCCCTTGTCGCCTTGATTGTCCTTATTTTCGCGGCCCTCAAGTTGGCCCCCGGGTTCATCAAGGATTACGTCGTCGCCCATTCCGAAGAATTTATCGGCCGAAAGATGGCGATCGAAGACGTCAGCCTCAACCCGTTCACGTTTACCGTGAATGTCGACAAGTTCGCCTTGCTCGAACCGGACGGAACGACCCCGTTTGTCGCCTTCGAAAAGTTCCGCATCAACGTGGACCCGCTCAAGATCGTGACCAGGACAGCTGCCGTCAGCGAAATCTACATGAAGGGACTATATGTCCATGTGACGCAGAACGGGGACAGGTTCAACTTCAGCGACATCCTGGATTTCCTCGCCAAGGCCGACTCCGCCTCCCCCGACACCGTCGCGGCTGACACGGCGGCATCCGACACCGGCATGGTCAACGCGGCGGAAATTGCGAACGGCCTCCCGGTCAACATTTCCGTCAAGAATATCGTGTTCGAGAACGGCAACATCATATATGAAGACACGAAAATCGGCTCCAAGATCCACATCAAGGACTTTGGCGTGGCCATTCCGGCGGTCTACCTGAGCAACAAGCAGACGGACGTGGGCGTAAGCCTCAAGTTTGCCGACGGCGGCGACCTGAACGTCAAGGTGTCCGTCAACGCGGCGACGAACGACTTCAACGTGAACGTCGGGCTCAAGGATTTCGCGCTGGCCTGCGGCAAGCCGTACCTGAACGACTTTATCGCCTACAAGGACTTCAGCGGCAGCGTCTCCACCGACATTTCCGTCGCAGGCAACCTGGGCGACGTGCTCTCCAGCAACGTGAGCGGCATCGTTTCCGTCGACAACGTTGTCCTGACCGAAACCAGCGGCAAGACAATCGGCGTAAAGCATGTCGGCGTGGGAATCGGCAAGGCGAACCTGAACGAGAACAAGTTCATCATCGACTCGGTCATTGTGGATGGCGCATACGCGCATCTCGACATGTACAAGGACGGCAAAACGAACATCGACGTGCTGCTCGCCCCGCTGAACAAGAAGTCCGCCGCCCCGGCCGACAGCAGCGCACCCGACACTACGGCCAAGGAAGAGGCCAAGCCCGAACCGGCAAAGAAGATGGTCGCCAAGGTCGGCAAGCTCTACGTGCACAACACCAAGGTCAGCGCGAACGACCAGACCCTCACGAAGCCCTTCAACTACACGGTGAGCGGCATTACCGTGAACGGCTCGAACATCAACTTTGACACCCCGTGCACCGTGAACGTCACCGCGGCATTCCCCGAAGGCGGCAGCGTCTCGGTCAAGTACAAGGGAGCCTTGAGCGACATCGGCACGATGGATGCCTACATCAGCGTCAAGAACCTCGCCCTCAAGCACTTCAGCAACTACAGCCTCCACTACACGGGCTACCCGATCAGCGCCGGTACGATGGCCTTCGCGAGCGAGAACAAGATCCAGGACTTCAACCTAGAAAGCAAGAATACCATCGACATCTACAACATCGACGTCGGCGACAAGGACGATTCCGTCGACCCGGAATTCATGGTCCCGATGAAGGTCGGCCTGTACATCCTCAAGGACAAGAACGACAAGATCCAGTTCGACGTGCCGGTCAAGGGCAACATGAAGGACCCGGAATTCTCCGTGCTGAAGATTATCTGGAAGACCGTGATGAACCTGATTATCAAGGTGGCCGTGTCCCCGCTGAAGGTCGTGGGCAATGTCGCCACGACCGGAGCCGGCATGGTCGGTCTCGACCTGGGCAAGAACGACGAGATCATCATCGACTTCAAGAGCGCCACGTTCACGAGCGAACAGTACGCCAAGGCATCCAAGATGACCGAGGTGCTCGCCAACGACCCGAAGCTCAAGCTCATCTTTACGCAGTACTATAACCCGACGAAGTCTGCGAACAAGATCAAGCAGCACAAGCTCAAGACAGACTTCTACAAGCAAAGCCAGGGCAAGCAGACCCTGAACGAGCTCGACGAACGCGCCATCCTCGAAATCAAGGACAGCGACGACGCCTTCAAGGCCTACGCCAAGGAACACGCGGCAGAGGTCGACGAGAAGTCGCTGAAGAAGGAACTGGCCGAACTTGCCGCCAAGCGCAACGACGACCTGCTCAAGGTGCTGATGCAGCAGAACGGCGTCACGAAGAAGAACATCAAGGTCATCACCGCCCCCGCCGCTGCGCTCAACAGCCACAAGAGCAAGGCGATGTATAAGGTGACCATCGACGTGCAGTAAATAGACGAAAGAACGGCCCTTCGGGCCTACAGACGAAAGACGAGAGGAGAAGGCTCTAGTTAGTGGCTAGTGGTTAGGATCTAGGGGTAAATGAAGAATGGAAAATGAGATGTCATGCCCGCGCAGGCGGGCATCTCCTTTTTTTACAAAAAAGAAGGAGGTCCCCGCCTTCGCGGGGAAGACAGTTTAATAGGCACCTCATCTCTCTATTTTCTATATTTGGGCGCATGAGTGAAGAACTGTGTGCAAATCTTTCCCAGAAGGTACAAGAGGTCGCGAAGGCCCCCAAGTACCGCGGGGCTATTTTCCAGATTGAAGCCGACGAGAAGGGACTGGCCCTCGTAGACGTTAAAGAGTCCAGTCTCAAGGTCTACCTGATGATAGACCCGGACTGCGACAAGATTCTGGAAACAAGGTTCTTCACCTACGGCGGGCCCATCTTCACGGCCCTCGCCGACACGTTCTGCAAGAAAATCCAGATGGCAACGGTCGACGAGGCCTGCGCCATCACGGCCGAAAGCCTGGAACTGGAACTGCGCGACACTCCCGACGTGTGCGCCATTCCGGCAAATGCTCCCGAGATCAAGCAGATGAACACGCTCATCAAGCGCATCCTCGAGGCCTACCCCGAAAAAAAGGGGACCGCCATCCTCGTTCGCGAAAAGATGGAGCGCATCAAGTACCGCACGCAGACGGCCGAAGGCCGCGCCGAGGCGGACGCCGAATGGAACGCTCTCGCGAAGCACGAGAAAATCGAAAAGATTGAAGCTTGGCTGCACCAGTCCGTCCGCGGCATGCTCCAGGGCGACGGCGGCGACGTGGAAATCCTCGACCTTACGGAAGACAACCGCCTCAAGATCCGTTACCAGGGCGCATGTGCCGGTTGCGGTTCTGCTATGGGCGGCACGCTCTTCTACATCGAGGACGAGCTCAAGAACAATGTGTACTACAACCTGATCGTGGAGCCCGAGGACCCGCTCGACAACCTCCCGCCGAACGAAATGTCCGATGCCGACCGCAATCTGGCCGGGCTGGACGACAACAATCCGCCCGCCAGCCTGTTTTAAATTAGACGAGAGACGTGGTTCAACAGGCTCACCAACCGAGACGGGAGAATTAGATTAAACAAAAATGATTAACTCTCGAACCTCGAGCCTGGAGCCTCGAACCTTTTTCCTCTATTTTCTATATTACATCCTGTAATTATCAAAGGAAACCTTATGTCCGAAGAACTCGTTTTGAAATTCGTCGATCCCGTGCCGATGCGCTACGGTGAAAACTCCCACCAGTCCGCCGTGTTCTACCGCGACCCGACCTGCACCGAGGCAAGCCTCGCCACCGCAAAGCAGCTCTGGGGCAAGGAACTTTCCTACAACAACATCGTCGACGCTGACGCCGCCCTCGAGATGGCCCGCGAATTCAGCGACGGCAACGCAGTCGTCATCGTGAAGCACATGAACCCCTGCGGACTCGCCACCGGCGAAAGCCTCCGCGAAGCCATGGAAGCCGCCTGGGCAGGTGACCCGGTGTCGGCGTTCGGTTCCGTGATCGCCGTGACCCGCAAGGTCGACCTCCAGACGGCCGAATTCCTCAAGGGCAAGTTCGTAGAAATCCTGCTCGCTCCGGCATTCGACGACGACGCTCTCGAATTCCTCAAGAACAAGTCCAAGGATATCCGCCTCCTCGAAGTCGGCGAAATCAAGAAGGCTGTCGCATGCAAGGTCTATAAGCACGTGATTGGCGGCATGCTCGTCCAGGACCGCGACATCGGTACTTGGGAAAAGTTCGAATGCGTCACGAAGGCCCAGTTCCCGAAGAACAAGGAAGACCTCGCCCGCTTTACCTGGCTCGTCACCAAGCACACGAAGTCCAACGCAATCGTGATGGGCTACGAATACAAGCCCGGTTACTTCCAGGTGATGGGCCTCGGCCCCGGCCAGCCCAACCGCATCGACTCTAACCTCCGCCTCTGCCAGCCGCGCGTCCGCGACAACGTCGCCCGCCTGGAAGAAGCCAAGAAGTTCTTCGACGAAAATGGCAAGCTTGTCGACGAGGCCGGACTCAAGGCCCTGGAACGCAAGGTGTTCGGCGAAGTCGTGATGGGCTCCGACGCCTTCTTCCCGTTCCCGGACAACGTAGAAGCCGCCCACGACGCGGGCGTGCGCTACATCGTGCAGCCGGGCGGCTCCAAGAAGGACGACCTCTCCATCGAGAAGTGCGACGAGTTCGGCATTGCGATGGTGTTCACCGGCATGAGGCATTTCCGCCACTAAGCGCTAAGGTTGCCATGATTCCTCCATCAACAAAAGAAACTGTCCAAAAAGAAAAGAACCTGTACTACACAGTGCTTTCTTTTCTGAAGGGTGTCCGGAAGAAAGGGCGAACAACGCAGAAGGAATGGGGCGATTACCGAGCCCTTCTGAAAAAACTCGCGCTTTCTCCGGAAATGTACAAGGCCGCAGACATGTGGGCCATGGACAACCTGGACCAGTTCCATCCTGAAACGACACAGCTGCCGCCATTGAACGACATGGAAGCCATAGCCAAGGTCTCGAAGGAATTTCTTTCTCAGTTGATGGAAGCCCTGTACTACGGCATGCTGAACCAGACCCAAGCGAACCTGATTTCCGACGAAATCCAGGACGCCGACCCGGACTGCGTCAGCACTGCATCCCTCGAAGACTTGCTGGTCAAGCTCTGGATAGGGAACGCCAAGACCTACAGAAAAATGGTGACTAACTAGACGAGAGAACGCCGCTATGCGGCTACAGACGAGAGACGAAAGATGACTCTAGCCTGTAACTTGAAGCCATAAAGTGAATGAAATGAGCGAACTCAAAACTCAAAGGGTAAGAGTCATAGGTGGTGGACTTGCTGGCTGCGAGGCCGCACTCCAGCTGGCAAGTCGCGGTTTCAAAGTCGATCTGTACGAGATGCGACCGGTAAAGCAGACTCCCGCCCATAAAGACGGCCATCTGGCACAGCTAGTTTGTTCAAATAGTTTCAAGGCTTTGGGCGTTACGTCGGCCCACGGGCTTTTGAAGCAGGAACTCACGATGCTGGGCAGTTTCCTGCTCGATTCCGCACGCGAGGCGGCTGTTCCTGCAGGGGACTCGCTCACAGTCAACCGCGACATTTTCAGCGAATCCGTCGAAAAGAAAATTGCGGAATGCCCCAACATCACCCTCCGCCGCGAAGAAGTCACAAGCCTCGAAGGCGACTGTCCTACCCTCGTGGCCGCAGGCCCTCTGGCCAGCGACGCACTCGCCGACGATATCTTCAAGCGCCTTGGCGGGAACCGCCTTCACTTTTTCGACGCCATCGCTCCCGTTGTCGAAGCCGACAGCATCGACTTTGACCACGCGTTCTACATGAACCGCTGGGAAAAGGGCGAAACGGCCGACTTTATCAACTGCCCGCTCGACAAGGAAACATACACGGAATTCGTCCGCAAGCTCTGCGAAGCCGAAGCCGTGGAACCGCGCCCCTTCGAAAAGAACGAACTGTTCGAAGGCTGCCTCCCCGTCGAGGAGATGGCCCGTCGCGGCTACGAGACGCTCCGGCACGGTCCCATGCGCCCCATCGGGCTGGGCCTCGGCAACAACGGGCACCTGTGGTACGCCGTCATCCAGCTCCGCGCCGAGAATAAGCAGAAGACGCTTTTCAACATGGTCGGTTTCCAGACACGCCTCAAGTGGGGCACGCAAAAGGAAATCTTCACGATGGTGCCCGCCCTCAGGAACGCGAAATTCGCCCGTCTCGGCTGCATGCACCGCAACACCTTCATCGAGTCACCCAAGTTCCTGGACGCGACACTGCGCCTGCGACCGGACCTTCCCTGCTCCCAGGGAATTCCCCCGACCTGGTTCGCCGGTCAGATTACCGGTTCGGAAGGTTATACCGAAGCCGTCGCCACCGGATGGTACGCCGCCTGGAACATGGCCCATACACTCCTGCACGGAGTGGCCGACCCGCTCCCCGAAGAAAGCTGCATAGCCTCGTTGATGAACCGCCTTGTCGAAGAAAACGAGAATTTCCAGCCGATGAACTTCAATTTCGGCCTTCTTCCGCACAAGATGGAAATGAAAAAGAAGAACA
>CAMZDZ010000129.1 GCA_947305535.1 uncultured Fibrobacter sp.
GCAAGCTTGGCCAGGCGTTCCTGGAGCTTTTCGCGGTCGTAGTCGCTCGTGGTGGCTTCGATCTGCTTCTTGATCTGACCGATACGGCCCTTGATGGAGGCAGCGTCGCCGGCACCTTCGACGATCGTGGTGTTGTCCTTCGTGATGGTGATGGACTTGGCCTGGCCGAGCACCGTGACCGGAGCGTCTTCGAGCTTGGCGCCCGTGTCTTCGGAAACGAGCATACCACCGGTGAGGATGGCGATGTCTTCGAGCATGGCCTTGCGACGGTCACCGAAGCCCGGGGCCTTGACGGCGGCGACCTTCAGGGTGCCACGCATCTTGTTCACAACGAGCGTTGCGAGAGCTTCGCCATCGACGTCTTCGGCGATGATGAGGAGAGACTTGCCCTGCTTTGCCACGTGTTCGAGCATCGGGAGCAAATCCTTCATGGTAGAAATCTTCTTGTCGTACAACAGGATGTACGGATTCTCGAGGGAGACTTCCATGCTGTCGGTGTTGGTGACAAAGTAAGGAGAGAGGTAGCCGCGGTCGAACTGCATACCTTCGACGACGTCGAGGATGGTGTCGGCGGTCTTGGATTCTTCGATGGTGATGACACCGTCGTTGCCGACCTTTTCCATGGCGTTGGCGAGGAGGTCACCGATTTCCGGATCGTTGTTGGCGGAGATCGTAGCGACCTGGGCGATGTGTTCCTTGCCGTTGATCTTCACGGCCATCTTGCCGATTTCCTTGATGACGGCGTCGACAGCGGCGTCCATACCGCGCTTGATGTCCATCGGGTTTGCACCGGCGGCCACGTTCTTGAGGCCTTCGCGAGTGATAGCCTGGGCGAGCACGGTAGCGGTGGTGGTACCGTCACCAGCAGCGTCAGAAGTCTTGTTGGCGACTTCCTTGGCCATCTGGGCGCCGAGATTTTCGTAGGCGTCTTCGAGTTCCACTTCCTTGGCGACAGTCACGCCGTCCTTGGTCACGTTCGGGGCACCGAAGGAGCGGGCGATCATCACGTTACGGCCCTTGGGGCCGAGAGTTACCTTGACAGCGTTGGCGAGCTTGTCCACGCCCTTCATGAGGGATTCGCGAGCCGCCACATCAAACTTGAGTTGCTTTGCCATTGTTGTATTCCTTTTTTCTTGTTTTAAAACTTTTTAGAGGGGTTAGGATCTAGGATCTAGGGGTTAGGGAAAAGTATCATGGCTTCGCCATCTATTATACACGCACGAAGTGTGTGATTATTTACTCTAGCCTCTAGCCTCTAATCTCTAGTCCCTATATTATAGCGTAGCGATGACGTCCGCTTCCTTGACGATGAGGTAGGTTTCGCCGTCGACGGTGACTTCAGTGCCGCTGTACTTGCCGTAAAGCACTTCGTCGCCGACCTTGACTTCCATGGCGACCAGTTCGCCCTTGTCGTTCTTGCGGCCCGGGCCCACGGCCACAACCTTGCCCTGCATGGGCTTTTCCTTGGCGTTATCCGGAATGAAGAGACCCGAGGAGGTCTTCTTTTCGGCTTCTGCCGGCTTGACGACGATTCGATCTGCTAAAGGCTTGATCATTTTGTTTTACCTCTTTTTTGCGGGCGTCTTTTGTTTCGCCCATTGTTAAAATTATTGCCCGTAGAGGGCGTATTATGTTTCGTCCCCTTTAAAGCAAATTCCATGCCAAAACCTGTTTTCCGAGCTTTTTTTGCCATTTTGCGACTTTTTTCCTCTTTTCGGGGGCGATTGGCAAATTTTTTGCTTTTAGTGCTTAGCCCGAGGCTCTTTTTGGGCCGATTTAATCCCTGAAACCACGCGTTGCGTATAAAAATGAAACGGGAATGCATTTTCTCTTGTTTCAAAATAAAACACATCGTTACGGGGGCTTGAGACCACTTTTTCTTTTAGTGCTTGTTTTCCCGTTTTTAGGTACATTTTGAGTAGGGGCTTTTTCCGGGCCTTTGCCCGTTTTTTCTAAATTGCGGTATATGGTTAAAAGTTTTTTCGCGTCTGCGTCTATTGTTACTTTTGCAGTGTTGATGGGTTTTTCTGCGGCTTTTGCCGTCGATCCGCGTGTTGAACAGGGCGCCCGTTTCGAGGCGAAGGGGGAATACGAAAAGGCCCTCGGGGAATACCGCTCCATCCTGGCTGACGACCCGCAAAATTCCGAAGCTTACTATTTGGCCGCCCAGGTCCGCATGAAGATGAAGGACTACAGCGGCGCTCTTGCCAACTTCCGCTTGGCGTATCGTTACAAGCCGTCGATGAGCGAGGCTTACGAAGGTGCCGCCAAGGTTTACGAAGCCCTGAACCAGAAATCCAAGGCCGAAGCCGAACGCGCGAAGGACCCGAAGAACAATCCCGTGGCGGAAACCGCCGCTCCTGCCGAACCGGAAGTGAAGAGCGAACCGGTGAAGGAAGAACCCAAGACGGAGCCTGCGAAGGTTGCAGAAAGAAAGGTGGAGGCTCCTGCCGAGGAGGCCGCTCCCGTGAAGTCGAGGCCGGAACCCGTGAAGGACGTCAAGCCCGAACCGGAGAATGAACCTGCGGCTGTCGCGAAGTCCAGCGTCGAGGATTTGTTCGAAAAAGGGAAGGCCCTGTTCGATGAGGGCAAGTACAAGGAAGTCGTCCCGGTCTGGAGGGAAATCCTGGCCAAGCGTCCTGGTGACCCGGGTGCATATTTTTATGCCGGCCTGACCCGCTTTGAACTGGGCGAATACGACAAGGCCGAGTATAACTTGAAGAAGGGCATTACGTACAAGGACCGCGGCAACGACGCCAACTATTTCCTCGCTCTCGTTTACGAGAAAGGCAAGCGCAAGGAACTGGAAAAGAAGTACCTGGAAGCTTATCTGAAAAAAGCTGCGCCGAGCGCCGTGTTCCGCGCTACCGCCGAAAGCCGTCTTGCCGAACTGCGCGGCGATGCCGTCCAGGCCAAGCCCGAGACGGAGAAGCCCGCTGCGCCCGTGCAGGAAAAGGTGGAAGCCAAGGTGGAGAAGGAACCTAAGGAAGTGGCCCCGAAGAAGAAGGCAGCTCCGGTGTCCGACGGCGGGCCGACGATTGAAGTCGCCAACATGCTTTTCAAGGCCGGCAACCTGGAGCCGGCATTGCAGATGTACAAGGAACTCCTGGACTTGGAACTCGAACCCGAGGAACGCTATTTCGCGATGCTCCAGATGGGCAACATCTACCGCGAACTGCGCGACTTCCATTCCGCGGCGACCCGCTACCGCATCATCGTGCAGGAGTTCCCGGATTCCGACTGGGCGACCGAGGCCGAACGTGCCCAGCTGGAAGCCATCTGGCAGGAAAAGCACGCAGCCGAGCTGCCTCGCGCGACCAGGCGATAGACTCGCGTATCCGAACAAGCGAACGATTGACATTTGACCGTGGTTTAGGCGCCTAAATCACGGTTTATTTGTGGTGGGCCGCCGCAGTGTCTATTGCGTTTTCCCTTGAAAAAACATAGATTAAACGGGAACGATATAGGTGGAATTGGCTATGACTCTGAAAAAGATCATTTCAATAGGAAGTGCAAGTTTGCTTGTGGCCGTGTTCTCGGCCTGTAGCGGCGACAGCGGCAATCCCGGCAGCTCGGAAAACGAACAGGGCTCGCTCGAGAGTGTCGACGTCGCTATGCAGCAACCGTCGAGGCTGTTGTCTCCTGATGAAGTGACTCCCGAGATGTCTTCCGAATCGGAGGACGTGCAGTCTTCTTCCAGCGAAGAAATTACGTCAAGCGAACTGGCTGCTTCTAGCGCGGAGGCACTTTCAAGCGAAATGGAATCCGTCGGTGAATCGTCCTCTTCTTCCAGCGTCGATTCATCCGCTGTTTTTGATTCCCTTTTCAACATCCTTTTCCCTGACGGCATCGAAGGCATCGATACGGCGCGCCACGATCCGGACAGCGTGGGTGTGTGGCATTTCTACGACCCCAGGGGAACGCACGACAATCCTGACTTTGCCTATGGCTCCATGACGGACCCGCGTGACGGGACTGTCTACAAGACGACGACCATCGGCGGCCAGGTATGGATGGCCGAAAACTTGAACTACTTCGACATCGAAGGGGCTCCGAGCTCTATCAAGAACGACTGGTGCTACTGGGATAAGCCCGAGAACTGCGAATCGGCTGGCCGCCTCTACACGTGGAAGGTGGCGAAGCGGGTTTGCCCCGAAGGCTGGCGCTTGCCGACGAACGAAGACTGGACCGCGCTGTTGACGGCGGTCGGTGCCGATACCCTGAACCCGATTGCCTGGACAGGCGCGAACGTGCTCAAGTCCAAGAGCGGCTGGGAAAACAATGGCAGCGGTACGGACGACTTCGGCTTTACGGCGCTCCCGGCGGGCAAGGCGTTCTTCAACGATTTACAGTCCGGGTTTACGAACCATGGCTGCAGCTCGTACATGTGGTCCGCGACGGAAGCGGATCTCGCTGCCGGCGGGGATACCTTGGCGTTCAGCGTTGAACTGAATTGCAGCAACGAGTTGGCGATCGTCAACACGGTCAAGAAGTACAGTGGGTTCTCGATTCGCTGTGTTAAAGATTAGACGAGAGACTAGAGACGAGAGGTTGCTCGGCTATCGTCTTGATTTTGATTGAGTGTGGATATGAAAAATAAGAATGTCATTGTGAGCGTTGCGAAGCAATCCATTGCAGGTTTGTTGCTTTTGGCTGCGGGAGTTTCTTTCGCGGAGCCGCCGTCCAATTTTAGCGGCTGGGAACTTGTTTTTGAAGACAACTTCGACGGTACGAGTCTCGACAAGACAAAGTGGAACCCGACGTACAACTGGGGACCGACGCACAACCACCGTGCCTACTGTGCCGAAGAAAACGTGATTGTCTCCGATGGCACGCTTAAGCTTAAGGGCGAAAAGAAAAAACACCCCAAAGCTACGGGAGATAGGGCTAAGGCAAAGTTCAACAACAAGGAAATTCCGGTTGACTACACTTCGGGTGCTATTGATACCAAGGGAAAATTTGAAGTCAAGTACGGCTATATCGAAGGCCGCTTCAAAGCCCCGTGGCAAAAAGGAACCTGGCCTGCATTCTGGACACTCCAAGACGGCTGGCCTCCCGAAATTGACATTTTGGAAATTCCGGCATCGCGCAAACAGCACCATTACTACCTGCATTACACGGATCCGAGCTGGTACAACAGTCACGGATCGGCGTGGGACCACGAAGCTTCTTTCGGTGGACATAAGGACGACAACACGGACCGTTCAGCCGGTTTCCACACATATGCGGTGGAATGGGATGAATCGACCCTCAGTTTTTACTTTGACGACAAGAAGTTTGCGAGCTACAACCGACCGACCGAAATCAAGCAGCTTTCGGCACAGTACATCATCGTGAACCTAGCCATTGGAGGCTGGGCGGGCGACGATATTGAAATCACAGCGGACAAGCCCGCATATTTCGAAGCGGACTGGGTGCGAGTATGGCAGGCAAAACCTGCGAAGCCGGATACAGTTCGCATCATGTCGATGAACTTCGGAACTTGCATGGTCAAGACGGCTGAAGATAAGCTTGCGCTCGGAGACTGCAAAGGCAATAACGCTATCGCGACGGTTACGCCCCTCTCGGGCTCCGCTTACCGCATAAACTTTGGTGACGTCGTGGTGGAAATCCCGAATGAAAAGACGGATGCAGGCGTTTCTGCGGGACTGTACAAGTGGAATGGCGGGGCCCATCAAAAAATTGCGTTGGAAAAACAATCCGGTTACGAAGGCAATGTAGTTCGCATGAAAATGCAAAATAGCGGACACTATCTGCGCGCAACGACAGATGGCGAACGCGTCGTGCAAAGTTGGAATGACGATTGGCCATGGTACCAGGTGTGGCGTCTGCTCAAACCCGATGAGGAAATTCCAGCGAAGGATACAACGGGAAAAGGCTCAACGACAGCACTTCAAAGCATTCCGCAACTTTCCACCCCAACATATAGCAGTAAAGTTTATCGTAAAAACGGAAAGCTGTATGTAGAGTTCGGAGACGAAAATGGAACAAAACGTGAATTTCGTTCTTACGACTTCAAGGGCAGATTGTTGAAATAAATATGGCCAAATGAAGTAAAAAATCCTCGGGAAAGTCCGAGGATTTTTTGTTTAGCATAAATAAATTACTGTCCGGAATGTATGGTAAATAGTTACGATTGGCGTTTGCTCTTGTATCCGCTGAGTCCAAGCAAAATCAAGGCCGGCGTGTAGAAATACCACACAAAGTTATTGGCAACGGTCGCCACAATTTCTTGAACAGAGTGATTTTCACCCGTTGCAAGAGAAATGCTAACGCACACATCGCAGCAGACGAACAGAATCATGCCGCGCTTGATGTTTCTTGCATTTTTTGCCGGGAAGTAGCCTTTTTTCGGAACCTGGAGGGCGACGGCGAGAGAGCAAAACAGGAATGCCGCATAAGTCGCGATTATAGGGATGGTCGGGCCCTCGAAAATGCGGAACAAATGGAGTGCGTTCGTGATGAACATGACTGCAAACGGAATGCAAAGAATCCATGGGGAACTATTGTCCGTATCGCTTGTACGCGTGTGGCGATAAATGAATAACGCCTGTACCACCATGAAAAAGCAGATGCCGAGCAAAGTATAATCGCTGCGGTGCTCTAAAACGTGTGCGTAATTGTGCATGATTTTTAGGCAAAAATCGGCGCACAAGGCCATGGCAAAACCCGCTT
>CAMZDZ010000130.1 GCA_947305535.1 uncultured Fibrobacter sp.
CACGCAGCTGTTGGTCGTACCCAAGTCAATACCGATAATCTTGCTCATTTTGAGTCTCCTATTTTTAAATTCTTTAAGCCTGAACAGGCTCTTTTTTTCACGTCCTTCTATAAGCAAAACCCGTGCCAAATGCGAAAAATGTCCATTTTGTTCCATAATGAAACGTTTTTGGACGCAAAAATGCCCCTTTCCGGGGTGAATTCGTTATGTTTCAGAATAAAACGGTGACTGGCGGAGAATCAGATGTTTTCGAAATGTCCTTTGCAGGATAGGATGTCGAACAATAAAGCCCGTGTGGCATAATGCCACACGGGCTGGTTGTTTGGGGGTGGGATTCTTATGGAGTTCTATTTGGAGAAAACCTTGATGTGCTTGCTGCTATTCTTTTGGACCGTGGCGCCCTTCGCGTTGAAATGGCGCAGGTCGATCCTGTAGCGTTCGGGGTAGGCCGACAGCGGAATGGCGTCCGGCTGCTGCGGCGTTACCTGCTGGCTGCTGGAGGACTGGGGCTGCTGCGGTTGATCGGTGCCCTGCTGGCTGCTCGAGGATTCAGGTTGCGGCGGGTTGACCTGCTGGCTGCTGGAAGAGGCGGGCGGGTTGTCCTGCTGCTGCGCGCTGCTCGAGGATTCCTGGGTCGGCGGGTTGGTCTGCTGGCTCTTCAGGTCGCCCTCGGGGTCCGTGGGGATCTGTCCGTTGAAGCCTTCCTGGCCCTTCTTGGTGAGGGCGATGACGACCATGCCGTCCTTGATGAAAATATTGCTCGGGCTGATGTCGACGCGGTTACCGTCGAACGTCCAGTCGCCCTTCTGCCAGCGGGAATTGTCGAAGGTATCGAAGTCGTCGCTCCAGTCAGGCGTGAAGTCGCTGCCGTTTTCGCCGGCGCCCGGGGTGTACTTGTAGACCTTGACCCAGTTGATGAACTGGTAGACGGGGAGCTTGTTGTCTTCGAACGGTCCGACCCATCCGGCGTCTTCGGCCGACCAGAGGTTGAAGCGCAGTCCCTGCGGCTTCTTGCCCAGGTCCTGCACCTGGTTGTTGTCGCCCTGGCCCTTGACCGTCTTGCGGACGACCTTGCCGTCGAGGATCCAGGCCACGTAATCCGGGGTCCATTCCATGCCGTATGTATGGAACGATTCGTTGGAGGAGGGGTTGATTTCGTGGTGCTTTTCGCTAGTCACCTTGTTGTTCGGGCCGTAACCCGTAATGATGTTGGACTGGAAACTGTTCGGGGTCTTGCCCAGAATTTCGATATCCACCTCGACCCAGGGCTCGCTTCCGCCCAGGTAGGAGTCGTTGTGGTAAAGGAACATGGAACTTACTGAACCGGAAACGGCGGCCATCTTCATGCCGGCTTCGAACTTGCCGTACATCCAGGTTTCGCTGGTATAGAGTTCTGCTCCGGAATAATCTTTTGCGCTCACAGCAGCTACCGCCATTAGTCCAAGTATAATTGTCTTTCTTAATGTCATTTTTCCCCCGGCAAACCCATACACACCCTAATTTTACCTTCTGCAGGGGGGTAAAACAACACCTCCTAGAGAAATAAAGGACGTGTCTGTATCAAGTGTATCTTGTTTTCCTGTAAAAAAAGCAATTTTCGGTATGGGGGCGGAAAATTGCGGAATATGCCGCATGTATCTCTTTTAAACGCTTTTTTTGGTGCTTTTGTCTGCAACGGGGCCTTCAACAATAATTTATAAGCTATATTTCGTCTGAATTTGTTTGGCAAAAGGAGAATTATGAACAATTTAATCCGTTTCACTGGACTCTCTGTTGTGGTTACAACGTTGTTCGCTTGCAGCGGCGACGATGTCACCAAGGTTTACGAAACCAATAACTCCACCGTCGGCTTGGATTTGGTTGACAAGGGCGATGAAATGCCCGAGTGCAACAAGGACAACGAAGGCAAGCTCATTTATGTGGCCGATTCCGGGATGGCGTATTTCTGCTCGAGCAAGGAATGGCTGTCTTTCGGTGGCGAAAACATGAAGGGCGCCGACGGCGAACCCGGCGAGAAGGGTGAAGACGGTGAAAAGGGTGCCAAGGGCGACAAGGGCGCCAAGGGTGACAAGGGTGCCAAGGGCGATCAGGGTGACAAGGGTGATGACGGTGCCGATGGCGAAAGCTGTTCCGCCAAGACGATCAAGGAAGGCGTAGAGATTTCCTGCGGCAAAACCGTCGTGGATACGCTCACCAATGGCGTTGCCGGCGAAAGCTGCACCGCCAAGAAGGTCGACGGAGGCGTAGAGGTCTCTTGCGGCGGTACGGTCGTGGATACCCTTGAGAACGGCCCTTCCGGCTCGAGCTGCACGGCAAACAAGATTGCCGAAGGTGTGCAGATTACTTGCGGCAACACGGTCGTGGATACCCTGACGGATGGAACCGATGGTGACTGTTCTGCCGAAATCAGCGAAGAAGGTGACATTGTGTTCTCCTGCAGCAACGGAACTTTCGCTGTGAACACGGTCCAGTGCGGTGGAACCCCCTACAATCCGGTCACAAGCTTCTGCCTTGCCGGCAAGGTCGTCGCGCTTACGGGCAAATGCGGCGGTGAAGATATCGACCAGACAAAGCAGTTCTGCGACACCCGCGACGACCAGGCTTACAACTATGTCGCCTTGAACGTGGGTGGCGAGACCCAGGTCTGGATGGCCCAGAACCTGAACTACAATTCTGGTTTGAAGGGAAATTCGGTTTGCAGCAATGGTGAAGATGAATGCGATGCCTATGGGCGCCTTTATGACTGGTTTTCCGCGGCTGATGACGAAGGCTCCGATGGCTCGAAGCCGGTGTTAAGTCGCCTGCATCAGGGGATTTGTCCGGATGGCTGGCATCTGCCCAATTTCTACGAACTGAATCAGCTTTTCCTCTATTACGGATTGGTTGATGGTATCAAAGGCGCTCCGTCGGATATGTTCAGGTCGACGACGGGCTGGGCTGAAACAGGCCATGATAACAATGGTACTGACGAACTTGGGCTGAACTTTGTTCCGTCCGGCAATGGAACCGAAGGCTCGGTTGGTCAATACTTTATGATGTGGGGTGGCTCCGAGAAAAAGAATGGTTCTCTTTATGATAAGGCTAACATCATATTTATAATCAATGATGCCTCGGTTTCGTATGAAGCGACGCTTAAGGCAAATTATGCTGCTGTCCGCTGCCTGATGGACAACTAATTCTAACCCAATTCAATTTTGTGGCCGCCTTCGGGTGGCCATTTTTGTATGGGTGTTAAAAAAGCTATTTTTGTGTCATGGAACTTGATGGAATGAGAGCTTACCTCCGCTATAACCATGTCGGCTATGCCTGCCGTGCGCCGAAGTATTTCTACGTCGCCGTGAACGAGGGCGAGCCGTTCGAGGTGGGCGCAGACAACAAGCCTCTTGCCGAGGGGGCGTTCACCTTCTCTGCCGCCGACATCGATGTCGTCTCGGGTCCCAAGTTCCTGATTCTTTCGGAAGCGGGCGAGGTCGCCTTCGAGGGGAACCTCGCGTACCGCGGCCCCTGCAAGTACAGCGGCGAAACGCTTCTGGTCGGGGATTTCTCCAAGCTCCGCAAGCCGGGCCGCTACAAGATAAACTGCGGGACGGAATCGCATTTGTTCGAGATTTCGGACAACTGGCTCCTGTCGCAGCTGGACGCGAACATCAAGTCTTTCTATTACCAGCGCAGCGGTGTCGAACTCAAGCCCGAGATTGCCGGCAAGTGGGCGCGCCCCCTGGCGCATATCGACACTCAGCTCCCGTTCCACTATTCCATGAACAGGGAAGGGACGTGGAACGCCCACGGCGGGTGGTACGACGCCGGCGACTACGGGAAGTACATCGTGAACGGCGGCGTGAGTGTCGCATCGCTGATGCTTGCTTTGGAGCTGGGCTCGCCCGTGATTTCCAAGTCCCTGGATGCACTGCGCGAAGAGGTCCGTTTTGAACTCGAGTTCTTCTTGCGGATGCAGGATGACGACGGTGGCGTTTTCTTCAAGGTCTCGCCGGAGCGTTGGGATACCTTCGTGACGCCGACCGTTTCGGACCACAGCCAGAAGCGCCAGATCGTGGGGAAGTCCACGACTTCTTCGCTCAATTTCTGCGCGGCACTGGCGCAGGCGCACCGCATCTTTGCGGAATCGGACCCCGCCTTTGCGAAAAAATGTATCGGCGCCGCCATCCGCGCCTACCGGTGGGCGCTGGATAATCCCGACGAGGGATTCCCTCCGTATACGGAGGGGAGCGGCCCCTACGGCGATGTGCGCGTCGGTGACGAGTTCTTCTGGGCGCGCGCGATGCTCTTCCGCGAGATGGGCCAGGTGGACCTGCAGGACTGCATCGAGGTGCACGACCAGCTTTACCAGGACTTGGCCGACATGCCTCCGCGTCCGGACATCAACTGGCACGATACCGAAAACCTGGGCTACATGGCGCTTGCGCTGCAGAACCGCGACATTGAACTTCGCGACAGGGCGCGCATCGCTCTCGAGCACGAGTCGGACAAGATTGTCGCGCTTGCGGCGGACGACGCCTATGGAATAGCCCTGCGGTATTTCCCGTGGGGGAGTAACGGAGTGTTGGCCAACTTCGCCTTGACACTCCTGGTGACGAATACGTGGGCGAACATGCCCGAGTACGTGCGCTACGCCTACGCCCACCTGGACTTCATCTATGGATGCAACCCCGTGAATGTGAGTTTCGTGACGGGTTCCGCCTGGAGTTCCCCCATGTTCCCGCACCACCGCATCAGTGGGTCCGACGGGATAACCGACCCGATTCCCGGGCTCCTCGTGGGCGGGATAAACCAGGACCGCCAGGATGGCCACAAGAATTTGCCTTACCCGAGCATCCTTCCGGGGCTGAGCTACGTGGACAACCAGGCGTCGTTCGCGAGCAACGAGGTCGCCATCAACTGGAGCGCCCCGCTGACCGCGTCGCTTGCGTTGTTGTGCAATGAAATTTAATAGTGACCGAAGAAATCGGTGACATCAAAATAAAACTGGTATTTTTTTCCGTCATTACCTTCGGTTATCATGCGATCGTATTGTCGACCGTTTTCCTCTATCAGCTCTTGGCGAATGGGTTTGAAGCCGTTGAAATGAAGGAAATCATATTCTTCGCCGATGTTGATGACGTACATGGCGGTTTCTGTGGAATATCCTTTGCCGGAGTCTCTGATGGACTGTAGTATTTTCCCGATTACCTTTTGATGGAATTCCTTGACGTTGTCATCGACATTGGGACTGGTGGCAATGGTGTAATGCGCAAAGATATTCGTAAAGTCCACGTCTAGAAGCTCTTTTGACACTTTCAATTCTTCTTCGTTATCGCCAGACTTTCGAGCGAGTTTTATGACGGTTTCAAGTGCTGAGGCGTTGAAGCGCTTTGGCTGAGAAAGTTTGCACTTTAAAAAATCTTTCCTGAATTTCAGCCAGTCTGTGGCTTCTACGGCTTTTAAGGAATCTGCTCGGATTGCTGCAAGTTGCTGCATGTAGTAGCTTGCTTCGATTGCGGCATCATCGTTAGCGGGGGCTGCGTCGGGTTGCGTTTCGGACAGTGCTTGGGGTTCCGTTGAAATCGATTTTCCTTGATTCCCGGCACAGGCGACCAGCATCGCGGTTGCCAGGGGAATAACGATTTTCCTGATTTTAAACATTGTTGTTCGCCTTTGGTTTTAGTGGGTGTATCGTTTTTTGGAAAATTATATTTTTATTGACAAAGATGTTCACATAATACCATAAATGCTTCTTTCTTGGCGCAGGCCTACATCTTTGGTAGCCAGTCGTAAGTCTGTTTTTCTAAATTTACGCCTGTAGAATTTTAACCAAGGATTAAACATGCGTGATCAATTCGAAAGCCCGCTCATCAAGCGTTATGCGAGCAAGGAAATGAGCTTCCTCTTCAGCCCCCAGTACAAGTTCCAGACCTGGCGCAAGCTGTGGATCTACCTCGCCGAATCCGAGATGGAACTGGGGCTGCCGATTACGCAGGAACAGGTGGACGAGCTCAAGGCCCATGCCACCGATATCAACTTTGAAGTCGCCGAAGAAGAAGAAAAGCGTCGCCGTCACGACGTGATGAGCCACGTTTACGCTTACGGCGTGCAGTGCCCGAAGGCCAAGGGCATCATCCACCTCGGTGCAACGTCTGCATTCGTGGGCGACAACACCGACCTTATCCAGATGCAGCAGGCCATGATTCTCGTGCGCAAGCGCCTTTGCCGCGTGATGGACAAGCTTTCCAAGTTTGCGATGGAATACAAGGACATGGCCCAGCTCGGTGCCACGCACTTCCAGGCCGCCCAGCTCACGACCGTCGGCAAGCGCGCCTGCCTCTGGCTCCAGGACATGCTCATCGACCTCGAAGAACTGAACTTCCTCATCGAAGTCCTCCCGTTCCGCGGCGTGAAGGGCACGACCGGTACGCAGGCCAGCTTCATGGACCTGTTCAACGGCGACGAAGAAAAGATCATGGAACTCGACCGCCGCGTGACTGCGAAGGCCGGTTTCAAGCGCGTACTCACCATTACGGGTCAGACCTACACCCGCAAGTGGGACAACCGCGTGAACCAGGTGCTCAGCTCCATCGCCCAGAGCCTCCACAAGTTTGCAACCGACATGCGCCTCATGCAGGGCGTCAAAGAAGTCGAAGAACCGTTCGAAAAGA
>CAMZDZ010000131.1 GCA_947305535.1 uncultured Fibrobacter sp.
TTTGCCACGATCTGCTGGATCGTGTATGTCTTGCCCGTTCCGGCGGAGGCTTCGATGAACAGGTTCTTGCGGGGGTCGAATTTTTCGATATTCATCGTTCGCCCTCCGTGTTTTGCTGTGCTCCGATTTCAATACGGAACAGACTCTTCTGTTTCTTCGCTTCTTCCTGCCATGCGCCCAGTTCACCGTTAAAGTCGTTTTGCGGGTCGAATCCCGTGTCCTTGCGCTTGTCGAGCAGGTGCCGCTTGTCAAAGTACGTCCAGGCATTGTTCAACATCTGGGAGTACTCATGGAAGGTCGTTATGGTTTCGTCGACCATGTCGATGGGGACGGCCTTGGAATACTTCTGCTGGAACGCCTTGTCGTAAATGGCGGAGAGCGTGGCGCGGGCTTCTTCCGGAGTCATGCGCACCTTCGCCTTGCTGGGCTCGTTTCCTCTAGTGCTGTAGATGGAAATGTCGACGGTCTCGGTATTGCAGGAATCCTTTTGCGCAATGAGCGCGAGCGCTGCCACGTACGGGCCCGTGTACTTGCTGTTCCTGAAATACTTGTTGCCGGCCTTGCCCTTCATTTCCGATGTCGTGATGCTCGTGATGCTGTTGTGCTCGCTGTTGCACCAGTCGAGTGTCCCTAACAATGTCCACCGCGTTCCGTCGGGCTGGATGATAGGCAATTCAATCTTGTCCTTGAACGTCCAGCATCCGGCATTTTTTGCGGGAGAGTCCGGGATGCCTTGCATTTGCAGGAGCAGTGCGTCCTTGCGGCTCTCGGCGACTTTCCACAGCTTTTCTCCGTACTGCCCGTCAGGAATCTTGCCGTTCAGCGTGAGCGACTTGCGGAGAGCTTCCAGGTCGTGCGCATTGCCCGAGATGGCTGCCGCGACCATGCTCTTCATGAGGGAACTTTGTTCCAGGCTGTCGAAGTCGATAGGCTCGAAAGTTTCTTCGCCCGGACTGGGCGTCTCGTCGTCTTTCTGCATCATTTGCGAGATGCGGAATTGGAGGGGGTCGTCCAGGAAGCTTTTCAGCTGGTACAGGCTGACCCATCCCGGGCTCTTGTCGATGGAGCCGGGCAGCAGCGGGTATCCCGAACCGGATTCGCCGCGGGCCACCATGTTCTTGTACACGGACTTGTTCCTGAATTCCTTCGAGGTGAACAAATCGCTGTAGGGGCGCGTCTCGTCGAGCGGGATTTCCTCTTGCGGCCACAGTTTTTCGGCCTGCTTTTTTGCCTCGGCCGCAGAGAGCTTGCGGCCTTCGCCAAGAGCGCTTTTCCTGATGGCGGTTTTGAGGAAATTCCTGATGTCGTTGACGACGGAGGAGGGGTAAAGATCCTCGTCCTTGACAATGTTCTTGTTCACGTAGCTGATATGGAAACTTTCCTTCGTGCACATCAGCTGGCACAGGAATGCATAGCGGCGCTTTGCAATAGGCGAGTCGTCGCCGGGCCACGGCGCCACGGCCTTGCGCAAGTCCAGCGTGTTCTGCGTCTTGGTGCCGGGGAAACTCGTGGAATCCGCCCCGATAAAGAACAGGTGCTTTACGGGGATAATCCTGTTGGGGATGAACTTGGAGAAGGTAATCCCGTTGACAAAGAGGTTGCCGCAGCTGTATTCGGAACTTTCGGCGGCGCTGCAGAGCGTCTGCGAAATGCAATCCCACGAAATGGCCGGTGCGCCGGCATCGTACTGGATGCGCAGATTTTCAAGTGCTGCCGTCACGTTCTGGAAAATGATGGTTTCGCCGGCGAAACCTTCCGGCGGGTTCGGCATGGCAATCCACTTGTTCAGGAAACTCACAACCTTGTCCAGCACGGCGGGCGTTACGGCGGGTTCTTTATGCGCGAGCGCAATCCATTCCTCGAGTTCGTCGATGCAGTCGGCAAAACGGCTCAGTGCTGTACTGTTCGCGCTCATCATGTCGGCATAGGGGAGGCATTCCTCGCCGTCCATGTCTATGGTGTGCGTACCGAATCGCGACGCGAGAACCCTGCGCAGGTTCTTTTTCCAGTCGTTGCCGTCTTTGTTACTGTTGCGTGTGCGGAACGTACTCGTGTTCCTGACCCACGTTTCCCAGGCTTCCACGTTATCGTCGGTAATGTGGCGCGTGTTCTGCACGACAGGATTGCGGATAAGACTGAAGAATGCAGGGCGGTTCAGGCTCTGGTTTTTCTGTACGGCAAATAGGGCTTCCAGCGCCTCGGCCGTGAGTGAAGCCTTCGCGGGGGAATCGACAATCGAGAAGGGAACGTGCAAAGACGTCCCCTCGGCTTCCTTGCCTTGCGGCGCTCCGGAATTCTGGTCGAACGCCTGGTAGATGGCGGTGCGGTAGTCGTCCAGGCAGGGCGAGAAAACGAGAATGTCGCTGATGCGGTTTACGGGGTTGCCGTCTGCGTCCTTTTCGGCGAGTAGCTTGCAGATTTGCGTGTGGAGCGCTTCCATCTCGCGTTCTTTCGTGGGCGCGGCCGTCAGCGTGAAACTGTCGTCTGCCTTGCAAGATGCAAAGCCGGGCAAATCATTCCTGCGGCTTGCCACCATGTACTGCACCTTATGCAGCAGCTTGTCCGTGGGAATCGCGGCTCCCGTTCCAGAGTCCATGTCGCCCGCGAATTCAAAATCGTAGTCGGCCGCCTGGCACCAGAGCTTTATGTTGTCACGGCCGGACTTTCCCCAGTAGCACAGCAGCGCGTTTTCCGAAGAGGAATCTACGCCCTGTTCGGTATCGTCGTCGTCGGGGTCGGCGGTCTCGTCAATCTGGGTGTAGAGCCTGTCGCGGATATTGTCCGGGATGGGTCCCGATTCGCCCTGCCATTTCCCCTTGTGCGAACGCCATTTGCGGTGGATGTCGCCGTACGGCGTTGTGGCATCTTCCCAGAATTCCATGCACGGGTTCTGTATGTATGCAAATACTTCGTGTTTCTCGGCGAACTTCTGCAAGATGACGCGGTAGAACTGTCCCATGCCCGTCAGCCCGAAAATGAATACCGGCAGCGGACCGTTTTCGCCCATGAACTGCTCGCAATGGAATTTCCCGTCGTGGTTGTCCATGCAGTCCTTGAAAAGGAAGGGAATGGTCAGATACGTTGTATTGAATTTTTGCGGAAGGTTTGCGTTTTTCCGCTCGTTCATCGCGTCAAAGGCTCGGGTCAGCAGCGAAGGCTCGGTGCCCTGCTGGTGGAAAACCTTGGAGTATAGCGTCCGCTGCCATTTTTCGCGGTCGCCGCCGTCAAAGAAGTCTTGCAACGCACCCTGTTTCCAGCAGTCGAGAATGCCGTCGGCAAAATTGCCGCCGCTCTTGCGGATGAACCCTGCCGGTCGCGAAGTCTCGTATTCCAGAAAGAGCGAGGCCATCTTTCCGCAAAGGTCGAAAAGGTGCTGTTCGTCGAGCTTGCCGTCGGTTTCCAGGTAGCGCACAACCTCGTCGCCGAGCTGGTGGTAGTCGCTTCCGTAGAGGTAAGCCCAGATGACGTTCCTCAGCAGGTCCGCGTTCAATTTTTTCTTGGTGTTGTCGTCTTCGTGGAGAATCTTGAGCAGGAACTTGTCTATCATCATGGAGTTCAAGTTCGCCAGCGTCCCGCACTTTTTGACCCAGTGCAGCCTGAACCATTGCTCCAGTTTCGGGTCCGGGAAAATCACCACGGGCGTCTGGAACGGGTTTCCCCAAGAATCCTTGACGGCCTTGATCAGTTCGTCGGCAAGGTCTTCGAGATTCAGGGAAAATTTCAGGTGCAGCATACCGACAATATATTTAAATCGGGACGGCGGAAACGGTTAGCCTTGAGCTTCTTCGGAAGATTTGTCAGTGATGTCGCTGATTGCAAATACGGCGTGGTCCTTGTCGAGACCCCAGAAGATTTCGATGCGGAAGAGCTTGCACGGCGTCGTGGAAATGTCGCGGAACGTCGTGGAGTAAGAGCCTTCCTTTTCGAGATGCGAACGGATGTATTCGGGCTGGATATATTGGATTATCCTTGCCCTGTCTTCTTCGTGAACGTTCTCTACGATGAAATTTTCCGCAGATTCCATATAAGTGAGGCTGCCGTCGTAGTACCGGTCCGTGACATTTTCTCCTTGGAACGTCGTGACCGATTTGTTTGCTAGGTCCGCGTAGTAGGCAACGGCGTAACGCTGGGTGAACGCCTTGGCGAATATCCTTGCGTTTTCGTAAACGGCACGGTTCACTTGCTCGTTCTCGGACTTGACAACGTCGTCGATGTTCATCAGGCCGACAACGTAGCTGGAGGGGTTGTTCTCGTCAATGATGAGCTTGGTGTTGTACCAGGAGAATCCGCCGTCCATCCTTACGCGGCAGCGGAACTGGATGAGCTTTTCCTTGCGCAGCAGTTTGAGGAATGCCATGTTCATGCCCCCTTTGAGATAATCCGGGAGGTCGTCCGGATAGATAATCTTGGACATGAAAATGTTGAAGTTGTCTACCGAGAATGTGTTAGGCGGGGTCTTGTGGTCGATTGCGATAATTTCTTGCAGGAACCTTGCCGTGGTGTGGATGCGGGTGACTTCGTTGTTCTCGATGTTGATATGGCTGATGTAGTCGAAGTCGCCGGCAAGGCTTGCCAGCACGGATGTCATCTTCTGCGTTTCTTTTTCCGGTGAAATTTCTTCTACGCTGAGGACGACGCTTTTTTCTCCGTTCTTGTCGTATCCAAGGATGGCCTTGCTCCTTACCCAGAAAACTTCGCCCGAGAACAGCCACCGGGCTTCGATGATTTCGGGTTCGCCCGTGACAAAGATGTGCATGAAGTTCTCCCTGGAGAAGAACCGCCGGCATGCGTTTTGGTCCAGTTCGTGGACGTGGGGTGCGATGTTCTTTGCGACGCTCACGAAAAAGTCTTCCGAGAAGATGAAGTACTTTCCGAGAGCTTCCAAGTACTTATTCTTGTTGCGGATGACATGGGTGAATGTCGAAGTGAAGGGGTTGATAAAGTAGAGTTCGTTGATTTTATCGGCAAGCGCGTCGATGTTTGCGAGGTCGTTGCTCTTTTGTTGGGCGATTGCGCTAACGGCCGTAATCTCGTTCTTGATAATTTGACGTCCGTTTTTGGTAAGGAGGGCGGCGAGGATTACTTCCACGCTCAGGATGAGCGCGGCCTTCAGGTCGAACATGGCCACCGTGCCGAAAATGGAAGTGAGGTCGAGGTTTTGCGCTGTGGCATTGACTGCCTTGTTCAGTCCGAGGAACCCTGCGGGGACGTTGAGGATTACTTCTTCACCGAATTCCGCGAGGTTGAGATCGATTAGCCCGGAGTATATACTGATGGGGATAAGGCAGAAACTGAAGGCGATGGCCCAGAGGATGGTGATGGCGCCAATCTTCAGGGTAAACCGGACGTCGTAATAGCGGGTGGCGATTAAGATGGGACCTGCGAAAAATACCCATTCCATTTGGCCGAACAACGTCGAAACGATGGAGGCCAGGCCGAGGATGTACAGGGTGATAATCCATTTCAGGTGCGGTCCGCGTCCATTGCGCTGCCGGATAAGGAGGAAAAGCAGGATGCGGATGATGTTCCCGGAAATCAGGAGCGGCAGGAGAAGGTCGAACGGGATGAACGAGCCGAGGAGAAGCAGCAGGAAAATCAGGACGACCGATATAACGCAGATGATGAGCATGAGGTTTCCTGCAAGCAGGTTCGCCTCGCTTTCGTTCCTGTTGAGTATGTCTTCGGATGTCGTCATTTTTTCCTCTATTCTGCGGATAGCCGCCGTAATAAAATAATCTAAATGAACTTTGTCCGTTTGCCAAGTGGGGGCAAAAAGGGAATCTTTTCGGGGCATTTGGCCGTAGATTTGTGCAATGCGTGTATTTTTTCCTATATTCAAAATGCAAAATGGAGTTTTATTATGGAAATCAAATGGCTTAATCCCGATGCGAAATTTGACCGACTCGTCCTCGCTGGCGATATTGGCGGTACCAACACGAACCTTGGCCTCGTCGGTTTCAAGGACGGCAAGTTTACCCTGATTCTCGAAACCGTCTGCCCCAGCAAGGATATCTGCGGCCTTGACGAACCTATCCGCGAGACTCTCAAGATTGCGGCTGAATCCCGCGCCGAACTTAAGCCCAGCCATATCTGCATCAGCGCTGCCGGTCCCGTGAGCTGCAACAAGTGCGTCATGACGAACCTCCCCTGGTGCGTCGACGGCGAGGCCCTCACCTCGGCGACCGGTATCCCGACACTTGTCATCAACGACTTCATGGCCATCAGCTACGGCATTCCGACTCTCGACGTGGACGACCCCAAGCAGATTTTCAAGCTGGTTCATACCGACGGCAGCACTCCCGCCCCGCAGAAGGCGACCAAGGCCGTGATTGGCCCGGGTACCGGCATGGGCGTTGGCTTCCTCGCCTTTGACGGCGAAAAGTACATCCCGGCCTGCTCCGAAGGCGGACACTCCACGTTTGCCCCCTTCGACAAGGATTCCCAGGAATTCCACGACTACATGGAAAAGAAGATTGGCACCGTGCCCGGTGTGGAACCGCTCGTGTCCGGCATGGGGCTCCGCAACATGTACGAATGGTGGAAGGAAACCCGCGGCGT
>CAMZDZ010000132.1 GCA_947305535.1 uncultured Fibrobacter sp.
CTCCGCCGCATCGATGTCGCCCTCCCGCTAATGAAATAATTTCCCTAGATCCTAGCCTCTAGCCCCTAAGCATTCATGCGCACCCAGTTTCCTTATAGGCTCTACACTCAAAGGCTCTTCTGCCGCCGCTGCCAGCGCGTGGTCGGGCACGGAGTGTACGCCAGGGAAGCCTATTCGACCTACGGGGGCATGAATTCGGGAATCCCGCTGCTCTGTTGTTGCGAACAGTGCCAGTCCGTGTTCGTCGCGTTTTCGCAGGAGTTCTCTTTCTGTAGCGACAAGACGCGGAACGGAGACTACACCAAGATTTACGGACGCAACAGGGTCGCCCCGGGGAATTGGCTGTATTTCAAGGGGAAGGCGAAACCGGGATTCGTGAAGAGCTATTTCCAGACTTCGGAAAAGGAAATCATCGTGCTGAGTTACGATGGCGGCCCCGACCAGAAGGTGGAATGCCCGAACGTCGTCATTAACCAGGAAGAATCTCCTGACGGATACCGCCTGCTTCCGGCGCAGAGTGCGCAGACGCTTATCGGCGACCATGTCTACCATGCCATCCGCAACGCTTTTGGTGTAGCGGTCGGCCTGGTGAACGATGGCGAGAAGGACCTGCTTGCCGTGCTGCTCGACGACGGGACAATCCTTTTCCTCGCGCTGCCGGTGACTTCGCAGAACTTGCCGAATCCCAAGCTCGCGGAAATCGTGCGCAACAGGCTGAACCAGCTTTTCCCCGATGATGCCCGCCGCATTTCGGTGAACGTGGGGCAGGGCGTTGTCTACTTGGACGGTCTGGTCCGCAACCTCTCGGTGAAACGTGCGCTCAAGGGCTGTGTCGAGGCGCTTCCGAAAGTGCGCGGCTGTGTCGACTTCATGAGAGTCGCGACAAGCAGTTTCGTTTCGGATTCCGTGATGGAGAACGACGTCCTTTCGATTCTCGAGACGCCCGGCGTGCGTGTGTTCGATTACGGCGTGAAGGTTGAACAGGGCAAGGTGACGGTAACCGCTTCGTGTTTCGAGGATTACGACTTGAAGGAACTGGAACACCGCATTACGGATTATCCCGGTGTGCAGGAACTTGTTTTCTCGTTGAACGTACTCCCGATGGATGCGATGCCCAACCGGGAACTGTGCGAAGAAATTGAAAGGTCGCTCGAAACGAGTTCGCTCCTTTCAGGGGCAAAGATAAGGGTTTCGTTTGTCAGGAATAAATTTTTGCTGGAAGGCCGCGTGTCTTCCAATTTCCAGAAACAACTTGCGTTTCTTTCGACCATGAGGGCGACCAAGTCGCCGTCGGTAGAAAATAAATTGAGAATCATTTTGAAATAAAGGAGTCGTTATGGCTACGGGTTACGAAAAGATAAACAACATTAAGAATATTCTTTGCAAGCCAATGACGGTCGAAAGTTTGGCCATCTCGCTCAATTGCAAACCCCGCACGATTTATCGCCATATCCAGCAACTCGAAAAGGAAAACTGCGGTCTGCACAAGTTCAAGCAGGACGGGCAAACCTTCTATGTCATCCAGCCCGAAGAAAAGACGGACTTCAATCAGGATCTCGTGAAGAAGCTAGAAAAGCTCCGCAAGTCTTTCGAAAACGATTCCCCGACGGGCGTGAAGAACCGCAAGATTATCGACAACCTCATCGGCTCCCTGAGCGTGACCGACCCGGACGCCTTCAAGGCCGCTGCCATTTCGCTGGACCCCGATTTTGAACTGGATTATGGTCCTTTCTGTGACCACAACCTCAAGGACACCATCGTTTCCAAGATTCTCAAGGCCATCCACGACGGCGTGAAAGTCAATATCACCTACCGCAGCTCCACGCAGGACGAGGAACAGACGAGCGTTACGGTGAGCCCGATTAAGCTCGTGCTCCGCGTGGATACGCTGTACCTGATCGCTGCCGACGACGAATTCGAGAAAACCCAGATTTTCAAGAACTATGTTGTCTGCAATATCGTCAACATGACGACGACGAATGCTCCTGCAATCAAGGTCGCTTTCGATTCGAAAATCCATTACAAGTACACGTTCGGCAAGTGGACAAACGCTAATCTCCAACCGCAGGACATTTCGCTTTTGGTCAAGTCCAAGTGGCTGCAGAGCCAGTTCAGAAAGGCCAACTTTGTCCCGGCGGCGGTCATAAAAGAAACTAAGTCTCGCTTTGTCGTGGATTTGAAACTGCGCATCACTCCGGATTTCACGTCGTGGCTTCTGGGCGTGCTCCCGGATGTCGAAATCCTGAAGCCGGCAAGCCTCAAGGCCGAAATGAAAAACCTCGTCAAGGAAGCAATGAAATCTCTCCAGGGTTAAGATGGAACACAGGCTTTCTGATTACAATTTTGAATTTCCGCCGGAACTGATTGCGACTCGTACGGCGGGTAAGGGCAAGACGCGCATTCTGCACTGCCCCAAGGATGGCGGCGAGCGCCATATAATGAAGGCTCCGGAAATTGTGGAACTGTTCAGGCCGGGCGATTGCCTGGTGGTGAACAATACCAAGGTGATTCCCGCGAGGCTGTACGGTCACACGCTGCATGGCGGCGAGGTCGAGACGCTCCTGGTGCAGTCCCTGATTCCCGCCGAAGACGGCTCCGCCCGCTACGAGGCGCAGGTGCGTCCGGGCAAGGCTTTCAAAATCGGCCGCGAACTCGAAATCGCGGGTGTGAAGACGGTCGTCGAAGACGTCCGTGAAGACGGGGCCCGCGTGCTGCGTTTTGCGGTGACTCCGGTGGAACTCGAGTCGGTGATGAATCGCGAGGGACACGTCCCGCTGCCGCCGTACATCAACCGCCCCGACGACGAAGACGACAAGAAGGCTTACCAGACGATTTTTGCGAAGTATTCCGGTGCGGTGGCCGCCCCGACGGCGAGCTTGCACTTTAGCGAGCAGATGCTCGAAGACCTCAAGGCAAGGGGTGTGTACGTGGCTGAAGTGACTCTGCACGTGGGGCCCGGCACCTTCCAGAACATCTCGGTCGAAGATTTTACCCAGCACAAGATGCACGGCGAACATTACGAACTCACGCCCGAAAACGCCGACATCATCAACAAGGCCAAGCGCGAAGGCGGCCGTATCGTGACGGTCGGGACAACGAGTACCCGCGTTATCGAGACGATTGCCGACGCGAATGGATTCCTGAAACCGCAGAAAGGCGTGACGCACGCGTTCTTCTATCCCGGTTACCGCTACAAGATTGTGGACGGACTCCTCACCAATTTCCATTGGCCCAAGAGCTCGCTTATCTTGCTCGTGTCCGCATTCTACGGACGTGAAAATACGCTGGCCGCATACAAGATGGCCGTAGAGAACAGAATGAAACTGTTCAGCTACGGCGACGGAATGCTGATATTGTAACTGGGGTTAGTTGTTCCCGCCCTGATCGCCTTCGGCTTCCAGCGTCGGGATGTTTTTCTCTTCGTTGCAGAGGTTCTCTTCGCGGATCTTGAACGTGAAGTCCACGAGGTTGTTCTCGAACATCTTCTGATACGGCTTCTTCATCTGCACGCCTTCGAGCGCACAGGTGCAGTAGTTCACGCGCTGCACGAGCTTGGAACCGTTGCCGGGTGTACCCTTGGCAAAGACGCATTCGTGCATGATGGCATATTCGAGGGCACGGTCGTAGCGGAACTTGCATTTGTTCTTCGCGTCGGGGAGGGCGGCCACCTTCTCGATGATGCCTTCGGTCGGGACGCTGTTCATGACGCTGCAGGTCACGAACCCGAGAATATAAATGAGCAGGGCCACTGCGCCAATGATAATCAAACGCTTCGAGCGGGGCAGCTTGCTGAACTTGTTGCCGAGTGCCGCGAAGGTTTGCGTGGCGTGGAGCTTAACGTCGTCTGAATCATTCTGTGCCATAATGTCCAATATAGTTATTGTTTTTCTTCAAGCGTCCAGACATCCGGAAAAGTGCGGTATTCGTCTGCAAAATCGAGCCCGTAGCCCACGACGAACGCATTCGGGATTTCAAAACCCACGTAATCGGCCTTGATTGGCACTTCGCGGCGTTCGGGCTTGTCGAGGAACACGCATGTCCTGATTTCCTTGACTCCCATCGCGGAAAGTTCCTTGACGAGTGCCTGCATCGTGTGCCCGGTGTCCAGGATGTCGTCCACCAGCAGCAGGCGAGCCCCTTCAATCTTGGCGTTGTCGAGTCCGCTCACCTTCACCTTGTGCGAGGATTCCGTGGAGTCCCCGTAGCTCGAAGCCTTGATGAACTTGACTTGTGTCTTTTTCCTGGGCATGGCGCGGCAGAGGTCTGCCACGAAGATGAATGCTCCCGTCATGACCCCGACAAGGATGTCGAAGTCATATTCCTCGCCAATCTGCTTGCCGAGTTCGCCGATGCGTTCGGCGATTTTTTGGGCGTCGATGAGCGGGGCTTTCGACAGGTTAAGCATGGGGAACCTCGAAGTTCAGCCAGTCGAACATCGGCTTGAGCGCGGCCAGCTTGCCGTTGGGGTCTTCCATGAACTTCTTGTAAGTGGGGAAGACCTTGTTCTCGAGCGTTGTCTTGTCGATATAGAGTTCCAGCCAGTCTGCGACGGTGATGAGGCCCGTGATGTGCTTGACGGATGCCTCGTCCTGGTTCCTTGCGACGTTCTCGATGAGTCCCATGAGCTTCCTGTGGAACATGCGGCCCGTGCCGCCGAACGAGAATGTGGTGTCCAGCGCCTTCGCCTCGTCAATGAGTTCGTGGATTTTTGCGAAGTCCTCGTCGCACGGATTGTCGAGATACGTGAGCGCGAGGTGGTGTATCTTCGCGTTGATTTCAAGCGAGAGAATCTTGCGCATAGTATCGGGCAGCGTGTGGTCCGGGTCGGCCAGGCAGTCGATGGGAATGCCGTGGTCCAGCGCGAACTTGGAGAAGGTCTTGGTGACTTCCGTCAGGTGGCGCTGTGTCGAAAGCTGGTTGATGCGCTTGAGGGAATCGCTCATGAGGTCACGCATGCGGACGACGTACGCCTCGGGGAATGCGGCCTTGAGCTCTTCGGTAGACATGTTCGGGTTGTCGACAAACGAGAGCTCGCATTCCCTGGGGTCGCCGTTGCAGACAACCAGGTTGACTCTCCCGAGCGCGTCGTTAAGCACGAGAATGGTCGATGCATGGTGCTCGTCGATAGTCGTGTCGTTGTAGGTGGTATAAACTATGGTCTGGCGGCGTCGCGACGAGATTTTCGAGGCGGTGAGGCGGTAGTCCTTGTTCAGGTAGTCGTCCTCGAGCCCGAGGTGGTAAATGGCGGCGCGTTCGGCCATCTGCTTGACGAATGCGGGGACGTCTTCTTCGGCAGACTTTGTGAATACTTCGGCTCCGCTCCACTTGTGCTCATTGCTCGTGGCCTTCGCGAGGATTTCGAGGACTTCTGCCTTGATGTCGCGGCCTTCGGGGAGGAACGGCTTGAGCAGTTCCATGGCGCGCAGCGCATAGCGCATGTTCTGTACGGGCTCCAGTCCTTCGATGTCGTTGAAGAACCAGCCACAGCTCGTGAAGCTGAACATGCAGAATTTTTGGATTTCGAGCAAACGCACTGCCTTGGCGCATTCGTCCGGGTTGTCCGGGTGCAGAAGCGTGGCGTTGAGGAAACTCTTCAGGCGGTAGCTGTCGCCGGGGGCGATGAGAACGTCAACGTACTTGTTGCGGACATCCCACGGGTCCATTGCTGTAAGGTGCTTGAGTTCGTTTATAAAGATTTCGTCGGCGAGGGCCTTCAGATGGTTGAAGGCGTCGCGCAGGGGGCCGCGCCATTTCTGGTTCCAGTCCGGCCCGCCGCCCGTAGAACATCCGCAGTCGCGGTACCAGCGGCCGACGCCGTGGGCGCAGCTCCAGGCACAGCCTTCGCTGTGGAAGTTTTTCAAGAGGACTTCGTGCTGCGGCGGGAATTTCTCGAGATACCAGCCGTAGTTGACTGGCACCATGTTGTGCTCGGGAGCGTAGCGGTTGTAGAGCCAGGCGGCGCACATGTCGCCGAACGGTTCGTGGTGGCCGTAGCTTTCGCCGTCGGTACCAATGCTCACCAATTGCGGGTCTTCGCGGTTCGCGTCCCAGGCGTCGCGGATGCGGCCGCCGAAGGTGTCCGCGTTGCGGAGCAGGTGCTCGAACCCTACGGCCGAAGAAAGCCAGGGGTTGTAGAAAAATACGTCCAGGTAGCCTTCACAGACAAGGTTGCCTTCCTTGTCACGCGGGAAAATGCGGTAGGGGCGCGTGGTATCGATATCGGTATTGGCGCATCCCTTCCATTCGCTGTCGCCGAGCCTGCGGAAACTGTCGGCCTGCGTCGGCGAGAGGATGGTGAACTTGATGCCGGCCTTGATGAGTTCCACGACGGTGTCCAGGTTGATGGCTGTTTCGGCAAGCCACATGGCCTCGGGCATGCGACCGAAATGAAACTTGAAATCTTCGATGCCCCAGCGGATTTGCGTGCGCTTGTCCTG
>CAMZDZ010000133.1 GCA_947305535.1 uncultured Fibrobacter sp.
CAGAACACCATCAACCAGACGAAGATTTTCAACCAGAGCTTCCCGCTGACCGGCCTCGTGGTGACCAAGCTCGACGGCACGGCGCGTGGCGGTTCGGTCCTTTCCATCACGAGCTCGCTGCAGATTCCCATTCGCTGGGTGGGCATGGGCGAGCAGATTGACCAGCTCGTGGAATTCAACAAGCGCGAATACATCGACGGACTTTTCGAGAATGCGCTCGAAGAGGCGAAGTAGCCGGAAGGTGCGGGTATAGGCTGTGGTTCGGTTCTTGCGACATAGGGCGGGTCGGGCTTTTGCGGCAGTGCTCCTGTCGCTGTTGTGCGTTGCGCTTGCGGCGTGCGAAAAGACGGGCCCGTCGGTTGATTCGAAGCTTGTCGCTACGTATATCGACATCCGCGCCATGGAGCAGTCCCTCGGCACCGATTCCCCGGAGGCAAGGATTGCGCGCAAGAGCATTGTTGAGCAGCACGGCTACACGGTGGAATCTTACAAGGCCGCCATCGACAAGGTCCTGGACGATGACGCCAGCTGGGTGCCGTTCCAGCGGGCCGTGATAGCTCGCATCGATACGCTGATTGGCGAAGCGTCCAGCGCCCCGCCGGGCCAGAAGAAGGGGGCTCCATGACGAGACTTGTCGCGCTGTTGCTCCTGAGTGTCGGCCTGTCCTTTGCGGTCCCCCTGAAGAAGGACAAGGAAGTCCACTGGCTTTCGTATACGGAGGGGCTGAAAAAGGCCGCGAAGGAATCGAAACTCGTATTCGTCTCGGTTTACGCCGACTGGTGCATCCCCTGCCAGGTCATGGAAAAGAACGTGTACTCGGATCCCAGCGTGGCCACGCTCCTGAATTCCAGGTTCATCCCGGTGAAGCTGAATGCGGAATCACAGGACACGATTGTATGTGACGGCCAAGCCAAAACCGTGGAACGATGCTATTTTGACGTATGGGAGCTGTCTGCGGTACCCTCCTTAGTGCTGGTCGCCCCGAAGGGCATGAGCATCTTGACTCTGACGCAGTCCATGGATGCCGCGGACATGCGTTACTTGTTGAACCAATTTTTGATAAAAGAAAAAGAATGGATAGCGCGGTAATGGAACAGGTTTATTTGGTTGCAAAGGTCGGGTTCTGGGTGTCCTTGAGCCTGCTGGTGCTTTGCTATGCGCTGTTCCCGATAACGCTCCCGTTCATAAGCGAGTTGTTCAAGCGCAAGCACAGGCCGCTGCCGTCGGGACAGAAGTTCCTGCCGACCGTCACTATCCTTGTGTCGGCTTATAACGAGGAAGCGGTCATCGAGCGCAAGATTCTCAACATCCTGAGTATCGACTATCCCAAGGAAAAGTTGCAGGTCCTCATTGGCGACGACGGCTCGGCGGATAGGACGGCAGAAATCGTCGCCAGCTATGCCGACCGGGGCATTACGCTTGTGAAGGCGCCGAAGAATGCGGGCAAGGCGGCCATGCTGAACCGGCTGAACGGTTATGCGACCGGGGATATCCTCGTTTTCAGCGATGCGAACACGATGTTCTTCCCCAACGCGGTGCGCAAGCTGGTGAGCCCATTTGTCGACAAGAAGATGGGCTGCGTCTGTGGTCACCTTATTTTGTCTGACCGTAGCGGCAGCGTGCTGGGCAAGGGCGAAAGTTCTTACTGGGATTTGGAATCCGAGATGAAGAAGTTCGAGGGGGCGTTGGACTTGCTTATCGGCGGCAACGGCGCGCTCTATGCCATTCGCAGGGAACTCTATACGGAACTGCCGGTAAAGAAGAGCGTCATGGACGACTTCTACATCACGACGAAGATTCTGCAGAAAGGCTACTACAGCACGTTCGTCGGCAGCGCCATCGGCACGGAGCAGACTTCGAAGGAATCCTCCGGCGAATACCGCCGCAAGGTCCGCATCGGCCGTGCCAACTTCAACTACCTGATTTCGTACTTGCCCCTGTTGAATCCGTTCCGTCCGTTGCGGGCGTACCTGTTCTTCTGCCACAAGGTCGTGCGCTGGTTCTCTCCCCATATTTTCATCTTGTTGGCTTTGTGCAATGCGATCCTGCTGCCGAAGGGACTGTTCTACCAGCTGTTCTTTGGCGTGACTGTTCTCTGCATCATCGTGGGCGTGTCGCGCATGGTGCCCCATGCGTATTACTTCCTCACGATGAACGTGGCCATGTTGAAGGGATTCTTCCTTTCGTTCAGAAAAGAAAAGAGTGGTGGCTGGGCCCGTGAGGCCCGTGGCGACGATGACGCATAGGAGCTGATATGAAACGCTTGCTTGCAATCCTGTTTGTTTGTGCCTTGTCGTTTTCGGCGACGAAGGCGGAAGCGTTCACCATGGATGTCCAGGGTGGCATCGTCAACGCGGTGAGCGACATTACGTCTTTCAACCTGAATGTGTTCGGGCATGTCTGGTACCCCATCGACCAGATGGTGTTCTTCGGCATCGGCGGCGGATACAACGAGCTGGACAATGTCGGCTATATTCCCGTGGTGGCTTCCGCCTGGATTCGCCTGCCGATCGGAGGCCAGGTGCTGCCCGTGGCGACAGGCGATATCGGATACGCCTTCGGAGACGACCACCAGATGATCTGGCGTGCAGGCGGCGGTTTCGACATCAAGAACGGGGACTATTCCTCTATTCTGTTGATGGGCGGGTACCAGTTCCTTGAAGATAGCGGCAGGGGATTTGTTTATCTGCAAGCCGGCATATTGGTAGAGCTGTAATAGGCTCGAGGCTCCAGGTTCGAGGCACGAGGCACGAGGTTCGAGGTGTCTGCTGTCGGCTATGAGCCGTGAGCTATGAGAAATGTGGGATGTGTAATGTGGGATGTGGAATGAGATGATTTAATTAGATGTCTTCCCCGACGCCTGTGCTGCCTGCACTGAGCTTTGCCGAAGTGAGCAACGCTGAAGCATGGTCGGGGACCTCCTTCTTCACAGAACAAGAGGAGATGCCCGGCCAAGCCGGGCATGACAATCCCTAGATCCTAACTACTAACCTCTCTCGTCTTTCGTCTGTAGCTCGCTTGCGAGCGTTCTCTCGTCTAGCCCCTCGCCAGCATCTCCAGCAATTCCCTGTCGAGTCTTTCCGGGTTGTCGTATTGCGGCAGGTTGTTGTGCAGCGATTCTCCCTTGGAGACGATGCCGAAGTCGAGATTCTTGTAGTTCCAGTAGCTGTAGCCTACGTCGGCGTCGCGGAGGATTTCCATGAAGTCCCTCATCCAGGCCATTTGGTAGATGCGCGGGACCTGTACGTACACGCCGAACTCGTTGCAGGCGACAGGCAGGTCGTATTTGGCGCGGAAGTCGAGCGCGTTCTGGATGCTTGCCTGCAATTTCGCCTTGTCCCACTTGCCGTATTCCACGTCGAGCCTGGTCGCTCCGCCGTTCTCGGGCGGGGCGTAGTCGCCAGGCCACGGGCGTTCAATCTTGAAGAACGGGTCGTTGATCCAGGCGGCGCCCTGGTGCGTGAACGTCACCGGGGTGTAAGTGTGGAAGCTGTAGATGGCGTTGTCGTCGTCGAGCGGGGTCAGGTACTGGAATTCGCGGGCGCTGTTCCACTTGTTGCTGCCCACCACGATGGTGTTCTTGGGAGCGTGCTTGCGGATGGCCCAGAAAAGTTCGTCTTTTACCTTGTCCCAAACCTTGGAATCGGTGCCGGCGGGCTCGTTCAGGAGCTCCATCATCACGCGGGGCTGACTGCTGTAGCGTTCGGCCATGTACGCCCAAACCTTGCAGGCGCCTTCGCGGGCCTTTGGATCCACGAAGAAGGGCTGTTCCTGGTACGATCCTAGGTGGAAGTCGTGGCCGGGGCACTTGTGCAGGTCGAGGATGACGTCGAGGTCAGCGGCCTGGATGTCCTTGAGCGCCTTGTCCAGTAGCGTAAAGATTTCGTCCTTGGGCTTGAGCGAGTCCGTTTCGAACAGGTTAAAGTAGTCCACGGGCAGGCGCACGTGGTTGAACCCCGCTTCGCGGATTCTCCCGAAGTCCTTTGGGGAAAGGAACGTCCGGATGTGCTCGAGTATTCCAGGGAAACCTGCCGGGTCCTTTTCTTCAATGCAGTCGACTTGGCTGAACCAGCCGCCCAAATTCACACCGCGCAGGCGTTCTTTTTTCATAACATCCCTTTCCCGAAAAATTTTTATTTGCCAGAGACCGTCAGGTCTTCGTCGGCGATGTTCAGGCCCATGATGACTTCCATGTCATCGGGGAGGTCCCGGAAATCGACCACGAGTCCGACCTTCTTGTCGTCGTCCTTCTGCTTTTCGAACTGGACGACATCGAAAATATCCATTTTGATGACGGCTTCCTGGGTCACCGGGATTTCGAGGGTCATGCCCTTGCTGATCGGTCCTTCGACGATTTTCCCCTTGAACACCAGGCTCGTTTGGTCATCCCCAACGGAGGTTTTCTTCACGTGAAATACAGCCATTATACCTTAATCACTATCTTTAATCGTTTGTTCAGTGAATAGCCATTCTAGGCTAGCGAAGAAAAGTTAATTTTTTTGCATGGACATTTGTGTTGGTCGAATCCCTTTTTTGGTCTGTGCGCCGTTCTTTCACGTTTTTTTGAGAGCCGAGGCCGTTTTGCCCGGTGTCGGCTTTGTGGACGGGCCTCCCAGCGCCCATTGCGCGGGTCTCAAGGAAGGGCGCATCCATCTTTCCCCGGCGTCGTCCATCACGTTCGCGCAGAAGCCCGGGGCGTTCGTCCTTTCGCCGGACCTTTGCACGTCCTGCGGTTTCGAGGTCCGTTCGGTAAAGCTCTTTTCGCGGTTCCCCATCGAGGATCTTTCGGGAAAGTCCATCCGCATGACGGCGCAGAGCGAAACGTCCGTTACCCTGTTACGGATTCTCCTGGAGGATCGTTTTTCCTTGAAGCCGAACTATGTCTGCGGCGGCCCCGTCCTCCCGGACGACGATGCGTGCCTCTTGATCGGCGACCAGGCGCTCGAGGAGAACGAACGGCACCGGTTTGCCTTCGGCTACGACCTCGGCACGCTGTGGCAGGCTTGGCAGGGAGTCCCGTTCGTGTTCGGGGCGTGGGTCATTTCGAAGGCGGCACTTGTGCCGGAAGGGCGCCCGGTTGTGGAACGTTATATGGAATCGACCCAGGAAAGCATCGCGAAGTTCCGCGAAGACAAGGCGGGGGCGCTTGACCGCTGGCTGGCGCGGTACCCGGTGAACCTTCCGCGGCCCGTGGTGGACGAGTACTACAATGCGCTGGACTACCGATTCACGGACGCGCGCAAGGAATCGCTCAGGCTTTTCTTCGAGTACGCGTTCCGTCGCGGCGTGGTGCCCGAAGTTCCCCGGCTGGAATTCCTCTAGAGGTTGCAGCAAGAGCAACGTTTGTTATAAAGATGTTACATTATATGGGAAAAACGGCTTTTTTTGGCGAAAAAAAAGAGTATCCAGATTTCCTTTGGCAATGGTATGCCTTTTTTTTCAAAAGTATATTAGATTAGATGTGCTGCGGTACGGTTCGTTGTGTTCCGCGGCGAGGGAAACATGGTTGAGGAAAGAATTCTAATTGTCGACGACAACGTCGAAATGCTGGACAAGACCAGCGAGCTCCTGTCGCATGTCGGGTACAGTGTCATTACTTGCTCGTCCGGCGAAGAGGCTCTTGAACGACTTGAACATGAACGGGTAGACCTTATCCTGCTCGACATCAACATGCCGAGCCTGAACGGCTTCGAGGTGTGCCTGCGTATCCGGCAGATGTACGCCCTGGACGACCTCCCGATTATCTTCCTCACGAGCCGCGAGGATTCCGACAGCGTGACGAAGGGCTTCCATTCCGGCGCCTCGGATTTCATCAGCAAGTCCGCCATCGCCGATATATTGCTCGCTCGCGTCAACGTGCATATCCGCCTGTCGAGGACGCTCCGGTTCCTGCGCGACATCTCGCTGACCGACGACCTGACGAAGTGCTACAACCGCCGCCACGCCATGTACACGCTCCGGGAATGGTTCTCCCGCAGCAAGCGTTACGGGACGACGTTCTCGCTGGTGTACTTCGACCTGAACGGCCTCAAGCTGGTCAACGACAAGTACGGCCACCAGGCGGGCGACCTGCTGCTGCGTAGCGTGGTGGGCGTAGTCAAGAAGCTTTTGCGCGATTCCGACGTGCTGTTCCGCATGGGCGGCGACGAGTTTATGGTGCTTTGCCCCGATACCGACAGGCAGGGTGCCCTCACCTGCGCGGAACGCATGCAGAAGGCTGTTGCCGGCATCACCATCGTAGACCAGTCCGTGACCTTCGCGTACGGCGTGGCCCACTCCTCCGACGACTACAAGGACATGGACGACATGCTGCACAGCGCGGACGCATCCATGTACGAGTGCAAGAAGCAGATGCACGCGGGCCGGAAATAGGAATCCCAGAAATACAGAAACAAAAAAGGCGGGTCTCGGCCCGCCATTTATATT